>CAKTEZ010000008.1 GCA_934553255.1 uncultured Oscillospiraceae bacterium
ACAAGAATGCCTAACGCAAAAGTCCTGTCTGAAAAGCAGGCGATCGTGGCCTCTCTGACCGAGAAGCTGCAGGGCGCTGCCGCCGGTATCATCGTCGACTACAAGGGCATCACCGTCGCTGAGGACACTGCTCTCCGCGCCGAGTGCCGCAAGAACGAAGTTGATTATGCCGTCGTCAAGAACACGCTCCTTCGCTTTGCTTTCAACAATGTCGGTCTCAATGAGCTTGATGAGCAGCTCAACGGCACCACGGCTCTCGCGGTTGCGAGCGACCCTGTCGCTCCCGCCCGTGTCATCGCCGACTACGCCAAGAAGCTCAACGGCAAGTTCGAGATCAAGGGCGGCTTCATGGATGGCAAGGTCGTCGATATGGCCACCATCAATGCTCTCGCCGCGATCCCCGCGCTGCCTGTCCTGCAGGCTCAGGTACTCGGCACGATGCTCGCGCCCATCACCAGCCTTGCCTGCGTCCTCAAGCAGATCGCTGAGAAGGTCGGCGCTCCCGCTGAGGCGGCCGAAGCCGCTGCCGAGTGATTCGGAACCACACAACAAAAACAAACAACAATCTAAATCAGGAGGATATTACAATGTCTGAAAAGATCACTGCTATGATCGAAGAGATCAAGGGCCTTACCGTTCTGGAGCTCTCTGAGCTCGTCCACGCGCTCGAGGAAGAGTTCGGCGTTTCCGCCGCCGCCATGGCCGCTCCCGCTGCCGGCGCTGCCGCTCCCGCTGCCGAGGAGAAGACCGAGTTCGACGTCATCCTCGCCGGTTTCGACGCCGCCGCCAAGATCAAGGTCATTAAGATCGTCCGCGAACTCACCGGTCTGGGCCTGGCCGAGGCCAAGGCTTTCGTCGAGTCCGCTCCCAAGGCCGTCAAGGAAGGCGTTTCCAAGGACGATGCCGAGGCGCTCAAGAAGCAGCTCGAAGAGTCCGGCGCGAAGGTCGAGATCAAGTAATTTCACCCAACCGTTTGAAAAAGCGGCAGCTCTCAGGAGCTGCCGCTTTTTTGCGCGGTTCGGGCGGCTTTATTCTCTGCGGACGAATTCGGGACACGCCGCGCACACCTCCGCACCATGTGAATACCGGCAGCCCGCAAGGGCTGCCGGTATTCTGCACAGAGAGCAATTTTCTTCTTTTCCGAGGAAGCTCACACGAGAGCGGCGGTACTCCACGCGGCGCGGTTGCCGGTGAGCAGGTTGCCCGCCTGCAGAGAGTCGCCGATGTTGTAGATCTCGGGCGCGACATGCGCTTCGACGGCGGCATAGTAGGGATCCTGATTGGCGGCGCGGCCCATGCACAGCACGACGAGGTCGCTGGGGAGAGACTCGATAAGGCTCTCGGGACCCATCTTGGGCGCGAGAGGATTGTCGATATTCTTGGGGATCACAGGCGTCCAGGTGCAGTACGGATCGGGTACGCCCTTGGAGATGTTGCGTTCGATCTTGACGGCGTTGTTCTCACCGAAGCCGACGACCTTGGCACAGTTGATGAGCTTGCCGCCCGCCTTCTCGAAGTAGTGGATAAGGTGGCCGCGGTTCGCGGTGCAGGCGCCGTCCATCATGTACTTGAGCATTTCAACGACCGTGACCTTGCAGTTTTTCTCATACTGCAGCCAGTAGGCGGTCTCCATGCCGACGCTGCCGCCGCCGATGACGACAACGCGCTTGGCCTCGCCGAGCAGCTCGGGCTTGTTGAGCAGGTCTACGCCGTCCACGACCTTGGCGTCCTGAATGCCGGGGATGGGGGGCAGCTTACCGCTGCCGTAGGCGCCGACGGCGAACACGACCGCGTCGAAGCCCTCCTTCTTGAGGAAGTCGTTATCGACCTCGGTGTTGAGCTTGACCTTGATGCCCTTGGCCTTTTCGACCTGCGTGATGAGCCATTCGGTGTAGTTCATCATGTCGAACTTCACCATCGGGCGGGAGGCGGGCCAAAGCTTGCCGCCCAGACGGTCGGACTTTTCGTAGATCTCGACCTTGTGGCCGCGGTCCGCGGCGACGAGGGCAAAGTTCATACCGGCGCTGCCGCCGCCGATGACGGCGATACGCTTGGCCTTCTCCGCCTTCGGGAACTTCTTGGGCATGACATCCTCAAAGCCGGTGCGCGGGTTGACGGCGCACTGGGGATGACCGCCCTCGACGAATTCGTTGACGCAGCCCTCCTGACAGCCGATGCACGGGCGAATATCCTCGACCTTGCCGGCGTAGGCCTTGTTGCACCAGTCGGGGTCCGCGAGGACAGGACGGCCGAGCATGACCATGTCGCACTTGCCGTCGCGCAGCGCCTGCTCCGCGAGGTCGGGGTAGCCGAGCTTACCGACGGCGACGATGGGAACGGAAATGCCGACATTGGACTTCACGCCGCGCGCGGCGAAGTATTCCTTGGCGACCTTGCTGACATCGAGGAAGCAGCCGGCGGGCATGCCCGCAGGCGGGTGCGGCAGCCACCAGTTGTCGTAGCAGCCGAGGTCCACATCGAACATATCGACGCCTGCCTTGACGAGGTTTTCCATGTAATCCAGCGTGTCGGCAATGGAGCGGCCGTTCTGGAAATTCTTGAGGCTCTTGACCTTGTCCATGCGCTCGCCGTAGGTCTCGTTAAGGGCGAGGGAGAGGTCGATGCGGTACATGATGGGGAAATAGGGGCCGACGCGCTTGCGGATCTGCTTGATGAGATCAATGCCGAAGCGCTGCCAGTCGGCGTACTTACCGGCCTTGCGGCGGTTGAAGGCGGGAGAGGTGAGCTGATCGAGGAGGTAGCCCTCGTGACCGTGCAGATACACGCCGTCCATCCCCATGACCTTTGCGTCCAGCGCGGCCTGACCGGCGTTGCGGATGATTCGGTCGCACTCAAAGTCGATGAGCGGACGGCAGGGGACCTCGGGCAGATAGAAGTTGGGGTTGACGGAGGCGGAGACGGGCAGCTGATATTTGTTCAGCAGGCAGGTTGGCGCGCCGACGCGGCCGAGGCCGGGCGTGAGCTGAATAAAGATGCGGCTGCCGCGGGCGTGGACGCCCTGCGCCAGATCGCGCCAGCCCATGTGGTTGGTGCGCGTGCCGTCAATGCGGGGGAAGTAGGAGAAGTTGCCCTTTTCCGTCACGGTGGAGTCGATATGGTGGCTGATGGGGATCAGGCCCGTGGTCAGCAGGCCGACGCCGCCCTCGGCGCGGGCAAAGAAATACTGAAGCATCTTGTCGTTGGGCCGGCCGGTCTCCTCGGCCATCTGGCAGTTGCCCATGGGAGCCATGACAAGGCGGTTTTTCACCTTGAGTTTGTTGATCTGGATGGGGGAGAAGAGCGTATCGTAGGGATACAGCTCCTTCGTCATGCGGGCGGCTCCACCCGCGCAGTTGCAGGAATTGGTCTGGAACCAGTTGCCATAGCTGTTGACGAGCTGCTGGACCAATGCATCAGTTTTCATAGACGATTTCCTCACTTCCTGAAATAGGGTACCCGCGCATCACACGGCGCGCAGTACGACGATACAAAACATTAAGTATACTATAGCATGAAAAGCGCCGAAAAGCAACAAGAAAAACAAAATTTCGGCAGGAAAGGCGAAAATGTTGTTGTAAATCGACAAAATGTATGGTACGATACAAAAAGTGAAATATGCCTAAAAATCAGGAGATGAAGACAGACGATGGCGCAGGCGAAGATCATTGCGGTGGCGGGTAAGGGCGGCGTCGGAAAGACATCGCTGAGCGCGGCGGTCGTCCGTGTGTTGACGGAGCGGTATCCCGACGCGCGACTGCTTGCCATCGACGCGGATCCCGCGGTGGGACTTGCCACCGCGCTGGGGATCGAGGTGCGCGAAACGCTTGACGATATTCGCCGCTCCATGGCCTCCGGCACGACGAAAAATGCCGCCGACGAGCTGTTTTCCGAAGCACGCTTTCGCCTGTTCGACGCGATGGCGGAGGAGCGCGGCTTTGCCTTCCTCGCCATTGGGCGGCCCGAAACGGCAGGCTGCTACTGCACGGTCAACGGCTATCTCAAGCAGGTCATCTCCCTGCTCGCGCAGGACTTCGATTATGTGGTCATCGACGGCGAGGCCGGCATCGAGCAGGTCAACCGCCGCGTGATGGAAAAGGTGACGCACCTGCTGCTCATCACGGACCAGAGCCGCAAGGGGCGCCAGGTGATCGAGACCGTCAAGCAGGTGGCGGACGAGTTGGTGATGTACGAGCGCTGCGGCGTGATCGTCAACCGCGCGACGCGGCCGGAGCTGACGGCGGACGCGGCATTTCCCGCCCCGCTGCTCGCGGTCGTCGAGCCGGACGCGCAGCAGGCGCGCAACGACATGGAGGGCAAGACCGTTTTTGACCTTGACGAAAACTCCAACATGATCCGGGGAGCGCGCGAGGCGCTCCGCAAGATAGAGCTTCTTTAGGGAGAAATTTTGAAAAGAGGTGTGTTGTTTGAAAGACCTGAAGCATCTGATCTACTTTGAGAGCCTTCTGGACAACGCCGACAACGAGCTTGTGGAGCAGGCGAAAGCCGAGGGCGGCCTTGCCGTCGGCTATACCTGCTACCATATGCCGGAGCCATTGCTCAATGTCGGCAACTGCTTCTCGGTGCGCCTGCGCGCGCCGCGGACCGGCTCGCTGGACATTGCGACATACTATATGTCCAATTATACCTGCGAATTTGCCCGCGCGCTGGTCGAGCGCGGCATCGAGGGCGGCTACCAGTTTCTCGATGCGCTGGCGGGCGTGGACGCCTGCTCGATGATGAACCGCGCGATGGAGCATTTTGAGATATTGCAGATGAACGCCAAGCCGGAATTTTTCGTCACGCATTGCGACATTCCCTATAAGATCGAGGATTACACGCTCGCGTCCTATGTCAAGCAGATGCGCCTGCGCGTACTCGACCGCCTGACCGAGGTCTACGGCGTGGATACCTCCGACGCCGCGATCCGCAAGGCGGTGGAGGAGCATAACGAGGTCTGCCGCATCATCAGCGAGATCGGCGAGCTGCGTAAGGCGGAAAATCCCGTCGTCACGGGCTATGAGTTCCATATCCTCAACCTCGTGAGCTTTGCCTGCCCGAAGCGCCTCATTCTCCCCTACCTGCGCGAAACGCTGGAGGAGATCAAAAGCCGCGAGCCGGACGAGAAGAGTCCGTTCCGCGCCCGCGTCGCCATCGTCGGCAGCGAGATCGACGATCCGAACCTCACTAAGCTCATCGAAAGCTGCGGCGCGCTGGTCGTGTCCGACCGCTATTGCTTCGGCTCCACGCCTGGCCGCGAGGTCATCGAGCTGCGCGACGACGAGGACGCGCTCACGCAGGTCTGCCTGCACATCATGAAGCATTCCGAGTGTGCGCGCTATATCGCCGACGACAAGGTGCTCCAGCGCCGCGAGACGGCGGATCGCCTCGCCCGCGAGTACCACGCCGACGGCATCATCTACGAGCAGATGAAGTACTGCGATTACTGGGGCTTCGAGCGCGCGCTCGTCAGCCACATCATGGCCGACGAGTACGGTTGGCCCGTCCTTTCCATTGACCGGCTGTACAACAACGGCAATTCCGGCCAGCTCCGCACCCGCGTGCAGGCCTTCGTCGAGTCGCTTGAGATCAAGCGCATCCATAAGAACGGAGGGCAGAAGTGATGGCAAAGATGAAATTTCCGAACCCCAAGTTCTTCCGCGCGAAGGACAAGATGGACTGGAAGGCGCAGCTTGAGAATATGAAGGAGTTCGGCGGCATCGCGCTCGAACTTTTCAAGGAAACCGACTGGAACGCCTTCCTCGCCCGCCAGAAGGACCATGCCATCTCAAATGTCGAGCGCGTGAAGAGCGAGGCGAAGGCCGTCGCCGCCATGACGAAGGAGGAACGGCTCGAACTGCTGCTCCACGGCGAAAAGCGGCTCGGCAAGCTTTACCGCAAGGGCGACATGGCGACCGTCCGCCGCGAGTGGCGCGGCGTGGGCGACACGGCCTACGACTTCTACGAGTGGCTGCGTATGTGGGGAATGCTCCTCGGCACATTCTCCAAGGACCTTGTCCCCGCGCTGAACATGACGCTGCATTACCGTTGGATGATCTCCTATATGTGTTGCGTCGGCTTTATGGATAAGAACATCATGGGTCAGCGCGGCAGCGCCCTGCGTATGAGCCACCTGATGATCTACGACATTTTCCGCTATGTGGCCGAGAACCTTGTCCTGCAGGCCAAGGGCGACCGCAAGAACGGCAACAGCGAGGAGCTGAACAAGAAGGTCGTTCTGTTCGACGAAATGACCATGGGTCAGATCATGGCGGGCTTCCCCGACCTGATCGGCATTCCGTACCAGCTCTTCGCGGTGTTTCTGGTCAGCGAGATCGACCAGCTCACCTGCGTGCCGTACATCGACGCGGTGGAGTCCTTTGGCCTCCCCGCAGACACCTGCCCCGTGCCGTCGAGCGAGTGCGGTGCGCTCGTCATCGACGCGCTGCCCCACATGGGTTCGTGCTTCATCTCCAGCTCCATGCCCTGCGACGGTTCGACCATGGCTTCAAGCTATGTCGCCCGGCGCTTCCCCGACCTGCCGGTATTCCACCTGTGCTTCCCCGTGCGCTACGAGGACGAGGAGACCGTACAGATGGGCGCGGAGGACATCCGCCATTGCATCAGATTTATCGAGGAGCGGACCGGCGCGAAGTGGAACTGGGACGCGTATTTCGCCGCAATGAAGCGCTTCAACATGGAGACCGGCTTCGAGCTGGAAAAGTGGGAAGTCAATAAGACCGCGCATCCGCAGATCATCGGTCCGTGCTACGAGCTGTTCCGCAAGTGGAACTACGAGATGGACGGCGGCATCGACCCGCGCGTCGTCAAGACCTGTCAGAAGGTCAACAAAATTCTCCTCAAGGCTTACGAGCGCAAGGAGGAGGCGTGGCCCGGCAAGATGAAGTACCGCGGCATCGTGTGGTCCTGCCCCGCGCACTACTACGCGAACTTCTCCAACTGGCTGGCGAACTGCTGGGGCATCGACATTCTCGTGGAGATGGAGAGCCTTAACTTCACCAAGCCCCTCGAGACCGAGGACAAGGAGGAGGCGCTGCGCGACCTCGCCCGTCTGTACGAGCGCATGGTTATGCGCCGCCACACGAACGGCGGCTACCAGAATGTCGTGGACGAGCTGTGGCGTCAGTGCGAGGCGTGGAACGCCAATATCATCATCATGTATCAGAATGTCGCCTGCAAGAACATGGCGACCGTGCAGGGCATTCTCGACGAGCAGGGCCGCGAACGCGGCTACCACATGATCTGGATCGAACACGATCTGATGGACCCGCGCACCGTATCCCGCAAGACCATGCGCGACAAGGTCAACGAATATATGCGTACGGTCATGCGCGCCGAGCCGATCGACCCGACGCTGTGCGACTTCGACGACGAAAATTGTATGTAAGTGTGTAAAACCATTCGGAAATAATTGATATTTGAAGGAGAAAATACCATGAAATATTACGGCGGCTGCGATGTTGGCTCCACCTACACCAAGGCGGTCATTCTGGACGAGACGGGCAAGATCTGCGCGGATACCACCATCCGCAGCAAGATCAACTCCGAAGTTTCCGCGAAGCTTGCGATGGAAGAGGTCCTCGGCAAGGTCGGCCTTTCTTCCTCTGAGGAGCTGGGCTACCTCATCGGCACGGGCTACGGCCGCAACAAGGTCCCGTTCGCGGACGAGAACATCTCCGAGATCTCCTGCCATGCCATGGGCGTCCACGTTACCGATCCCAGCGTCAAGGCCATCATCGACATCGGCGGTCAGGACGTCAAGGGCATTTCCATCGACACCGACGGCACGGTGAAGAACTTCGCCATGAACGACAAGTGCGCCGCCGGTACCGGCCGCTTCTACGAGGCCATGGCGCGCAGCTTCGAAATGTCGCTGCCCGAGTTTTCTCAGCTGTCCCTGACGGCGAAGAATGTCATTCCCATCACCGCGCAGTGTACCGTTTTCGCCGAGAGCGAGGTCATCACCCTCGTCGGCGAGGGCAAGCCCATGGACGAGATCGCCGCGGGCATCCAGATGGCGGTCGCCAAGCGCTGCTTCGTCATGGCGAAGAAGGCGGGCGCGGTGGACTCCATCACGCTCACCGGAGGCTGCGCGAAGAACGCGGGTCTCAAGCAGGCCATCGAGCGCGTACTCAAGCTCAAGGTCATCGACCTCAAGACCGACCCCCAGCTGATGGGCGCGCTCGGCGCGGCGGAGTATGCACGCCAGAAGGGTATGGCCAAGGCGTAAGCGGAAAACAGGAGGTTTTCGATGAAAAATCTGTTCAAGTTCATTCTCAAGCTCGCGTCCATTCTCTCGGTCGTCATCGGCGTGCTGTTCGTGGTCTACTTCTGGAACCTTGACCAGAAGCTGCTTGGCTGGTGCTACATTCAGGTCAACAAGATCTTCGACCGTAAGAAGGCCGACATCAAGTTCTGACGATGGAGCTTTATAACCACATCATCGAGTCCACGCGCGCGGCGCTGGCGGGCAGCCTGCCCCGCCGCTGGGACTTTGACCCCGCCGCGCTCTGGCCCGATACCGGCGCGAGCGAGCTGGTCATGCTGCGCGACGCGGCGTTTGAGTTGGGCGGCAGCGGCAAGGCTTCGGCAAACTTCACCTGCGTGACGGGGGACGAGGCGCTCGTCCCCCGCGACGAGGTGCTGCTCTACGGACCCGACCTTCCGCAGCTGACCGGCGATGTCAGCTTTGCGCGTCTCGTCTTTCTTCTGGTGGACGACATCGGCACGGAGGAGGAAGCCTTTTCCGCCATCCGCGACATGGAGTTCGTGAAATACCATGTGTTCCCGAAGGGCTACATGGTGCGTACCAGCGCTGAGAGCAACCGCGAGCAGGTGCGCGTGAGCCGCGCCGCGCTGCGCGAAGGTATTGACTTCCGCCGTCTTGGAAACGCTTATCTCGCGCGGTATAAGCAGAACATGCATATCCGCCGCGCGCAGATCGTGTTTCTCACGGATCGGGCGGTCGTTGCGGAGCTGGCGAAAACGGCGAAGCAGGTGGACGCCATCACCAAGACCCTTACGCACATTCTGGAGGGCATTCCGACCGACTGCGGCAGCTGCTCGCTCAAGCCTGTGTGCGACGAGGTGGAGGGAATGCGCGAGCTGCATTTCGGCATGAGAAATAAGAAGTGAGGGAGAGCCGTCCGGCTCTCCTTCTTTCGGCGCGGGGGTTGCTCTTGCATAAATTTTATGATAAAATCAGTCCGTCATCCGCACGGCGGACGCTTTTCGACGAAACGGGAGGGACTTATATGGACCGTCAAAGAAAAGCCGATATGATGCTGGTGCTGGCTACCGGCTTTTGGGGCGTTTCCAACTGTCTCATCGCCATTTGTCTGGAAGACCTGCAGCCGCTGACGCTCAACGCCTTCCGCTTTCTCTCTGCCTTTGTCGTACTCGGCGCGGTGTTTCACAAGCGGGTGTTGGGCGCGAGCCGCGAAACATGGAGGTACAGCGTTCTCGTCGGTCTGTCGCTCGTCGCCATCTATCTCGGCGCGACTTACGGCGTTCTGTATACCAGCGTGTCAAACGCCGGATTTATCGGCGCAATGACCGTCCTTTTTACCCCGCTCTTTGAATTCGTCGTTTATCGAAAGCGGCCGGACCGCAAGCTTGGATGCGCTCTGGCGGTGTGCGTAGTGGGTATGGCGCTCCTGACGCTCAACGAGGCGCTGCGTCCTGCGCTGGGCGATGTCATCTGCCTGCTTGTGCCGACCTTTTACGCCGTAGACCTGATGGTAACGGAGCGGGCGGTCGCCAGACCGGAGGTCGACCCCATCGCCCTCGGCGTCCTGCAGACGGCGGTGGTTGGCATGGTGATGCTCGTGCTGTCGTTTATTCTGGAGACACCGGGCTTCCCGCGATCGCCCGAAGTCTGGGCGGCGGCGCTGTTCCTCGGCGTGTTCTGTTCGGGCGTCTGTTTTGTCATTCAAAGCGTTGAGCAGCAGTTCACCACGGCGAGCCATGCGAGCCTGATCTTCACGCTTGAGCCGGTATTTTCTGCCGTGTTCGCCTATTTCCTGCTCCGCGAGCGCCTGACGGCGCGCGGCTATCTCGGCGCGTCGCTGATGCTCGTGAGCCTGCTCATCATGGAGCTGGACGTTCCGACCCTGCTGAAAAAAGAGAAAGGAAACACATGACGACCTTTGAGAGAGTTTACGCTGCGGTGCGGCTCATTCCGCGCGGCAGCGTTGCGACCTATGGGCAGATCGCCCGCGCCATCGGTAACCCGCGGCTCTCGCGCGTGGTGGGCTACGCGCTGCATGACAACCCGGAACCGGGCGTTATTCCGTGCCATCGCGTGGTCAAGCGCGACGGCGAGGTGTCGTCCGCCTTTGCCTTCGGCGGTGCGAACCGTCAGGTGGAGCTGCTGAAAGGCGAGGGCGTGGAATTTTTGGACGAGAGCCATGTGGACATGGAGCGCTTCTGCGTACAGGCGCTGCCGTACATTATGGAATAGAAAAAAGCCGGACGGCGTGCCGTCCGGCTTTCCTTATGCGCTTTACTGCATCATGTCATAGGGCTGCTCGAGCGGGTTCTTGCGTTCTATCTTGTCGTAGTGCTTGCAGAGGAACGGCTCGACCACATAGTAGAGCAGCTTGCCGTCGAGATCGAAATAGAACACGGCGAACAAAACGGCATAGAGGGGGGCGAGAATGGCGGCGAGCTTGCCGATGACCTTCAGTACGATCCGGAAAAGCTTCCACCAAAGCTTGAACAGGCTTCCAAGAAAGTGAAGAAGGCAGCAGCCCTTCTTTTCCTTTCCGGCCTTGCGCTTGCAGATACATTTCATAGCGGTTTCCCTCCTTGCTTACCAGCTGTCGCTGTCGTCGAAGTCGAGCAGCGAGGGGTCGATCGGCTCCTCGTGCATGACGGTGGTCATGTAGTCGTTGATGATCTTGCGAATCTCCGCGCGGGAGACCACGCGCTTGTCGGGCAGCGCGTGCGGCATCCAGATAGCGTGGATATTGCGCTTGCGGAACTCGTCCTCAAAGAGGCCGTGTACGCCCTGCATGCCCTTGCATTGGAGCTGGTCGTACATCATGACCATGTCGCAGTTGAAGCGCTCCATATTTTCCCAGAGCTCGAAGATATGGTGCATACCGCCGACGGCCATGCGGCGCATGGGCGCCCACTCGTGATAGGTGGCCATGTCCTCGAGCGTGTGTTCGTAGCTGTCGGTCCGCAGGGTCATGTCGAACATCAGCGAGTCCATGTTGATGATGGTGTTCAGCCCCCAGCAGTTGTACGCCCAGGTACACCAGTTGGAGTAATACAGCGGCGCGCAGGACCAAGCGATCACGCGATGGCGCGTCATGGGGAAGGTGTCGAGCTTCTTCTCCACGCACTTGTAGAGGATCTTCTCAACCTTCTTGTCCACCTCGTGCCAGATGGGAAGATCGCCGAACTGGGACTGGTAGATGCGGTAGAGCGCCTGCGATACGCCGTTGATGGGATAGCTGTTCGTGCGCGCGGCAACGTCCCACTTCTCCCACTCAAAGCGCTGGAGCGCGTTCTGACTCTCGAGACGCTTGCAGAGCTGCTCATAGTCAAATGGAACGCCGGTCTGCTCCTCGATGAACTTCCACGCCTCCTCGATCTCCTTTTGGCAATGCTTCTGCACAAGGGGATCGTCGAACTGCATGGGCTGCGGCATGGCAAAGAGCGGCTTGTTCATCAGCCAGTCCTGAATGATGGAGGTGGCGACGGAGCCGTCGCAGGCCTCGTTGGAGGTGATGACCGCCTTGTAGTAGTCGGGCATATCGTCGAGGACGAACAGACCCGCCTCCGCCTGACACATCGGGCAGGGGTCACCAGGCAGACCGATGGACTGGATGGCGTCGATGTAGTTGAGGACGGTGTGGTTGTTGACATGGCAGGTGACGAAATAGGGGACCATCTGCAAAGAGGTGTTTTCGACCTCCTTGCTGAACGGGTAGAAGATGCCGCCCCAGACGGTCTCATCGTGCGCCATGCATTTGTCGTGCTTGGCGCGGGCCTTTTCGCCGTTGATGGTCAGGTCGTTGCGGAACATCAGCATGAACTGATAGATGGTGGCGTTGACCATGCCGCGGTAATGCCATGGGCAGGCGCGCAGCGCCTCGCCGCGCAGACCCTCCATGCCGCGGTCGAACCAATGAAGCACAGGCAGATAGGTCTGCCCCATCCAGCGGTAGCGCCACAGACCCTTGGCAAAGGTGACGGGGCCGCCGTAGCGCATGATGTCATAGACCATCATGCCGTAGTTGTACAGCCAGACATTGTGGAAGTAGTAGAATGTGTCCTTCACGCCGCGCCATTCGCGGTGCTTGTAAAGACCGGTCTTCGGTTCGTACAGGTCGCCGAGACGGCGTTCGCCGTGGGGCTTGCCGTACCAGAAGTCGCGCGCGAGCTTTTTATAGTCCACATCGCGCGGCGGCTCCGGCTTTTTGAATTCGGGCTTTTTCAGCTTCGGCAGTTTGAATCCCATTACTTCTTCCCCTCCTGCAGCTTTTTGATCTCAACGCTCTCCACAAAGGCCTGGAAGCGGGTGCGGAGCTGGCCGGACGCGGCGTTGATGTATTCCTTCTCGATGGAGCAGACCGGCAGACCGAAATCGCGCTGAAGGACCACGGTGTCAATGACGCGCTCGTAACTCCAGTATTCGCAGAACTTGTTGCTCGCCACGATCACGCCGTCGGCGTGGTATTCCTTGGCGAGATCGGCGATGAACTGCTTGCGGCGGCGCATCTCGGCCTGTTCCATGAAGCGGGTGCAGTTGCTCGTGAGCAGATAATGGCGGGCAATGGCGCGCAGCGGGGTCTCGCCCGCGCGGACCTCAATCGGCTCGCGGGCCTCGACCGCGCCGTAGCAATAGCGGTCGGCCACGACGAGCGCGCCGCAGCTCTCGATGAGCTTGGTGAAGTCGGGGTCGTCGTTCTCGCTGCCGGCCAGCACGACCTTGCAGCGGTAGGCGGGCTTGGCGTCCGGCTCGCGGGTCTTAAGCTCCTCAAGCGTCTCGCGCAGCTTATCGACGATGAGGTACTTCGGGCAGACCATCGTCACCAGCGTGATGACATGGAACTCATAGCCCGTGATGGTGGGGCGGTCAAGCTTGCGAAAATCGCCGATAGCGCGCACAAGGCGGCAGATCTCGTTATGCTCCTCAATGGACTTGAGCAGCGCCTCGTCCGAGGTGTCCACGCCGTAGTTCTCGTGCAGGAAGTCAAGAACGTGCTTTTGAAGCTGCGCCTCGTAATGCTCGATGCTGTTCTCCGTTTTCTTGAACGGCACATCGGTGAACTCGCACCGGAAGCGCGGGTTGTTGATAACATCCGGCATACGCTGAAGATGCTCTTGAAAACGGCAGGTGACCGTGCAGGTCTCGGTAGCGAGTTGGGCGTCGAGGTAGTTGAAGCCGCCTTCGAGCGCGCGCTCAAGCAGGCTGCGCCCGTAGTGGCAGGTGCGCGCGGACATATAGTACGTCGCCATGTCGGGCGAGGTGCAGCGCGGGGCGCGCAGACGCGACGAGAAGCAGCCGGGCAGGTCGAGCAGCACTTCGGGCATGAAGTAGCAGGTGTAGCCGAGCGCGAGCCTGCCCTCGTCCTTGGCCTGCTTGACCAGGTCGTTGTTCGCCTCTTGCAGCAGGTTTTCAAAGTAGATCAGATGCCTGAGATCCCGCATAGAAAGCCCTCCAATATCACATTTATCACACAGGATATGGACAGTTTACCAGATTTGACCAATTTCGTCAACAAAAATACAGAAAAGCAGGAAAAATAGGCACAAAAATTTGTGAAAATCGAACAAAAGAGGAATTGCTGATTTCGTAGAAAAAGCTGCAAGGATTTTGTGCATATCGCGTAAAGAAGGCGAAAACCAGCGGCTGCCAACCGCTGGTTGCTAAATTTTCAAGCCCGCTTGGTGGACTTTTCCGCGGTCTTTCGCTATACTGAGAGCATCAAAGCAAAGGAGTACGCCTATGACACTTGGACAGAACATCGCGCGGCTGCGCGCACAGAAAAGCTTATCGCAGGGCGACCTTGCCGACGCGCTGGAGGTCAGCCGCCAGTCGGTGAGCAAGTGGGAGACGGACGCCAGCATTCCGGAGTTGGATAAGCTCCTGCGGCTCGCGGAGCTGTTCGGTGTGACGCTCGACGAGCTGGTGAAAGGGGAGAGCGCACAGCCGGAGACCGCGCGCGGCGAAGCGTCGGACAAGGAGAGCGCGGAGGCCGCCTCGACAGAAAGGACGGGTGCTTATACCGCCGCCGTGCCCGCTCCGCGGGAAACGCGGAAGGTCGTCGGCACGGTCCTGCTGTGCTTCGGCGCGCTGATCGGGATACTCATCATGCTCTTCGCCGGAACGCTCGCCGGCTTTATACTGGCGCTGCCGCTGTTTGCCTGCGGTGCGATCTGCCTGACGGTGAGGCAGCGCACGGGGCTTTGGTGCGCGTGGGCGCTGTATCTGATGGTAGAGCTGTATCTGCGCTTTGTCGCGGGCGTCGTTGCCGGAAATATCTTCCAGACATTTTCGCGCCTGTTCCGGTTGAATCCCATGCGCCTTGTGATGAGCTGGTCGGTCGCGCTGGCACTACTCGCGCTGGTTGCCTGCACGCTGCGCTCGTACCGCACGTTGACACTCCGCTGGGAGCGGAGGAGCATTGCGCTGCTCACCGCCGGCTGGCTCGCGCAGCTCGGCATCCGTCAGGCGCTTGCACTCTGGGTGCGGTACATCGTGAATGCAGGACATGGCGACCTGACGGGCTATACATGGAAGCTCGCGCTGAGCGGTACGCTCGATTCGCTCAATAACCTTGCCCTCGTCGTCCTCCTCGTCCTCACCGCAGCGCTCTGGCGCGGCTGGCGGCAGAGCCGAAGCAAAACAAAATAAGAAAACCCCGCCTGTCGACAGGCGGGGTTCCTTTACAGCTATTCACATAAAGGTGCAAAGCAAAATCGGGAAGAACACGGCGGGAACATAGTTCATCACCTTGATCTTCGTCATGCCGAGCATATTGAAGCTCAGACCGACGATGAGTAGTGAGCCGACGCATTTCATCTCCGCGATGACGACATCGCTCAAAAACGGCGCGATGAACGACGCGCAGAGCGTGATAAGCCCCTGATAGAGAAACACCGCGACGCCCGAGAGCGCCACGCCTACGCCCATGGTCGAGCCGTAGACGATGGAGGTGATGCCGTCGAGCGTGGATTTGGCGTAGAGCGTTGCATGGTCGCCGGTGAGCCCGGAGTCCAGCGCGCCCATAATGGCCATCGCGCCCACGCAGAAAAGGAGAGAGGCGTTCACGAAGCCCTCGGAGACGGAGGTTTTCGACTGCTTTTTCGCAAAGCGCCTTTCCACCCAGTCGCCGAGCGCGTGGATGCGCCCGTCGAGGTCGAGCAGCTCGCCGACAATGACGCCGAGTACCATGGAGAGAATGGCGACGAGCGTTTTGCTGCCCGCGAGCATTCCGTCCACACCGATGTAAAGCACGCACAGGGCAATGCCTTTTTCAATGGCGGAGTTGAAGCGCTCCGGAATGAACCGCCCAAGCATCACGCCCACAAAGCAGCCCGCGAAAATGGCGAGCATATTGACAAGGCTTCCCAGCAGCATCATTTGGCTTCCTCCTTTGCGCGGCGCACAAGGTCGAGTACGGCTTCGCCGCCCATCATCAGTCCGCCGCAGCCGGGGACCCAAGTGAGGCTTGCCGGAACGCTGCGGCGTCCGGGCGGGGGCGCCTCCCGCTGCTCCGTCGCGGCGGGCAGCTCAGGCGAGAAAAGCACGCGTGTGTGCAGAATGCCGCGCGCCTTGAGTTCCTTTCGCATCACGCGCGCGAGCGGGCAGCCGTAGGTCTTGGAAATATCCGTGATCCGAAGCTGCGAGGGATCAAGCTTGTTGCCCGTGCCGAGCGCGGAGAGGATGGGGATGCCGCGCGAAAGCGCCGTCTCGATCAGGTCGAGCTTGCAGGAGACAAGGTCGATGCAGTCGAGAATGTAGTCGTATTTTGCACCGAAAAAGCGCTCGCGGCTCGCGGCCTCGTAGCGTCCCGCAATGGGGTGGAGGACGACGGCGGGGTTGATGTCGCGGCAGCGCGCTGCGATGGCGTCCGCCTTGCTTTGACCGAGCGTGGAGTGGAGAGCCTCAAGCTGACGGTTGAGATTTGTGAGCGCCACGATGTCGTCGTCGATGAGCGTCAGCTCGCCCACGCCGGAGCGCACCAGCGCCTCGACCGCGTAGCTGCCCACGCCGCCGAGACCGAACACGGCGACATGGCTGCGGCGCAGCGCGTCCATACCCTCTGCGCCGAGGACCATTTCGGTCCGTAAAAATTGATTTTCCATAGGTCTTCCTCTTGAAAAAGCAGGGACCGGCAGCCTTGCCGGTCCCTGCCGCATTGCGATTATCGTTCAGCCGACATACTGGATGCCGTCGCGCTGCTCGGCGGTCACGCCGTCGGTGATGGAGTCATACCACTCACTCACATCGGCGTTTCTGAGCGTGTTCGTGGCCTTGTACTCCCAGTAGGGAAGCTCGTTCGTTTCGACGAAGTACATCACATGATAGCCGTACTCGCTCTCGATGATGCCTGTGTCGCCGCTCTGACGGCTGGGATCAAAGCTCCAGTCCTCGAAGGCCTGCACGGTCTGCCCCTTACGCATATTGCTCATCCTGCCGCCGTCGGAGGCGGTGCCGCTGTCGGTGGACTTGGTGGCGGCGAGGGCGGCGAAATCGCTCTCAGCGGCGTCGCCCGCAAGGAAGTCGGCAAGGATCTGCTCGGCATCCGCCTTATCCTTGACCAGAATGTGGCGGACGGTGACGGGGTGATAGTCGTCGCGGCTGCGGGAGTGGAAGAGGACGGCGACATAGCCGTTCGACTGCTCGGCGACCGTGGTATCGCCCTCCGCGCGGTCCGCGTCGAACGCCCAGACGAGCATATCGCTCGTCACGCTGCGGTCGGCGTGCGCGGCGTGCGCGTAGACGCCGTCGCCCGCGCTCGCCTCAAAGCTCTTGCCCGTCTCGTAGGCGGCGAGGACGGCTTCCGCCTTCGCCTTAGCCTCCTCCATCGCGGCGGACTTCTCCGCGTCGGAGGCGTCGCTCTTGAGGCCGGTCTCAAAGAGAACATACTCAATGTCCACGCTGCAATAGGCGTCGGGATCCTTGTCATAGGCGGCCTGCAGGTCGGCGGCAGAATAGGTCAGACTGTCGGAATAGCTTTGCTGATAGGCGCTTGCCAGAGCGTCACGGCGGACGCAGCGGACAAAGTCGGCCTCCGTCATGCACTTGCCGAACATGGCGGCGATATACTGTTCGCGCGACACATTGTTGTAAGCGGCGTAAAGCCCCATCATGGAGAGATTGTTCTGTTCGGCGGCGTCCTGCTGCCCCAGGGCATCAAAGCCTGCGGCTTCGGCGGCATGGACGAGGGCGACGGTATCCTCCATGTAGGTCAGCGCGGTCTCGAGGAAGTAGCCGTGCCATGTCTTGTCCGCGGTGTACTGCTGTTCGCGCGCGTCCTTGCCGGTGTCATAGCCGGAGTAGCCGTTGGCGAAGGTGCTGCGGAGGGTGCCGTAATAGTAGGCGACATCGTTCACGGTGAAGTCCTCGCCGTCGATGGTAACGGCGGTCTCTGCGCCGATACGGGCGTTTTCCTTGGCCTCGTTTGCGGCTTGAATGCGGCCGGACGCGAAGAGCGCCGCGCCGAGCAGCAAAAAGGCGACGATGACGGCGGTGTAGATGCGGGTGGAGCGGCGCTCCTTCGCCTTTTCCTCGGCTTCGCGGGCCTTGCGGGGATCGACATAGCCGGATTCGTTGAGCTCCTGACGAGCCTTCTTTTCTCTCGATGCACTCATGGTTGGTTATTTCCTTTCAAATCGCTGTAGTGGCAGGCTTTATTTCGTGCCGAAGATGCGGTCGCCCGCGTCGCCGAGGCCGGGGACGATGTAGCCGTGGTCGTTGAGGTGGTCGTCGAGCGCGCCGGCGTAAATGTCCACATCGGGATAAAGCTTCTGGATATGCTCGATGCCCTCCGGAGCGGCGACGAGGACCATCAGCTTGATGTGCTTGCAGCCGCGCTTTTTCATCTCACCGATGGCTTCGGCGGCGCTGCCGCCGGTGGCGAGCATGGGATCGACGATCAGCACATCGCGCTCGGCGACATCCTTGGGCATCTTGCAGAAGTAGGGGTGAGGCTCGAGCGTTTCCTCATCGCGGTACATACCGATATGCCCCACACGCGCGGAGGGGACCATACGCAGCACGCCGTCCACCAGACCGAGACCGGCGCGGAGAATGGGGACGACCACGAACTTGCGGCCCGCCAGCGTGGGCGCGTCCATCTCGCAGATGGGGGTCTCGATGTGCTTGGTGGTGAGAGGGAGGTCGCGGGTCGCCTCATAGGTGATGAGCATACCGATCTCGCTGACCAACTCGCGGAAATCCTTGACGCTGGTGTTCTTGTCGCGCATGATCGTCAGCTTATGCGCTACGAGGGGATGGTCCATGATGTGGACCTTGCTGCCGAATTTCGCTTCCATTGCTTCGTCCTCCGTAAATATATAGTTAATTTTGAATTGCTTCCTGCTGTAAGCGGGCGTTGCGCTCGCGCTCCGCCTGGGAGACGCGAAGGTACACCGGCGTGAGCGCCTGCGCGCTGACGGGTTCGCCGTGTTCTGCGGCAAGGCCGACGCCCACGGCGTTCTGATAGAGCAGAGGCGCGGGGGCAAGCTCGCTCTCCACGCCGAGCTGTGCCAGCCCGTCATGGCAGAGCTGTCCGCCGTCGCCGAGTACGAGAAGACGGCGCGTTTCGCCCCGCAGCTCATCCGCCAGCTCCGCGACCGCGATGGCCCGGTCGGGTGTGAGACGGGTGAGCGAGCCGCTTTTCGCTTCAAAAAGCGCGTTATAGACCTGATTTCGCCGCGCGTCCATCGCGCAGACGAGCAGACCGTCCATGTGCGCGAGGTTCTGCGCCATGGCCTCCAGCGTGGAAACGCCGATGCAGGGCTTGTCCGCCGCCCAAGCGAGTCCCTTGACCGCGGCGACGCCGATGCGGAGGCCCGTGAACGAGCCGGGACCGGCGGCCACGGCGATCGCGTCCATGCCGTCGAGCGTCAGCTCGGCGTTTTTGAGCATCGCGTCCACCATCGGCATCAGCGTGCGCGAGTGGGTGAGACCGGTGCATTGGTAGGCGTAGGCCAGCGGCGCGCCGTTTTCGACCACCGCGGCGGAAACGGACTTTGCCGAGGTCTCCAGCGCGAGAATTTTCATAGGCCGTCTACCCCCGTGATCGTGATGATGCGCCAAGCGTCGTGCTGTGCGTCGCGCCGGAAATCCACGCGCACGGTATGTTCGTCAAAGGCGTCCTCCGCGCGCTCGCTCCATTCCACGGCGCATACGCCGCCGCGGGCGAGGTAATCCTCCCAACCGATGTCAAAAAGCTCGTCCGACGAGCCGAGACGGTAGAGGTCGAAGTGAAAGAGGGGAATGTCCCCCTCGTATTCGTTGACGATGGTGAAAGTGGGACTGGTGACGCGGGAGCGGCAGCCGAGGCCGCGCGCCAGACCGCGCGTGAAGGCGGTCTTGCCCATGCCGAGCGCGCCGGTGTAGGCGACGACCGCGCCGCGCGGCAGCCGCTTTGCCAGCCTTTCGCCGAGCTGCTCCGTCTCCTGTTCGCTGTGCGTCCGATGCTCCACGGCGGGATACCCCCTTTCGACCCATTCTAAAGCTACAGTATAGCATACCGCCGCACATTGTGCAATTCCTTTTTCCATGAACAAACCGTAAATCCTGAAAGCTTGGCGAAAAGCGCGGTTTACAGGCGGCGGGAAGCGTGCTATACTTAACATATCGCAAACAATAGGGAAGGGAGGGAACGGCTGATGAAGCGTATGCTGGAGGCGCTGCGCGATATTCGGCGGCAGACCGACGCGGTGCTGCTCGCGCTGTGTACGCTGTCCACACTTTACGGCATGGTACTCATCGCCAGCGCGACGAACGCCCGCAGCACGATGAAATACGTCGCCGTGCAGGGGCTTGGACTGCTGATCGGCGTAATGCTCTACCTGTTCCTCTCCTCGGTGGATATTTACGAGCTGGCGAAAAAATGGAAATGGCTGCTCGGCTTCAACATCGCCTTTCTTCTCCTGCTCCTCACGCCCTTTGGGCAGACGCGCGGCGGCAACCGCGCGTGGCTCGGCGTGAACGACATCGGCGAAGCGCTCGGCGTGGACTTTTTGGAGAGCTTTCCCGTGACGGTGCAGCCGGCGGAGGTCGTGAAGGTCTTTTTCATTGTCCTGCTCGCCTATCAGCTCGCGCTGCTCAACGAAAACCGCGACCTGCGGCGGTTTGAAAACGTCATTCAGCCCACGGGCCACATGCTTTTCATGCTCGGACTCATCGTCGTCATCTCCGGCGACGCGGGGAGTGCGCTCGTGTATCTTTTCATCTTTATCTGCATGGTCTTTGCCGCGGGCATGGCGAAGCGCTGGCTGGCGCTTGGACTCGGCGGCGGGGCCGCGGCGTTTCTCGCCGTGTGGGAGCTGGACCTGCTGCCGAGCTACATGCGCGACCGCTTCCTCGTCATTCTCGACCACAGCTATCAGCCGCAGGACGCGGGCTTCCAGCAGACGCGCAGCATGCTCGCCCTCGGCTCGGGCGAGCTGACGGGGCAGGGCCTGTTCCACGGCGCGCAGACGCAGTCGTCCGCAAGGTGGAGCCTGCCGGAGCGCCAGACGGACTTCATTTTCTCCGTCTGCGGCGAGGAGCTGGGGTTTCTCGGCTGCGTCCTTGTGATCGCGCTGCTGCTGGCCATCATCGTGCGCTGCCTGCTGGTGGCGCGCGACGCGGCGACGCTGATGGAGAGCTATGTCTGCGTCGGCATGGCGGGAATGCTCATTTTCCAGACCGTCGCAAACATCGGCATGTGCCTGTTCCTGCTGCCGGTCATCGGTCTGACGCTGCCGTTTTTCAGCTACGGCGGCTCGTCCATCGTCACGCTCTACGCCGCGATGGGCATTGTCTCGGGCGTCAAAAAGCGCTCGCGGCCGGAATGGCTGATGAATTGAAAAAATTGGAACGGAGCGTCTGCCGCGGCGGACGCTCCTCTTTTGCATAAAGCCCCCTTTTTCACAAACAATATCCGTATCATACTTGAAAAGGGAGGCAATTTCTTTGAATACCGATAAAAACAGAGCGCTTTTGTGGCGCGCGCTGCCGTTTGCCATGGCGATAGCGCT
Source organism: uncultured Oscillospiraceae bacterium (assembly GCA_934553255.1). Taxonomy (GTDB): domain Bacteria; phylum Bacillota; class Clostridia; order Oscillospirales; family Oscillospiraceae; genus Hominicoprocola. The sequence continues at coordinate 21,235 of CAKTEZ010000008.1, forward strand.
GCTCCTGCTCACGACGCTGCCTGCCGCGGCGCTGTTCGGCAGGGAAAAGACCGCCGCTCCCGCGGCGGACGAGGGCGCGCCCATCGCGCAGAGCCTGAGCATCCGCGTCTACCGCGGCATCCCCTACACCGGCACGCTCGCCGCTGTTGACAGAGAGGGCGACGCGGTGAGCTTTGCCATCGTGGACCAGCCGGCGAAGGGGACCGTTACGCTCGACGGCGAGACCTTTGTTTATACGAGCGCGAGTAACAAGATCGGCTCCGACCGCTTCACCTATACCGCGGCGGACGAAAACGGAAACCTCTCCGCGCCCGCCGAGGTCCGCATCACCATTGAGCGCGCGAAATGCGGCGTGACCTACGACGACATGACCGAGAGCGCGGCCTACACCGCGGCGGTGGACCTTGCCGAGCGTGGCGTGTTCGTCGGCGCGCAGGTGGGCGGCAAGCGCTTCTTTGAGCCGGAGCGCCGCGTCACGCGCGGCGAGTTTGTCACCATGGCGCTCGCCGCCGCAAACATTCCCAGCGAGGACCTCGGCATGACCGGCTTCTGCGACGATGCGAGCATTCCGACATGGGCCAAGGGCTGCGCGGTCAGCGCCCTGCAGGGCGGCTTGATCCGCGGTGTCAGCACCGCCGAGGGCGTGGCGTTCTGTGCCGAGAGCGAGGTCACGCTCTCCGAGGCGGCGGCGGTACTCAACCGTCTGCTGCGCGTGACGGATGTGGACATGACCGATTACTACGGCGTGAGCGCGGACGCATGGTGCGCGCAGGCGGTGGCCAATCTGGAGTCCGTCAGCGTGCTGGAGAGCGGCAGCTTTACCGACGGCGACTGGCAGCGCACGCTCACGCGCGGCGAGGCCGCGCAGCTTCTCTCCGCGGCGATGACGCTCGCCGAGCGGAAGCAGGAAAATACGGGTCTGCTCACCGGATTGTTCCGGTAACGGAAAGGCGGCGCGAGCCGCCTTTCTTTTTCTTGTAATTCGCGCCGCGTTGTGCTAAAGTATATTCTGATAAAATAGCATTGGTATGTAGTTTTAGCGAAAGAAGGAGGAGACCCTATGCGTATCGTTGTTCTGGCGGGCGGTCTGAGCATGGAGCGGAATGTGTCGCTCTCGAGCGGCTCGCGCATCTGCCGCGCCCTGCGTGAGCGCGGTCATCAGGCGGTCCTGGTGGATATGTTCCTTGGGCTGGAGGGCTTTGACGGCGCTCCGAGCGAGGTTTTCGACGCGCCGGACGGGCTGTGCGGTGATTTTTCCGTGGCGGTCGAGGAGCCGGATCTCGACGCCGTCCGCGCGGCGCGGCGGGACAAAAGCGCGAGTCTGTTCGGCCCCGGCGTGCTGGAGACATGCGCGCTGGCGGATGTGGTGTTCATCGCGCTGCACGGCACCTGCGGCGAGGACGGGCGCGTGCAGGCGGCGTTCGACCTGCTCGGCATTCCCTACACCGGCGCGGGCTACCTCGGCAGCGCCATCGCCATGGACAAGGACCTGACCAAGCGTCTCGTTGCGCCCTATGTTACCACGGCGAAGTGGCGCGCGCTGAAGTACACGGCGGATGAGATCGACGCCATCGCCGCGGAGACGGAGCTGCCCTGCGTGGTCAAGCCCAACGCCAACGGCTCGTCCATCGGCGTGACCATCGCGCACACGCGCGAGGCGGTCGCCGCCGCGCTGCGCGAGTGTCTGAGATTCGGCGCTCAGGTCGTCATCGAGCAGTACATCCGCGGCCGCGAGCTTCAGGTCGGCATTTTAGAGGGAAAGGCGCTGCCCGCCATCGAGATCATTCCCAAGACCGGCTTCTATGACTATGCCAACAAGTATCAGGCGGGCGCGGCTACCGAGGTCTGCCCCGCGGACATTCCCGCGGAATGGGAAACGGCGCTCCGCAGCGCGACGGAGACGGTGTTCCGTGTGCTGGAACTGGATGTTTACTCCCGTGCGGACTTTATCGTGACCGAGGACGGAACGCCCTTTTTTCTGGAGATCAACACCCTGCCCGGCATGACGCCTACGAGCCTCGTGCCGCAGGAGGCTGCCGCCGTCGGCATCGGCTACGGCGAGCTGTGCGAGCGCATCGTGGCGGAGTCGCTGCGCGTGCGCGGAGGGGAGAAGGCATGAAGCGGCTGGCGGTTTCCGAGCTTCTGGCCGCCACGGGCGGCACGCTGCTCGCGGGCGATAAAAGCACCCCTGTGACCGGCGTTTCCACCGACAGCCGCACGGCGGGCGAGGGGACGCTGTTCGTTCCGCTCGCGGGCGAGCGCTTCGACGGGCATGATTACATCGATAAGGCGCTTGCCCTCGGCGCGGCGGGCTGCCTGTGCGCGAGGGCGCCCGCGGCGCTCCTGCCCGAGAAATTCTACATCGCCGTCGCGGACACGCGGCTCGCGCTCAAGGCGCTCGCCTCGTGGTACCGCGGGCAGTTTGCCATTCCCTTCGTGCAGGTCACCGGCTCGGTCGGGAAAACGACCACCAAGGAAATGATCGCCGCGGTGCTGGCGCAGAAATACCGCACCCTCAAAACGGAGGCAAATTTCAATAACGACATCGGCACGCCGCTCACGCTGCTCGGACTGGACGACACCTATGAAGCCGCCATCATCGAAACGGGCATGGACCACTTCGGCGAGATCCGCTACCTCGGCGAGATGGTGCGTCCGCACATTGCCGTTATTACGAACATCGGCGACGCGCACATCGAGTTTCTCGGCTCGCGCGAGGGCATCTTGAAAGCCAAAAGCGAGATATTCGAAAACCTTGACGCGGACGGCGTGGCTATCCTCAACGGCGACGACGCGCTGCTCGACACCGTGCATCTGCCGCAGCGCATCGTCCGCTGCGGCGAGAGTGCGCGCAGCGAAGCGCGCGTGACGGACCTTATTGACCGCGGGATCGACGGCGTGGACTGCACGGTGACGACCGCGCGGGCGGTCTACCGTTTGCACATTCCGTCCCCCGGGCGGCATATGCTCTACGCCGCGTCGCTTGCCGCAGCGGTCGGCGAGGAGCTGGGGCTTTCCGCTTCGGAGATCGAGTGCGGCGTGGCGGCGTATGAGCCGGCCGGCTCGCGTATGCGCGTCCACCGGCTCGGCGGAGACCGCCGCCTGCTCGACGACTGCTACAACGCAAATCCGCAGTCTGTGGGCGCGAGCCTGCGCGTCCTCGCCGCGAGCGAGGGGAAGAAGGTCGCCGTTCTCGGCGACATGAAGGAACTGGGCGAGCTGACCGGACGCGCCCACCGCGACATGGGCGCGCTGTGCGCCGCCCTCGGCATCGACCGCGTGATCGCCGTCGGCGAATACGCAAAGGATATTGCCGCCGCAGCAGGTGACAAGGCGGAATGGTTCACAGATGTCGAGACGGCGGCTGACGCGGCGAAGCGGGAATTCACCGCGGGGAGCGTGCTGCTGTGCAAGGCGTCGCACTCCATGCACTTTGAGAAAATCGTAGAGGAATTGCTTAAGACGACATGATCGACATCAGCGTAACGGGACTGACCAAGTCCTTTGATCTGGAAAAGAAAATACTCGACGGCTTGACCTTTCAGGTGAACTCCGGCGAGCGCGCGGGTCTGCTCGGACGAAACGGCGCGGGCAAAACGACGCTCTTCCGCATCCTCACCGGCGAGATCGACTACGACTCCGGCGAGGTCGCCATCGCGTCGAACCGCCGCGTAGGGCTGATCTCGCAGATACCGGCCTATCCGACGGGCTATACGGTGGAGGATGTGCTGCAATCCGCCTTTGAGCGCATGAAGAACATGGCGGACGAGATGGAGCGGCTCTCCGCGCAGATGGCAGGCGGCGACGAATCCGAGGAAACGCTGCGCCGCTACGGAGAGCTGTCCGCCCGCTTCGAGGGACTGGGCGGCTACGATACCGCCACGGCGGTCAACAAGGTCGCCAACGGCCTGTCCATTCCCACGGATATGCGTACCCGCCTGTTCGACACGCTCTCCGGCGGCGAAAAGACGCGAGTGAACCTCGGCCGTCTCATTCTGGAGGACACGGATATTTTGCTGCTCGACGAGCCGACGAACCACCTCGACCTGCACGCGACCGAGTGGCTGGAGGAGTACATTTCGCTGTTCAAAGGAACGGTCGTCACCATCTCGCACGACCGCTATTTTCTGGACCGCACCGTCACCCGCGTCATTGAGATACAGGACGGCCGCGCGGAGTTTTACAGCGGAAACTACAGCTTCTACGCCGTGGAAAAGGAACGCCGCTACCTTGAAAAAATGCGGCAGTGCGAAAAGGAGCAGGCCAAGATCAAGCAGCTCGAGGCCGCGGCGGACAAGCTGCACCTCTGGGCGTTCATGGGCAACGATGCGCTGCACAAGCGCGCCTTTTCCATGGAAAAACGCATCGAGCGTATGCGTACGACGGACAAGCCCACGCGCGAGAAGAAGATGACCGCGCAGTTCCGCAGCGGCGAGTTCTTCGGCGACGAGGTACTCACGCTCAAGGGCGTCGGCAAATCCTTCGGCACGCGCACGCTGTTCTCCGGCGTGGAGCTGAAGGTCGCCGGAGGCGAGCGCATCGCGCTCCTCGGCGACAACGGCACGGGGAAATCCACGCTCATCAAAATGATCATGGGCGAGGAGTATCCGGACGAGGGGCGCGTCAAGCTCGGCCCCTCGGTCAAAACGGCCTACCTGCCGCAGATCATTCACTTCGATGTGCCGCAGAGAAATCTTGTGGACACGATGCTCTGGTCCAAGCGGGACGTTACACCGCAGAAGGCGCGCGACCGTCTGGCGGCGTTCCATTTCCGCGGAGAGGATGTGTTCAAGTCCGTCTCCGTACTCTCCGGCGGCGAGCAGAGCCGCCTGCGGCTGTGTATGCTGATGGACGACGAGATCAACTTCCTCATTCTCGACGAGCCGACGAACCACCTTGACGTTGCCTCGCGCGAGTGGATCGAGGAGGCGGTGGAGGCGTTCGACGGGACGCTGCTGTTCGTCAGCCACGACCGTTATTTCATCAACCGCTTCGCCACCCGCATCTGGGAGCTGGAGGACGGCGTCATCACCGACTATCCCATGGGCTTTGCCCGCTACCGCAAAATAAAGGCGGAGCAGCCGACGAAAAAGACAGAAACGGAAAAGACTGTAAAGGAAAAGAGCGTTACAGAAAAACCGCAGCGCGGCAATAAAAACCAGCAGGTCGCCCGCCGTCAGCTGACTATCTGCGAGCGCGAGATCGCGCAGCAGGAGGAAGCGCTCGCCGCGCTGGACGCGCGGCTGGAGGAGGCCGCGTCCGACTATGAGAAGTACAGCGCGCTCTACGCGGAAAAGGAAACGCAGGAGCAAACGCTCACCGCGCTGATGGAGCGCTGGGAGGCGCTCGCCGCCGAGGCGGGCGAATAGGAAAGAGAAGCGGCAGGAACGAAAACGCGCGAGCGGGGAGGAGGGGCCATGACGAAAAAATGGAAAGCGCTCACGAAGCGGGAACGGCGGCTGCTTTTGGCGGCGATCCTCTTCCTTCTGCTGGAGATGCTGCTGCGCTTCGTTCCGGGTCTGCGGTTTTCCGCCGCCCTCTGCCTGTGCGCCGCGGCGGCGCTGGTCGTGCTTTCCGCGCTGGAGCGCGGCGCTTCCCGCGGCTGCCGCGCGGCGGCTTGGGGCAGGCGAGCGCTGCTCGCGCTGCTCGCCGCAGGCTTCGTCCTCTTTGCCGCATTGGAGACAATGGTCATTCGCGGTGCGCGGGCGGACACGGAGGACGCGCCGGTGAGCGCGGTCATCGTCCTCGGCGCGGGCGTGAACGGCGAAACGCCGTCGCTCTCGCTGCGGACCCGCATCGACGCGGCGGAGAAGTACCTCAAGGCGCACCCCGATGTACCCGCCGTTCTTTCCGGCGGACAGGGCGAGGGCGAATGGATCAGCGAGGCGGAGTGTATGCGCCGCGCGCTGGCGCGCCGCGGTGTGGACGAGAGCCGCCTATGGTTGGAGGAGCGCTCTACCAGCACGCGGGAGAACCTGCTCTACTCGCGGGAGATCCTTGAAGGAATGGGCGTCGACCTGACGCAGCGCGTCGCCATCGTGACCTCGGATTTTCACCTCTGCCGCGCGCGGCTGATGTGGGATGGGCAGACGACCGCCGTACCGGCGCATATGCCGTCGTCGCCGTATTTTCTTGCTCTTACCGTCAACTACTATATCCGCGAGGCCTTCGGCCTTGCCGCCTACTATGTTTATGGAGGGTAACTATGAACCGCGAGATACTGTGCCTTTACTATTCCCGCACGGGGAAGACGAAGCAGGCGATGGAGGAGATCGCCGCCGCGCTCGACTGTGAGTGCGTGGAGCTGCGTGACCGCGTGGACCGCTCCGGCGCGATCGGCTGGCTGCGCTGCGGCATGGACGCCATGCGAAAGCGTACCCGCGCGATGGAACCCATCGAGACGCGCCGCGCCCTGCAGGACTATAAGCTTGTCATCGTCGGCACCCCCATCTGGGCGGGGCGCTGCTCGAGCGTGGTGCGCGGCTTTTTAAAGCGCCGCGGGCTGGAACTGCGAAATACCGCCTATGTCATCGTCCACGGCAGCGAGGAGCAGTATAAGGATGTTTACGACCAGATGGACCAGTATGTTTCCCACCCCCATGCGGCGGCGGTCTCGCTGCGCTCCGGCTCGGCGGGCTACTATTTCTGGCGCGATTCGTTCATCAAGAGCGTGAGCGACTTTGTGAACGCGGAGAAGTAAGGCCATGTGGGAAAAGCTGCAACAGATCGCGCGCCGCTACGCGGAGATCGGCGAGCTGCTGACCGTGCCGGAGATCTACGGCGATGCCGCACAGCTGCGGAAGCTCACACAGGAGCAGAAGGAGATCGAGCCGGTCGCGCAGTGCTACGAGGCTTACCGCCGCGCGGAGCAGACCATTGCCGAGGCGACGGAGCTGCTCTCCGACCCCGAGCTGCGCGACATGGCGCAGGAGGAGCTGCATCAGGCAAAAGCGGAGAGGGAACGGTTCTATGACGAACTGCGGGTGCTGCTCCTGCCGCGCGATCCGAACGATGGAAAGAATGTCATCATGGAACTGCGCGGCGGCGTGGGCGGCGAGGAGAGCGCCCTTTTTGCCGCCGACCTTTACCGCATGTACTCCATGTACGCCGAAAAGCACGGCTGGAGGGTCGAGCTTTTGAACTACAACGACACCGAGCTTGGCGGCGTGAAGGAGGCGGACTTTGTTATCAACGGCGCGGGCGCGTGGTCCAGACTGAAGTTTGAAAGCGGCGTCCACCGCGTCCAGCGCGTGCCGGAGACGGAGAGCGGCGGGCGCGTCCATACCTCGACCGCTACGGTCGCGGTGCTGCCGGAGATGGAGGAGGTCGATGTGGACCTCCGGCAGGAAGACATCGAGATGCAGGTCTACCGCTCCTCGGGCGCGGGCGGACAGCATGTCAATAAAACGAGCAGCGCCGTGCGCCTGATCCACAAGCCGACGGGCATCGTCGTGGCCTGTCAGGAGGAGCGCTCGCAGGTGCAGAACCGCGCAAAGTGCATGCAGATGCTCGCAAGCAAGCTCTACGAGATGGAACGCGAGCGCGTGGAGAGCGCCGTGACAAACGAGCGCCGCGCGCAGGTTGGCACGGGCATGCGGAACGAGCGCATCCGCACCTATAACTTTCCGCAGAACCGTGTCACCGACCACCGCCTGACGGGGGATAATAAGAATTTCAACATTGACGCCGTCATCAACGGCGACCTTGATCCCATCATCGACGCGCTCACCATGCAGACGCAGGCGGAAAAGCTGCGCGAGAGTACGGAGAGCTGAAAAAAGAGAGAACGGGGACGACAAGGAGAGAAAAGCATGAGCAGGCTGCAACCCCTTTTTACGCGTTTCGTCGGGTTTGACTGTCTGGTCGGCCATCTCGGCCTTGTGGGCGAACAGGAGACCGTGGAAAGAGAAGAAACCGAAGAGGAAGAAGGATAGCATTCACCACCATGCAGACGATCTATTATGATTTGCAGGATCCGGAGCGGGCGGGCGCGGCGGAGAAGATCGCCGCCGCCGCGGACATCCTGCGCCGCGGCGGGCTGCTCGCCATTCCGACCGAGACGGTCTACGGACTCGGCGCGGACGGGCTGAACGCGGACGCCGTGCGGCATATCTTTGAGGCAAAGGGCCGCCCGCAGGACAACCCGCTCATTCTACATATCCCCGATGCGGGCTGGCTCGCGCGGTACTGCACCGATGTGCCGGAGACGGCCTACCGTCTGGCCGAACGCTTCTGGCCCGGGCCGCTGACGATGATCCTGCCGAAGGCGGACTGCGTGCCGCTCGTCACCACCGGCGGGCTGGAGACCGTGGGGATGCGCTGCCCCGATCATGCGGTCACGCGCGCCATCATTGCCGCCGCGGGCGTTCCGGTCGCCGCGCCGAGCGCCAATACCTCCGGCCGCCCCAGCTGCACGACCGCCGCGCATGTCCGCGAGGACATGGACGGCAGGATCGACGGTGTGGTGGACGGAGGACCATGCCGCGTGGGTGTGGAATCGACCATCGTCGACCTGACCTGTACCCCGCCGCGCCTGCTGCGCCCGGGCGGACTGCCGCTCGAGGAGCTGCGCGCCGTACTCGGCGAGGTGGCGGTGGATAAGGCGGTCACACAGCCGATGGCGGCGGGGGAGAAGCCCCGCGCGCCGGGCATGAAGTACCGCCACTATGCGCCGAAGGCGCCCGTCACGGTCATTACCGGCGCGCCCCGCGCGAGCGCGCGGCGGCTGCTCGCCGAGATCGGCGCGCGCGACGGCGTGATCTGCTTCGACGAGTTCGCGCCGCTGTTCGCCGGACATACCGTCCACCGGCTCGGCGCGAGCGGCGACAAGCTCGCGCAGTCGCAGCATGTCTTTGACGCGCTGCGTACCTTTGACGCGACCGACGTTCCCGCCATCTGGGCGCAATGCCCCGACAGCGCGGGGCTTGGTCTCGCGGTCGGCAATCGGCTGAAAAAGGCCGCGGGCTTCCACACGGAGGAGGCGGACAGCGCCTTTGTCCTCGGCATTACTGGCGGCACCGGCGCGGGCAAGACCACGCTGCTGCACGCGCTTGAAAAGCGCGGCGCGCTGGTACTCGACTGCGACGCGGTGTACCACGACCTGCTCCGCACCGACGCTCCGCTGCGCGAGGATCTTGCGGCGGCGTTCGGAGAGGTTTTTGCCCCCGACGGCGGATTGGACCGGCAAAAGCTGGGTACAATGGTATTCGGCGACGCCGCTGCGCTCGCGCGGCTCGACGGCGTCATCTTCCGCCATCTGCCCCGCGCCCTTGCGCGGCGCATGGAGAGGAGCGGCGCGAAGATTATCGCGCTCGACGCCATCAAGCTTTTTGAAAGCGGGCTTGCCGTCCTTTGCGACGCGACCGTCGCCGTCACCGCGCCGGAGGAGGCGCGCGTGCGGCGCATCATGGCGCGCGACGGCATCTCCGAGGAGTACGCCCGCGCCCGCGTGCGCTCGCAGCGCGGCGAGGAGGCGTTCCGCGCGGACTGCGGCGCGGTCTTTGAAAACAACTACCCAACTCCCGCGCAGGCGGCGCTTGCCGCGGAGGAGTTTCTAGATACCATTATCAAAAAATCTAAGGAGGAATGAACTATGGCGGAGAAGAAAAGAAACGAATGGGCGGAAAAGCTCGCTTACGCGCCCAAGAACGGCTACGAGCGTCTGAGCGCCGAGGAGGAGCAGACGATGCACGCCTACTGCGAGGACTATAAGGATTTCCTGAACCACGGCAAGACCGAGCGGCTGTGCGTGGAGAATTGCATCACGCTGGCGGAAAAGCGCGGCTTTGTGCCGTATGAGAAGGGCATGGCGCTCAAGACCGGCGATAAAGTCTACTATAACAACAGGGGGAAAGCAATTATGCTTGCCGTTATCGGCGAGCAGGATCTCAGCCACGGCGCGAACATCGGCGCGGCGCACACCGACGCGCCCCGTCTCGACCTCAAGCCCCGCCCACTCTACGAGGAGGCGGAGATGGCCTACCTCAAGACGCACCACTACGGCGGTATCCGCAAGTACCATTGGGTCACCATTCCGCTTGAGCTGCACGGCGTGGTCGTGCGCGGCGACGGCTCGACGGTCGCCGTCCACATCGGCGCAGACGAGGGCGACCCGCAGTTCATCATCAACGACCTTCTCCCGCACCTTGGCCGCGAGCAGGGCAAGAAGCCGCTCAACGAGGCCATCCCCAGCGAGAGCCTGAACCTGCTCGTCGGCGGCCGTCCGCTCGCGGGCGAGGACTGCGACCACCGCTTCAAGCTGAATGTCCTCAAGCTGCTCAACGAGAAGTACGGCATCACGGAGGAGGACTTCATCTCCGCCGAGCTGGAGGTCGTGCCGGCGGGAAAGGCGCGCGACATCGGCTTCGACCGCAGCTTTATCGCCGCCTACGGTCACGATGACCGCGTGTGCGCCTATGCGGAGCTTGCGGGCATCTTTGATGCGAAAAGCCCCAAGCGCACCGCGGTGTGCATCTTTGCCGACAAGGAGGAGATCGGCTCGGAGGGCGTCTCCGGCATGCTCTCGCAGGCGTTCGACAAGTTCATGGAGGATCTGTGCGAGGCGCAGGGCGTCGCGCTGCGCGACTGCCTTGCCAACTCCTTCTGCCTGAGCGCGGATGTGACGGCGGCGTACGACCCGAACTTTGCCGATGTGTACGACAAGCGCAATGCCGCCTTCGTCAACTACGGCGTCGGCCTTTGCAAGTACACCGGCGCGGGCGGCAAGTCCGGCGCGAGCGACGCCTCCGCCGAGGTGGTCGGCCGCGTGCGTAAGCTGCTCAACGAAAACGGCGTCTTCTGGCAGATGGCCGAACTCGGCAAGACCGACGCGGGCGGCGGCGGCACGGTGGCAAAGTTTATGGCGCAGCGCAACATCGATACGCTCGACGCGGGCGTTCCGGTGCTGTCCATGCACGCGCCCTACGAGACGGTCGCAAAGCTCGACTGCTATATGACCTATAAGACCATGCGCGTGATCTTTGAGAAAAACTGACAAAAAAGCAGCGGGGCGGATGCCCCGCTGCCGTCATGTTGTTAGGTTAATGTAAAGAAACTGTAACGGACCTTGTTTCCGCGGGTGCAGCGTGGTACACTAACATTTAAGAATACGAAAAAGGAAGTTCTGCCATGACCAAGCTCTATACCGACACCTCGGCTAATTTGCCGCTTTCCCTTTTGCGCGAATACGATATTACGGTCATTCCGTTCTCCTACACGGTCAACGGCGAGGAGGAGGACTACAACGAGGAGACCGACTTCGACGGCAAGTCCTTTTATAACGCCATGCGCGGCGGTGCGGAGGTCAAGACCTCGATGGTCAATCCCGCAACGGCGGCGGCGTCCTTTGAACGCGCGCTCTCACAGGGCGACGATGTGCTGTATGTCGGCATGTCCGGCGGCATCAGCGGCACGGCGCAGGCTGCGGCGCTCGCGGCGGTGGAGCTGATGGACAAATATCCTCACGCCAAGATCATGACCATCGATACCTATGCCGCCTCGCTTGGCGAGGGCCTGCTGGTGCTGGAGGCGGCGGAGCTGCTGCGCGCGGGCAAAAGCTATGAGGAGGTCAGCGACCGCATTCTCGCGCGCCGCGCTCATATGTGCCAGTTTTTTACCGTGGACGATCTCAGCTACCTCAAGCGCGGCGGACGCATTTCCGGCGCGGCGGCGCTGGTCGGCACGATGCTCGGCATCAAGCCGATCCTGCGCGGCGACGAAACGGGGCATATCGTCGCCTGCGGTAAGGTGCGCGGCAATAGGAAGGCCTACGCGGAGCTGGCGGAGTATTTCGACAAGCGCGCGCTGGACAAGACGGAGCGCATCGGCATCGCCCACGCGGACAATCAGGAGGGGACGGATCACCTGCTCGGCCTCCTGCGCGAAAAGGGCTTTACGGGCGAGTGCCTGGAGGTCTACTATGAGCCGGTCACCGGTTCGCACGTCGGCCCCGGCACGGTGGCGCTGTTCTTCTACGGCACGGAAAAATAAAGAAAAATACATAGTGCGAAAGCATACGGCGCGCCGTATGCTTTCGCTTTTTTCTGCAAATCCTACCAGAAAAACAAGGAGGAGAACGCCATGCAGGAACCGACCAAGCCGAACGAAGCGGAGGAACAAAAGACCATCGAGCAGACGCCGCCCATGCAGCCCATCGTGGATATGGGGGCGGTGACCACGCGCACCGCGCGCGGCACGGTCTACTGCCTGACCATCATTGGGCAGATCGAAGGACACAGCCTGCTGCCGAATACGGTGAAGACAACGAAATACGAGCATGTGCTGCCGCTGCTGGCGGCATTGGACGAGAGCGAGGAGATCGACGGCGTGCTGCTGCTCCTCAACACCTGCGGCGGCGATGTGGAGGCGGGGCTTGCCATCGCGGAGCTGATCTCCGGCATGAAAAAGCCGACTGTCTCGCTCGTCCTCGGCGGGGGACACTCCATCGGCGTGCCGCTCGCCGTCGCGCCGAAGCGCTCACTCATCGCGCCGAGCGCCTCCATGACCATTCACCCCATCCGTACGAACGGCACGCTCATCGCCGCGCCGCAGACCTACCACTACTTTGACCGCCTGCAGGAGCGGATCGTGCGCTTCGTGACGAAAAACTCCGGCATTTCCGCGGAGAGGTTTCTTGCGCTCATGTTTGCCGCCGAGGACATGGCCGCCGACGTGGGCAGCATCCTCTACGGTGAGGAGACGGTGCAATGCGGGCTGATCGACCGCGTGGGAACGCTTGCCGACGCCTACGAGGAGCTGTACGCGCTCATTGCCGCGACCCGCGCGGCGGGAAAGCCGCGGCGGAGAAAAGCGGGGGAAAGGACCGCCACCTGAAAAGACGCCCTGCGGGGCGTCTTTTTTACATTCTGTTCATCATTCAGTCTTGAAAAACGCGGGGGAAAATGGTATAGTACATAAGTTAAAATATGTCTTATTCTGCCTATTTTTACTCCCCTGCACAAAGGAGACCACGGAATGTATTTAAAAGCGCTCGAAATACAGGGATTTAAGAGCTTTCCCGATAAGACCGTTCTGAACTTCGGCGAGGATGTCACCGCCATCGTCGGTCCCAACGGCAGCGGCAAGTCCAATGTGTCGGATGCGATCCGCTGGGTCATGGGCGAGCAGTCCAGCAAATCGCTGCGCGGCGCGAAGATGGAGGATGTCATCTTCGGCGGCACGGAGAAGCGCAGCCAGATGGGTTTCGCGCAGGTGACGCTCGTACTCGACAACACCGAGCATATCTTCCCCCACATGGAGGAGAACGAAGTCGCCGTCACCCGCCGGTATTACCGCAGCGGCGAGAGCGAATATTACATCAACAAGCAGAGCGTGCGTCTGCGCGACGTGAACGAACTGTTCATGGACACCGGCATGGGCCGCGAGGGCTACTCCATCGTCGGACAGGGCAAGATCGATGAGATATTGTCCGTCAAGAGCGCCGACCGCCGCGAGATATTTGAGGAGGCGGCGGGCATCTCCAAGTTCCGCCACCGCAAGGAGGAGACGGAGCGCAAGCTTGAGCGCACGGAGGAGAACCTCCTGCGTATCAACGACAAGATCGCCGAACTGGAGCTGCAGGTCGGGCCGCTGCGCGCACAAGCGGAGACGGCAAAAAAATACCTGATCCTCCGCGACGAGCTTCGCACGCTGGAGATCTCCGTCTGGCTCGAAAATCTGGACAATCTCAAGACCAACGCCATCAAGCTGGACACCGACTATGCCCTCGCGCAAGAGGAACTCAAACGCGCGAATGCCGCGCTGGACGAGATGTACGCCGCGGTCGAGCAGTTCGGCGAGAAGATCCACGCGAACGACATAGAGCAGGAAAAGCTTCGCGGCGAGAGCGCCGAGCTGGACGCGAGGATCGGCGAGCAGGACGCGGCGGTCGCCGTGCTGCGTACCGGCATCGAGCATCACGCGGCGAATGTCGAGCGTGTGGAGAGCGAGCTGCGCGACCAGTCGGGCCGCGCGGAGAACCTCGGCGCACAGGTCGAGGCGAAGCGCGGACGCATCGCGGAGATCGCGCAGCAGGCGGCGGCGGTGGAAAAGGAGCTGCAGGCGCTGCTCGCACAGGCGGAGCAGATCGCGCGCAGCGCGGGCGAGGCCGGAAACGAGGTCGAGGCTCTGCGTGCGAAGGAGGCGCTTGCCGTCTCCGCTGCGGCGGACGGCCGCGCGGATGTGAGCGCCCTGAACGCGGGCATTGCCGAGATGGCGGAGCGCCGCGCCGCGCTCGAAGCGGAGAGCGAGAGCGTGGACAGCCAGCTGACCGAAACGCGCAAGGCGGCGGCGGTCTCCCGCCGCGCTCTGGAGGAGGCGCAGGAGGAAGCCGACGCCGTGCGGAACGTCATCTCCGGCCACACCCTCAAGATGGAGGGGCGCGTCAAGCGCGAGGAAACGGCGCGGCAGAAGAGCATCGACCTCACAATGGAAAGGAACAACCTCGACTCCCGCATTCATCTCCTCAGCGAGATGGAAAAGGAATACGAGGGCTTCAATAAGGCGGTCCGCCTGATCATGCAGGCGGCGGAGAAGAACGCCCTGCGCGGCATTCACGGGCCGGTCGCCAACCTGATGACGACCGACAAGCGCTATGCCGTCGCCATCGAGATCGCGCTCGGCGCGGGAATGCAGAATGTGGTCGTGGACCGCGAGGAGGACGCCAAGAGCGCCATCAACTTCCTCAAGCAGCGCGACGGCGGCCGCGCGACCTTCCTGCCGCTGACCGCCCTTCGCGGCGACATGCTGCACGAGGCGGGCGTGGAGCGCGAGTTCGGCTATGTCGGCGTTGCGTCCCAGCTTGTGCAGTTCGATAAAAAGTACACGGAAATTTTCAACAATCTGCTCGGCCGCACGGTCGTGGTCGAGGATATGGATTGCGGCATCGCCATGGCGCGGAAGTACGGCAGCCGCTTCCGCATCGTTACGCTCGACGGACAGGTACTGAACCGCGGCGGCAGCATGACCGGCGGCTCGGTGAGCCGCAGCGCGGGCATTCTCAGCCGCGCGAATGAGCTGAAGGAGCTGACGGCGAAGCAGACCGTCCTGACGGAGAGGCTTGACGCCGCGCTCCGCGAGGCGGACGAGGCCAAACGCGACCTGACCGCCGCGCAGTACGAGCTGGGCGTGGCCCGCGAGCAGCAGCGCGGCGCGGAGGACGAGGTCCTCAAGCGCACGGGCGAGAAAAAGCAGTACGATATGCTGCTCGACGCGCTGCGCTCCCGCGAGGGCGACATAGCCGCCGAACTGGAGAGCATCACCGCGCGCACGGCGGAAATGAAAAAGTCCGTCGCCGCGCGGGAAGAGGAGATCCGGCGGCACGAGGCGCAGGCGGCGCGGTACCGCGCCGCCTGCGAGGAGAAGCTTGCCGGACAGAGCGAGCTGCAGCGCGGCAGCGCGCAGCTTGGCGATGAGATCGCCGCGCGCAAGAGTACGCTGGCAGGTCTTGCCGCCGAGCGCGAAACGACCGAGCGCGCACTCGCCGACCTGCAGGCGCTGGCCGAGCAGATGCGCGGGGACGAGGACAGCCGCCGCGCGCTCATTGAGGACTGCCGCGCGAAGATACGCGCCGCCGAAGACGAGATCGCGCAGCACGACGCTGCCGCCGCCGCCCTGCGCGCCGATGCGGAGCGGGTCAAGGCGCAGCTTGCCGGACTGGCGAGCGCCAAGCTGGCGCTCGAGGCCGAGCGCGGCGCAAGCGATCGCCATAGCCGCGAGTTGAACGAAAACGTCCTCAATGTGGAGCGCAGCGTCGGCAGGCTGGAGCAGAAGCGCGCCACCGCCGCGATGGAGGAAAAGCAGATACTGGACCGCCTGTGGGAAAACTACGAGCTGTCTCACTCCGCCGCGCAGGAGCAGCGCGTGGAGTTGGAGAGCGTCCCCAAGGCGAACCGCCGCATCGGCGAACTCAAGCGCGAGATCGGCGGCCTCGGCAATGTGAATGTCGGCGCGATCGAGGAGTTTGACCGCGTGAACACGCGCTACACCTACCTCGTAGGTCAGCGCGACGACGTGGACAAGGCCAAGGAGGAGCTGCTGGGCATCATCGAGAACATCACGGGCGAGATGACGAGCATCTTCAAGGAACAGTTCGCGCTTATCCGCGAGAGCTTTCAGGAGACCTTCCTTGAGCTGTTCGGCGGCGGCAAGGCCACGCTGGAGCTGGAGGACGAGAACGCCGTGCTGGACTGCGGCATCGAGATCAAGGTCCAACCGCCGGGCAAGGCGCTCAAAACGCTCTCCCTGCTCTCCGGCGGCGAGAAGGCGTTCGTCGCCATCGCGCTCTACTTCGCCATTCTCAAGGTCCATCCCACGCCGTTCTGCGTGATGGATGAGATCGAGGCGGCGCTCGACGAGCCGAACGTTATCCGTGTGGCACACTACATGAGAAAGATCTGCGACAAGACGCAGTTCATCGTCATCACCCACCGCCGCGGCACGATGGAGGCCGCCGATGTGCTCTACGGCGTGACGATGCAGGAACGCGGCGTGAGCAAGGTGCTGACCATCAACATGAACGACATGGCGAAAGAACTGAACATCAAGGGGTAAGACGATGGGTATTTTTGCAAGGATCAAAAAGGCGTGGTACGACAGCATCGTCTGGGAGACCATCGACGAGGATTTTTATGACGAGCTGGAGGAAAACCTCATCATGGCCGATCTCGGTGCGGCGGTCGCGGCGGACGCCGTGAAGCAGCTCCGCAAGGTCGTGTACGAAAAGAGCCTTCAAAACGGCGAGGCCGTCAAGCAGGCGCTGCGCGACATTCTGGAAAAGAAGCTTGAGGTCGGCGACACGAACCTTGACCTCTCCACAACGCCCAGCGTCGTGCTGGTCATCGGCGTGAACGGCGTGGGAAAGACCACGAGCATCGGCAAGCTTGCCAACCGCTATAAGAAGCAGGGCGAGCGCGTGCTGCTGTGCGCGGCGGACACCTTCCGCGCGGCGGCGGCGGACCAGCTGGAGATCTGGGCGGACCGCGCGGGCGTGGAGATCGTCCGCAGCCGCGAGGGCGCCGACCCCGGCGCGGTGCTGTTTGACTCCCTGCAGGCGGCGAAGGCGAGAGGCGTGGATGTGGTGTTCTGCGACACGGCGGGCCGCCTGCACAACAAGGCGAACCTGATGAACGAGCTGGCGAAGCTACGCAAGATCATCGACCGCGAAACGCCGGACGCCGCGAAGGAGACGCTGCTCGTACTCGACGCGACCACGGGACAGAACGGCTTGCAGCAGGCCAAAGTGTTCCGCGAAACGGCGGGGCTGACCGGCATCATTCTTACAAAGCTGGACGGTACCGCCAAGGGCGGCATCTGCGTCGCCATCGCGCAGGAGCTTGGCGTACCGGTGAAGTTCGTCGGTCTCGGCGAGGGGATCGACGACCTGCAGCCCTTTGACGCGAAGGAATATGTGAACGCGCTCATTTGAGCGAGAAGCCGACAGGAGAAAAGGATCGGGCGGAAGAGAGAAGAAAAACGGAAGAAGGACCCGTGGGAGGTATAGCATGAAGCTGGTATTGGCAACGCAGAACCCCAAGAAATTGAAAGAAATGAACGAGATCCTCCGCCACCTCGGCGTGGAGGTCGTGAGCGAGGCGGAGCTTGGCGTGAAGATCGAGGTCGAGGAGACCGGCGAAACCTTCACCGATAACGCGCGCCTGAAGGCAGCGGCGGTAATGCAGGCGACCGGCCTGCCCGCGGTGGCAGACGACTCAGGCCTGTGCGTGGACGCGCTCAACGGCGGGCCGGGCGTGTACAGCGCGCGCTTCGGCGGCGAGGGGCTGGACGACAAGGGCCGCTATACGCTGCTGCTCGAGATGCTGCGCGGACAGACCGATCGCACCGCGCATTTCCACACCTCTATCGTCTGTGCCTTCCCGAACGGCGACGAGCTGACGGCGGAGGACGAGTGCCAAGGCACCATCGCGTTCGCACCGATGGGGGAGGGCGGCTTCGGCTACGACCCCGTGTTCTTTGTGCCGGAGCTTCGCAAGACCTTTGGTCAGCTGACGGCGGAGGAAAAGGCTGCCGTGTCCCACCGCGGCAAGGCGCTGCGCGCCTTTGCCGGAGCGCTTGACGACTATCTGAAAGGAAACAAATGAATGGAACTGACCAGTAAGCAGCGCGCCCAGCTGCGCGCCATGGCGAATGAACTGGAACCGATCGTCCACATCGGCAAGGACGGCATTGGCGAAAACCTTATCAAGCAGGCGAACGACGCGCTCGAGGCGCGCGAGCTGATCAAATGCAAGGTGCTTGACAACAGCATGCTCACCGCGCGCGAGGCCTGCGAGGAGCTGAGCCGCCTGACCCGCTCCGAGCAGGTGCAGGTCATCGGCACGAAGTTCGTGCTTTACCGCGAAACGCACGCCAAGCCCAAGGAAAAGCGCATCGCGCTTGTGAAGGACAAGAAGAAAAAGACCGTCTGAGAGATGGTAAAGAGGGATTTCATTGAAGATCGGAATTTACGGCGGCAGCTTCAACCCGCCGCACCTAGGCCACCAGAACGCGGCCATCGAGGCGGCGAAGAAATGCGGCCTTGACAAGCTTCTACTCATTCCGGCGGGGATTCCGCCGCATAAGATGATGGAGCAGGGAAGCCCCGCAAACGAACACCGTCTTGCCATGACGCGGCTCATGGGCGCGCAGGCCGCGCTCCAAAGCGGCGTTGAGGTCGAGACGCTTGACCTTGAAATGCGGCGAGAGGGGAAAAGCTATACCGTCGATACGCTCCGCACCCTGCGCCGGCAGTACCCCAACGACGAGCTGATGCTGTTCATGGGGACGGATATGTTCTTCTCCTTTGATACCTGGCGCGCGCCGGAGGAGATCGCAGGGCTGGCGAGGATCGTCGCCTTTTACCGGAACGAATCGGACAACGCCGCGGCCTTTGCCGCGCAGGCGGAAAGGCTCACGGCGCGTTTCCGTGGAAAGGGCTTTGGGGCGCTCGCACTCGACCACGTGATCGAGGTCTCCTCGACCGAGCTACGCGAGGGAATGCGGAGCGACGCGAGCGAAAAAATGCTCGAACCGCAGGTCTACGGCTATATCCTGCGCGAACATCTGTATGGAACAGACCTCGATCTCAAGCGTCTGACGGTACAGCAGCTCCGTCCCATCGCGCTGAGCTATCTCAAGGCAAAGCGCTGCGCCCATGTACTTGGTACGGCGGCGACGGCGGTGAAGCTGGCGGAGAAATACGGCGCGGATGTTCACAAGGCGGAGGTCGCGGGACTGCTGCATGACTGCACGAAAAAGCTTTCGATGCCGGAGCAGCTCGCGCTGTGCGCGAAGTACGGCATTGCGCTTGACGAATTGGAGCAAAAGGCGCTCAAGCTGCTCCACGCCAAGACCGGCGCGGCGCTCGCGCGGGATGTGTTCGGCGTGGACGACGATATTTACGGCGCGATCCTCTGGCACACGACCGGAAAGCCGGACATGACGGTGTTGGAGAAGGTCATCTACCTTGCGGATTTTATCGAGCCGACGCGCGATTTTCCGGGCGTGGACGCGCTGCGCGAGACCGTATGGCAGGACCTCGACCGCGGCCTTTTGATGGGGCTTGAGATGACGGTCGCGGAAATGGAGGAGATGGGAAACCCCATCCACGGCAACACCCTTGCCGCCCGCGATTATTTGAAAGGAAAGACGAATGAAGGGAAAGCGTGAGGCGAACAATCCCAATAGAGACCCCCGCATCGAGCGCCTGCGCGAGCGCGCGGAAGCCGCGCTGGACCATCTGCGCGGATGGGCGGAGCCTGCCTTCGGCCGTGTGCAGGAGCGGGTGGACGATGCCTTTGACCGACACGGCGACGAGGCGTGGGAGCAGATCAAGGCGCTTTTCGCCCACCCCAAGAGGCTGATCCTCGGCGCGCTGGCGGTGCTGGTGCTGACGGGGCTGCTCGTCGGCGGCAGCTATCTTTCAAAGATACGCGCGCCGGAGCTGCCCAATAAGGGCAGCGACACACAGCCCTCCGGTCAAACCGACGAGGAGCTGGACTATGGCGACGGGGTGCGTCCGCGCGTGAGCGGCGAGCGCAAAAGCAAGGATTTCTATACCGTTCTCGTCCTCGGCCGCGACACGGCAGGCGGCGGGAACACGGATACCATGCTGCTCGCAAGCTACGATGTGACGAACCAGAAGGCCACGGTCATGTCTATCCCGCGCGACACGATGGTGAATGTTTCGTGGGACATCAAGCGCATCAATTCCGTGTACACCTATTACGGCAGCGGAGAGCGCGGCATCAGGGCGGTCTATAAGGAGGTTTCCCAGCTCGTCGGCTTTGAGCCGGACTATCAGGTGGTCGTGGAGTGGGATGCCGTGGGCGCCATCGTGGAGGCCATGGGCGGCGTGTACTTCGATGTGCCGATGAACATGAACTACGACGACGATACCCCCGGGCAGGACCTGCACATCCACCAGACGGCGGGTTACCGCCTGCTCAGCGGCGACGATGTGATGCAGGTGTTGCGCTACCGCCATGACAATTACGACCCCGTGGCGAAGATACGGCGCGGCTATCCGGACGGCGATCTCGGCCGCATCCGGACGCAGCAAGCGCTTTTGAAGGCGATGATCGAGCAGCTTTTGCAGCTCAAAAATGTGACGAGGATCGGCGCGTTCGCAACGGCGGTAAAGGAGAATGTCACCTCCGACCTCAGCTTTGAGGAGATGATCTGGTTCGGCAAGCGGGCGGTGTTCGGCGGGCTGAAGATCGACGATGTGAATTTTGTCACGATGCCGAATACGGCAAAATATGTCTACAGCCGCGCGCTGCCGTCCACGCCGCAGTCCTATGTGTTCCCGAACGCGCAGGAGCTGCTGGATCTCGTGAACAATGATCTCAGCCCGTTTGCGGAGCGCTTTACGCTGAGCGACCTTGACATCATGTCGCTCAACGCGGACGGCTCGGTCGCGTCCTCCGCGGGCCATGTGGAGGACAGCAAGGCCGCGGCGCGGCCACCGGTGAAGGTGGACCCGTACTCCGGCAAGATCACCCAATGGGACGACGGCGGGGACAAGCCGCCCGCCGAGGCGACATCAGGAAGCCTGACGGTCATCGGCGAGATGACCGGAAACGAATAAGGAAAGGGAACAACGAAATGGTGAATGCAAAGGAACTGGCGCTGGCTGCGGCCAAGGCACTCGACAGCAAGAAGGGCAGGGACATCAAGGTGCTGGAGATCGACAAGATCACCACACTGGCAGATTATTTCGTCATCTGCTCCGGCGGCAGCAACACGCAGATCAACGCCCTGTGCGACGAGGTGGAAAAGGAGTTGGACAAGCTCGGCGAGCAGCCGCTCCATCGCGAGGGCTACCGCGGCGGAACATGGGTCCTGCTGGATTACGGCTGCGTTGCCGTGCATGTGTTCAACGAGGAGGCGCGCGCGTTTTACGGGCTGGAGCGCCTGTGGAGCGACGGTCGCGCGCTCGACCTCACCGGCGTGCTGACGCCGGACGCGGCAAAATAAAAGCGGGCAAGGCGTCCGGCGGGCGGCACGGCCTGCGTGGACGAAACGATAGAAGCTATTTCTGAAAATAGAAGGAGAAAATCATGAAGTACGATTTTGAAGCCATCGAGGAAAAATGGCAGGAGCGCTGGGAGCAAACGAAGCCCTACGCCGCCGTGACCGGCGACAAGCGCCCGAAATTCTACGGCCTGATCGAGTTTCCGTACCCCTCTGCCGCGGGGCTGCATGTCGGTCACCCGCGCCCCTTCACGGCGATGGACATCATCTGCCGCAAGAAGCGTATGCAGGGCTACAATGTTCTCAACCCCATCGGCTTCGACGCTTTCGGTCTGCCGACCGAGAATTTTGCCATCAAGAACCATATCCACCCCTCCATCATCACCCGCCAGAACATTGAGAACTTCACCCGTCAGCTCAAGATGCTTGGCTACGGCTTTGACTGGGACCGCGTGGTGGACACCACCGACCCGAGTTATTACAAGTGGACGCAATGGATCTTCCTGCAGATGTTCAAGCACGGCCTTGCCTATAAGACCACCATGCCCGTCAACTGGTGTACGAGCTGCAAGTGCGTGCTGGCGAACGAGGAGGTCGTCGAGGGCGTGTGCGAGCGCTGCGGCAGCGAGGTCATCCGCAAGGAAAAGAGCCAATGGATGCTGCGTATCACGAAGTACGCCGACCGCCTGATCGACGATCTGGACGATGTCGATTACATCGAGCGCGTCAAGACGCAGCAGCGCAACTGGATCGGCCGTTCCACCGGTACGGAGGTCACCTTCAAGACCAACACCGAGGACGACATCACCGTTTACACCACCCGTGTCGATACGCTTTTCGGCGTGACCTATACGGTCATTTCCCCCGAGCATCCGCTGCTTAAGAAGTGGCAGCCCCTCATCAAGAACTGGGACGAGGTCGCGGCGTATCAGGCGGCGGCCGCCCGCAAGAGCGACTTTGAGCGCGGCGAGCTGAACAAGGATAAGACCGGCGTGCGGCTCGAGGGCATCGAGGTCGTCAACCCCGCCAACGGCAAGACCGTGCCGATATTTGTCTCCGACTATGTTCTCATGGGCTACGGCACCGGTATCGTCATGGGCGTTCCGGGCCACGACCAGCGCGACTGGGACTTCGCCACCGCGTTCCATATCCCCATCGTCGAGGTCGTCGAGGGCGGCGACATCACCAAGGAGGCTTTTACCCTCAAGGACGATACCGGAATTATGGTGAACTCCGGCTTCCTCAACGGCATGACCGTCAAGCAGGCCATTCCAGCCATGAAGCAGTATGCCGTCGAGCAGGGATGGGGCAGAGAAAAAGTCAACTACAAGCTGCGTGACTGGGTGTTCTCCCGCCAGCGCTACTGGGGCGAGCCGATCCCCATGGTCAACTGCCCCGTGTGCGGCTGGGTCCCCGTTCCGGAGGAGGAGCTGCCGCTCGTTCTGCCGCAGGTCGAAAGCTACGAGCCGACCGACGATGGCGAGAGTCCCATCTCCAAGATGACCGACTGGGTCAATACGAAATGCCCGAAGTGCGGCGGCGCCGCCAAGCGCGAGACCGACACCATGCCCCAGTGGGCCGGTTCGAGCTGGTATTACCTGCGCTATATGGACGCACACGACGATCAGGCTCTTGTTTCCCATGAGGCGGAGAATTACTGGGGACCCGTGGATTGGTACAACGGCGGCATGGAGCATACCACGCTCCATCTGCTCTATTCCCGCTTCTGGCATAAGTTCCTCTATGACATCGGCGTGGTCCACACCAAGGAGCCGTATGCCAAGCGCACGAGCCACGGCATGATCCTCGGTCAGAACCCGCACTATGTCGGCAACGCCTCCACCGAGGAGGAAAAGCAGGCGCTCATCGCCAAGTACGGCAACCAGGCGCTGCGTCCGGCGGTGAAGATGTCCAAGTCTCTCGGCAATGTCGTCAACCCCGATGATGTGGTCAAGGCCTACGGCGCGGACACCATGCGTCTTTATATCATGTTCATCGGCGACTTTGAAAAGGTCGCCACTTGGTCGGACGACGCGGTGAAGGGCTGCAAGCGCTTCCTCGACCGCGTGTGGAACCTTGCGGAGATGGCGACGGCGGACAAGGCCGTTTCCGAGAAAAACGAACCCATTATCCACAAGACCATCAAGAAGGTCACGGAGGACATCGACACGCTCAAGATGAACACCGCCATCGCCGCTCTCATGACGATGGTCAACGAATTCTACGCCAACGGCCTCACCCGCGGCGACCTGGAAGCGCTGCTGCTCATGCTCTCTCCCTTTGCGCCGCACATGGTCGAGGAGCTGTGGGAGCAGGTCGGCTGCGCCGCCGAGTACGGTAAGATGGCGATGCAGATGCCGTGGCCGGAGTACGACGAGAGCAAGACCGTCGCCGCACATGTCGAGATGGCGGTGCAGGTGAACGGTAAGCTGAAGGGGACTGTCACCGTCGCGGTGGACAGCGAGCAGGACACCGCCGTCGAGGCGGCGAAGCAGGTCGAGAAGATCGCAAAGGCGCTCGACGGAATGCAGATCGTTAAGGTCATTTTCGTCAAGAATAAGCTCATCAACCTGATCGTCAAGCCGCAGTAACGAATTTTTGCGAAAAACGGGAAAAGGATATTGACAAGCCCTCCCTTTTTTCGTATAATACCACCGTTAGTCATGTAAGTGACTCTTAAAGAGTACTCTGGAAATAGCCGGGTGCATCGGAGGGAGGGAAAACATAAATGTCCGAGGTCCATGTCAAGGAAGGCGAGAGCCTGGACAGCGCTCTGAAGAGATTCAAGAGAAGCTGCGCCAAGGCCGGCGTTCTGGCGGAGGTCCGCAAGCGCGAGTGCTATGAAAGCCCGAGTGTGAAGCGCCGCAAGAAGAGCGAGGCTGCCCGTAAGAACCGCAATAAGCGCTATTACTAATTGCTTCAAAAAAAGAACGCCACGATCGTGGCGTTCTTTTTTGACATCTGTGCAAGAAAAATCAAGAAACGGGCGTCGCCAAGGGCTATACTTTTTCCCAGAGCGGTCAGAACGGAGGAGGACGACGATGTACGAGTGGCAGAAACAGATCCAGACGGTCGTGGACGAGATCGACGAGAGCATCCGCGCGCATGATGACGAAGCGCTCACGCTTCGCCGCATGGCGCGAAGAACAGGGTATTCCGAGTTCTACATGACGCGCAAGTTTGCCGAAATTTCCGGAATGCGCCTGCGGGACTATCTGCGCGACCGCCGTCTGGCGTTTGCCCTCAAGGAGGTGCGCGACAGCGGACGAGGGCTGTTGGAGATCGCGCTGGATTACGGCTTTTCCTCCAACGAGGCGTTTACCCGCGCGTTCAAGCGATCCTACGGCGTTACGCCCAGCGCCTATCGGCAAGCGCCGAGACCGGTCGTGCTTCGCACGAAGATACACCCCTTTGACCGCTACTTTTTTGGCTTAGGAGAGATCGGTATGGTGAAATCGAAGGACGGGGTCAAGACCTATTTTGTGACGATCCCCGCGCACAAGTTCCTGCACATTGAAAATCGTGAGAGCAACGGCTATTGGGATTTCTGGCAGAAGCAGGCGAGCGTCCCGGGACAGGACTGCGAGACGATCTGCGGACTGCTTGACAGCATCAAGGGGAAACTCGACGATGCGGGCGGCAGCGAGAACGACGGCATGGCGGGGCAGATCATGGGGTATCGGAACGACAAGGCGGGCCGACTGTGCGAGTGGGGCTACCCGCGCACGGAATGCTACGGCGTGCGCCTGAGCGCCGACTACAGCGGCCCTGTACCGGAGCAGATGATCCTTTCGGACATTCCGGAGGGAGAATATATCGTGTTTGAACACGGTCCGTTCGACTATGAGCAGGAGTGCCGCTCGGTGGAGGAAAAGATCGAGGAGGCGATGAAGCATTTCGACTATGAAGCGAACGGCTGCCGTCTCGATACGGAAACGCCGGGGCGCATGATGTACCTCTATTTCAACCCCGGGCAGTATTTTAAGTATATCCGTCCCATTCAAAGGCTGTGACCGGAGAAGAGGACGGCGGGCGGAGGGCCACGGCGTAGCGCCGCGGCTTTTTGCTGTTCGTTTGCGCACTCTTGTTTTCCGGCGCGGAAAATGCTATACTGCCGGTAAAAGGAGGGGGTACGGTGAAGGAGCAGATATTGGCCTTCGGCTGCGAGGAAATGCTGCCGCTGCTGCACGCGGCGTTTGCGCCGCGGAAAATGGCGGTGAAGCCCGTTCCGCCGGAGGATTATGCCCAAACGGTCGGCGCGCTCGCGGGCGCGGCGGACTGTCCGCGCACGGAGGGGACCTTTTCCGGTGCGCCGCTGGGCGAGCCGATGCTCGTGTTCTGCGGCTTTTACGGCGACCGCATGAACCAGGCGCTGAACGCCATGCGCCGCGTGGGGCTGCGCGTTCCCTATAAGGCAATGCTGACTGCGGCGAACCGCGGTTGGAGACCCGCCGAACTGCTTGACGAACTCAGGCGCGAACACGCGGCGATGACGCAGCTCCCGAGGCGCTGAACAGCTCTGGCAGGAGATCGTCCACCTCGGGGTACATGAAAAATGCCGTCTCGATGCCGCGCTCGCGGCCGAGCTGCAGCTTGCGGCGCAGGGTCTTGGCGGTGTCAAAGAGGACAAAGTGCGCCGCGCCCTGCGCGGTGTAGCTGAAGTAGTTCGCGCACAGCTCGTCGGAGAAAAAAACTGCCGAGCCGCAGCGCTCGCGCAGTCCGGCAAGCTCCTCCCGCGTGAGCGGCAGTCCCTCGCCGCTGCGGCAGGGGAGGGCGAAGTCCATGGCGAGCCGTTGGCAGTCGAGCGCGACGCGCTGCGTACCGTAGCGTGCGGCGGTGTCCGACAGACGATCGCGCAGCGTCCCGCCGGAGAGCGCCGTGCAGATGAGAACGATGCCCTCCGGTACGGCGAAGCGCTCCGGTACATAGAGCCGCAGACCGCTGCGGGCGAGTGCCGTCCCAAGCTGCGAGAGAAAGGCGAGACGGTCCTCGCGCACAGCGCCGTCAAAATCGGCAAGCACTCCGTCGAAGCGGCGCGCGGCGCATTCGCGCACAAGGACGCGGCAAAGCGCCGCGTTGTCGCCGAGCGGGCCGGAACACCGGTCGCTGAGACCGAGCAGCCCGCCGCGCGCCTCGCGCGGCAGAGCGCTGCACAGCAGCCGCCCGCCATCGCCGACGGCGTAAGCGATGTGGACGCGCGGCGCATGTACCTCGCGGCATTTCGGCAGTTCCGCCGGTGTGAGCGCAAGAAAGACGGACATGAGATACCCCCTTGCAGAAAACGGGAAAAGTTGGTAAACTATTCATATAGATATGCGCTGGGAAAGGAAATCATACCGATGCTCCTCACACCACAATGGGTTTTTGATGATTACGAGGCCGTGACGCCGGATTTTCTGCGCTCGCACGGCATAAAGCTGCTGCTGGCGGATCTTGACTATACGCTTGCCCCCAAATCCGTCCGTGACGCGGACGGCGCGGTGCGGGCGTGGCTCGATTCGATGCACGCGGCGGGCGTGACCGTCGCCATTCTTTCCAACAACCGCGATCCGCGCCGCGTACGGCGCTACTGCGCGGGTCTCGGCATCGACTTTGTCGGCCACGCGGAGAAGCCGTTTCGCCGCGGCTACCGCCGCGCGATGAAGAAATTCGGCGCTTCGTCTGAGGAGACCGCCATGCTTGGAGACAAGCTGCTCACCGATGTGCTGGGCGCGAAGCGAAGCGGTGTGCTGGCGCTGATGGTCGAACCGCGCGGCGGCGCAAGGGGAGCGTGGCAGAAGGTGCTGCACGCCCTGCAGGAGCCGTTCAAGCGCGCCTGCGCTCACGATTCGCGCACAGGACGGCGATAATTTTGCAAAAAATGGCGCAAGATAGAGAAAAATACTTGCAATGGAACGCTATATGCGGTAAAATACCATAGGTTAAGAACCGATACTTTATGAATTTGAGGAAGTCTGTAGTGATTTCCTCGGGAATATGGAGGAAAAAGCTATGGCAACCATTACGGCTGGTGATTTCAGAAACGGCAAGACATTCGAGATGGACGGCAAGGTCTATCAGGTCGTCGAATTCCAGCACGTCAAGCCCGGTAAGGGCGCGGCTTTCGTCCGCACCAAGATGCGTAACGTCGAGACCGGCGCTGTCACCGAGACTTCTTTCAACCCCACCGCGAAGTTCGACGAGGCCTTTGTGGAGCGCAAGGACATGGAGTACAGCTACAACGACGGCGATCTCTACTACTTTATGGACCAGGAGACCTACGATATGGTCCCTCTGAACCGCGAGCTGCTCGGCGATGCGTTCCGCTTCGTCAAGGAAAATACCATGTGCAAGGTCCTGTCTGTCAAGGGCCGCGTGTTCGGCATCGAGCCGCCCAACTTCGTTGAGCTGGTCGTTACCAAGTCCGAGCCGGGCGCCAAGGGCGACACCGCCACCAATGTGACCAAGCCCGCCGTCGTTGAGACCGGCGCTGAGATCAAGGTTCCCCTGTTCATTAACGAGGGCGACAAGATCCAGATCGACACCCGCACCGGCGAGTATATGGGCCGCGCCAAGTAAGGGAACGCAGCCGGAAAACAGGAACAGAAACCGTTTGTGTCTGAAAGGAGAAACAGCATGGGTATTTCGGAAAAAGTCGCTTACCTCAAGGGTTTGATGGAAGGCATGAAGGTTGATACGGAGTCCGACGAGGGCAAACTCTTTGCCGCCATCGTGGATGTGCTCGGCGAGATGGCTCTCGAGATCGAGGACCTGACCGACGAGGTGGTGGAACTCGGCGACGGTCTGGACGTCATCAGCGACGATTTGTCCGATGTGGAGGATGTCGTTTACGATGAGGATGAGGACGACGAGGAAGAAGAGTGCTACGCCACCACCTGCCCCGAGTGCGAGGAGGAGATCTTCTTCGACGATACAATGCTCGAGGACGGCGAGATCGAGTGTCCGAACTGCGGCGCGAAGCTGGAGTTTGACCTCTCCGATCTGGCCAACGCCGCCGAAGAGGACGACGAATAATTGAAAAAGCAAACAGAAAGCGCAGCCGAAGCGGCTGCGCTTTCTGTTTGCTTTTATCGGTATCCGCGGTTTTTCAGAACGGCTGCTTGGCAACCTCAACGAGGGTGTCCAGCATACCTTGGATCTGCGGAGTGAGGACCTTGTTCTTGTGGTAGATGACCTGACGGAACTGGGACATCTTACAGTCCTCCACGCGGACGACGGCAAGACTCTTTTCGTGAATGCTCTTTTTCACGGTGTAGAGCGGCAGGACGGTCATATACTCGGGGTTTTCATACAGCAGGCGCAGAGCCAGCACATCGTCCTCCAGTTCCAAAAACGGCTTGATCTCCAGACCCTGACGGGCCAGCTCGGTGTCGAACAGGTCGCGGTAGGCATTGGTGCGATTCATCAGGATGAACGGGTGATCCACCAATTCGGCAAGGCGGACGCTCTCGCGTGCGGCAAAGGGGTTCTCGCGGTTCGTGACGACCACGACCTCCTCCTCGGCTTCAAACACCTTGACGAATTGCGGGTCGAGTACCTGCGCGTCGAGGGTGTAGATGAGATCCAACTCATTTTTGAGCAGCTTGTCCTTGAGCGACGCGACCATGTCGGCGTGCAGGCGCATCATCACATGGGGAAAGCGCGCGTGGAATGTCGGTACGATGTCGGAGAAGGAGGCGGTCATGAGGGAGTTGAGCGTGCCGACCTGTACCGTGCCGGTCAGCTCCGTTTCCTTCGAGGCGAAGACCTGTGCGCGGGCAACGGCGCTGACGATGTCGCGCGCGTAGGAGATGAAGTTCTTGCCGTACTGCGTGATGGAGACGTTTTTTCCGATGCGGTCGAAAAGACGCACGCCAAGTTCTCGCTCCAGCTGTTGGATCTGCACGGTGACGGCAGACTGGGAGTAGTCCAGCGCATCGGCAGCCTTGGAAAAGCTGTTCAGCTCGGTGACCTTCAAAAATGTGACAAGATTGCGAATCTCCATAGGTGATCTCCCACTTGAAAAAAATTAAACCATTTTAAAGATATACTAATAAAAAGAATGCATCTTGTCAAGAACTTTAGAAAAAGAAAAAAGGGCGGTCGCCCTTTTTTCTTACTGTTTGGAGGAGAGATAATAGTCGCCTTCGCCGGCGTGGTAGAAGGGACAGGAGGAAAAGGTTCCGCCGAGAAACTGCTCCATTTCGTCCTCGTCCAGCTCGGCAGACTGCTCGCAGAGGTAGCAGTCGTATTCCTCGTCGTAGACATAGTTCATGCAGTCCTCGCAATTATGTACGGCCATGGCGCGGTCTCCTCAGTCCTTGTATTCCACATGCAGCAGCTCATGCGCGCGCTCGGCAAGGCCGTTCGCGTACATCGCGTCGATGACGGGGTTGCGCTCGCTGCGCTTGAACATGGCGCTGCGGTCGATCTCATAGAGACCCTGTGCGCGTTGGAGCTTCTTTGCCATCAGCGCGTAAGGCTGTCCCGCGCCGCCGACGCAGCCGGTGCGGCAGGACATGACCTCAACAAGGTCCACCTGCACCTCGCCGCTCTTGATCTGGTCGAGCAGCTTGCCCGCGCTGCCGAGCCCGTGGACGATGGCGACACGCACCACGCGGTCGTTGATCGTGACCTCGGCAAAGCGGACGGCGTCTGTGCCGCGGATGCCGCTGTGTTCAATGGTTCGGAGGGCGTTCTTGCTCTTGTCCGGCGTGCAGCAGCGAATGACTGCCTCCGCCACGCCGCCGCTTGTGCCGAAGATCTCCGCCGCGCCGCTGCCCATGCCGTAGGGCAGGTCGGGGGATTCCTTCTCCAACATCTGGAAGCGGATGCCGGACTCTTTCATCATTTGTACGACCTCCTGCGTGGTGAGGACGAGATCGACATAGGGGTTTCCGAAGGCGTCGCGGAACTCCTTGCGCCGCGCCTCCATTTTCTTGGCGGTGCAGGGCATGATGGCGATGTGGTAGGTCGTGCGTCCGTCGACGGCGTCCTTGGCGCGGTAGTTCTCCTTTAGCACGGAGGCGAACATCTGCATGGGGGAGCGGGAGGTAGAGAGGTTTTTGAGAAACTCCGGCCGCTCATTCTCCACATACTTCACCCACGCGGGGCAGCAGGAGGT
This sequence comes from uncultured Oscillospiraceae bacterium, assembly GCA_934553255.1. Taxonomy (GTDB): domain Bacteria; phylum Bacillota; class Clostridia; order Oscillospirales; family Oscillospiraceae; genus Hominicoprocola. Next base: position 51,806 of record CAKTEZ010000008.1, read on the forward strand.
CATCAGCGGCAGATTTTCGCCGGTCTCCAGCCGGTGCAGAAATTCGGCGGACTCCTCGCGCACGGTGAGGTCCGCGCCGAAGATGGTGTCATATACCTCGTCCGCGCCCATGATCTTGAGCGCGGTGACCAGCTTATCAAGCACATTTTCGCCCGCCTTCAGACCGTAGGCTTCGCCGATGGCAACGCGCACGGCGGGGGCGATCTGGATAACGACGCGCGTTTTGGGGTCCTGCAGCGCCTTCCACGCCGTGCCGATCTCGTTCTTGACGGTGATGGCGCCGGTGGTGCAGACGGCGGAGCATTGACCGCAGCTCACACAATGCGTTTCGCTCAAGGGCTTGCCGCCTGTGGTGGCGATGTGCAGGTTCGGACCGCGGCCCGCAAAGTGCAGATTGTTGATGCCCTGCACTTCGTGGCAGACGCGCACGCAGTCGCCGCAGAGAATGCATTTGTTGTAATCCACCGTGATGGCGGGACTGGAAAGATCCATCTGGATATGCTCGCGCGTGTCGTCAAAGCGGACGTGGTGGATGCCGAAGCGGACCGCCATCTCCTGCAGGCGGCAGGCGCGGTTCTTTTCGCAGGTGGTGCAGTCGCGGCAATGCGCGGCGAGCAGCAGCTCGATGATCATACGGCGGTACTTGAGCAGACGCGCCGTGTTGGTGCGGATATGCAGGCCGTTCCTTGGCTGCATGGTGCAGGCAGCCTCGATCTTGCCGGAGCTTTCCTCCTCGACCATGCACATACGGCACGCGCCGTAAACAGACAGGTCGGAGTGGAAGCAGAAGTTGGGGATCTCCACGCCCGCTTTGCGGCAGACCTCCAGTACATTCGGTTCTTCGTCGTATTCCACGCGGATATTATCCACATACATGATGTCCTTAGCCATCGATCTCCACCTCCCTGATCGCGTCGAAGGGGCAGGCCTCGATGCAGGTGTAGCATTTCACGCATTTTTCCGGATCGATGGAAAACGGCGATTTGATGACGCCGGTGATGGCGTCGGCATGGCAGTTGCGTGCGCACTTGCTGCACCTGCGGCAGATGGCGGGGTCCACGACCAGACGGATGCGGTTGTAGGGCAGGTCGCCGGGGCGGATGGGGTAGCGCGTCTCCTTTTCGCACAGCGGACAATGCCCCGCGAGGTGATCGCGGAACTCATTGGGGAAGTACTTCACGGCGCTTTGAAGCGTGGAGAACGACCCCTTGCCGAGATTGCAGAAGGCGGTGACGGAGATCATCTCGCCGAGGTCCATGAGCAGAGAAAAATCCTGCTCGCTCAGACGGTAGTTACGAAGCGCCCATAAAAGCTCGTTCATGCGCTTGGTACCCTCGCGGCAGGAAACGCACTTGCCGCAGAATTCGGTCTGCGTGTACTGCATGAAGCGGCAGGCGACATCGACCATGCAGCGATCCTCATCGAGAACCGTGATGACGCTGTCGCCGCGGCGGACGCCGTAGGGCTTGAGCTGCTGAAAGTGCAGAGGGAGGTCAAGCTGGTCCGCCGTCAGCAGGCCGCCGCTGGGACCGCCGATCTGCACAGCCTTGCAGCGCTTGCCGTCCGCCATGCCGCTGCCGTAGGCTTCGATGACCTCGCGCAGCGTGGTTGCCTCCTCCGGAATATCCACGTAATCGGGACGGGCGATGTCGCCCTTGAGTCTGAAAATTCTCGCCATAGCTATCCACTCGCTTCTTCTCTCAGTTCGTATGGCGCACCATACAACAGTTTATCACTCTAACACCGAACGGGGAAAAAGTAAAGAGAACCATTCATAAATAATCTGAATGAACCGCGGTCATAGCAAAAGCTGTCCGATCTCCGGCTTTACCGTCCGCTCCTGCGTTTCAAAGTCTACATGGACCGCGCCGCGGCGCGAGCTGTGGCCGTTGAGCCACTCAAACCCGTCCGTGAAGCCCTGATAGAAGCAGCGGCTGACCGGCAGCGTACTCCCATGCAGCAGGCGGAGTGCTTTTGCGAGATAGGCGGCGCGTACGCCGTCCTCCACACCGCGCAGAGTGACGGACAGCGGAAGGGGGAGCGCGGCGCGCGCGGAGGCAAGAAATGGGAGGAGGGCGCCCAGCTCGCATTCTCCCGCCGCATCGGTGCGGCAGGGAAGCGAGTCGCGAAGCGTGGAGACGGCGGCACGGCCGTGCCAGTCGATGGCAAGGAAATCCACATATACGCCCAAGGCGAGCAGGCGGTGATACTTCATCGGCAGCACGGAGCGGCCGAAAGCAAAGGCGCGCAGCGGTGCGTCGAAAAAGCTGCGGCGCACCAGTTCGGCGGCGCGCTGCGCCAGCTGCCCTGCGCCGCGCGGTACAAAATCGTGCGCGCGCAGAGAGACGCTCACGCGCGTCCCGCTCCAGCCCATCGCCTGCCGGTAGCTGTGGATCAGACGGTAGGCCTCGGTGTGGCAGACGGCCAAATTGGTCAGCACGCCGTAAGCACGGGAGAGGTTGTTTTTTCCGGGCGGGAAGCCGCCGCCCAGCCAGCCGCCGAGCGCGTAGGCGTTTGGCTCGGCAAAGGTCAGGTATTCGCCGCAGAGCGGACCGAGCGCGCCGATGACGGTCTCAATGTAGCGGAGGTAGTAGGAGAAGTTTTCCTCCCGTTCAAAGCCGCCCAGTTCCTCGAACCACGCGGGGGTCGTGAAGTGGTGCAGCTCGACCTGTACGGCGATGCCCGTTTCGCGCAGGGCGCTCAGCTCGTCGCGGTAATGCGCGAGCGCCGCATGGTCGAACTCGCCCTCGCGCGGCTCCACGCGCGTCCAGTCCACGCCCATGCGGTGCGCCGTCACGCCGAGCGAGGAGAGGAGGTCGACATCCTCCCGCCAATGCTCCCAGTGCTGCGCGGCGAGAGCGGGCGCGGTGCGGTCGGCAATGTTGCCCATGCCCCACCAGTAGATCCAGCTGCTCTCCAGCTCGCCGCCCTCGCATTGGGTGGCGGGGGAGGAGAAGCCGAAAAGCGTGTCCTTTTTCAAGAGAGAAGCGTTCATCGCAAAAGCCTCGTTTCTCTAAGATGCCTCCATTATAAAGGTTCCGCATCGTGTCGTCAATGGACGGGAAATCATTGCAAAGCACAGCGCGCTATGGTATGATAAAACAAAGCCAAAAGTCGGTGAGAGAGGGGGACGCGGCGCGCATCCCCCTCTTCTTAAATCAGTTCGTTCGTTTCATTGTCCAGCAGCTGCATGACCGAGACCTCATAGGCGGTGCGTTCCTCGCTTCCCGTGTCGGTCTGCTTGAGATAGGTGCGGCTTTGTACGCGGCCCTCGAGCGACAGCCGCTCGCCGACGCTTCGCTCAGCGACCTGCGCGGCGGTCTGTCCCCATGCGATGCAGGGCAGGTAATCCGCGCGCCCGTAGCGCCGGTTCACCGCGAGGATCATGTCGCAGATGCTGCGTCCCAGAGGCGTGTGCCGCAGGACCGGCGGCTTGCACAGCACGCCGGAGAGCAAAATGCGGTTGAAGTGTCCGCCGTCACACGGCTCAATGGATTGGGCGAACACGGAAATGACCAACCGCCGCCCCTTGCCGCTGCGGTTGTTGAAGGAGCGGAGCTGTCCGACCACGCGCAGGGGCGTTCCCTCCGCGACCTCGACCGCTTGCAGCAGAGACTGCGAAACGAGGACGGGCGGCATGTCCGATTGACCGGACAGGCGCTCCACCCGCAGAGGAAAGCGGTAAAAGCTCTCGCCGTGGTTTTCGTGCGAAAATTCCGGCGCACCGTCGGCGATGCCCCAAAGCTCCACATAGTTCTGGCTGTTTTCCATAGCGTACACCTCAATGTATGTTGTTGGTGCAGTCTATGAGAGCGGGGCGAAGAGTATGACAAAAGGGAAGTCCCGTCGGGACTTCCCTCAGCTCGTCGAAAAAGTCCATCAAATGCTGGGCTTTTTCTGATAGATATGGTAGAATGGGTAAGGGTGATGCAAGA
>CAKTEZ010000009.1 GCA_934553255.1 uncultured Oscillospiraceae bacterium
TCCGCCGGAATAAAATCGGCGGGGTCAAAGCGGCCGTTTTCTCTCTCTTCGTTCATCGCTTCGCTTCTCCGTTTTCAGCGGTAGTTTTTCATGTGGCGGTCGATCTCGCGCTTCGCGTCGCGCTTTGCGGCATCGTCGCGCTTGTCGTAATTTTTCTTTCCCTTGCACACGCCCAGCTCGACCTTCACGCGCGCGTCCTTAAAGTAGACGGAGAGCGGGATCAGGGCGTAGCCATCCTGCTTGACGAGCGCGTAGAGCTTGTTGATCTCGCGCTTGTGGAGCAGCAATCTTTTGGGGCGGTCGGGATCGTGGTTGAAGATGTTGCCCTTGTCGTAGGGCGAGATGTGCATCGAGTAGACCATGGCCTCGCCGTTTTTCACGACGCAGTAGCTGTCCTTGAGGTTGAGCGTACCGGCGCGGACGGATTTGACCTCCGTTCCCTTCAGCTCAATGCCCGCCTCGAGGCGGTCCTCCACAAAGTAATCGTGATAGGCCTTGCGGTTCTGCGCCGCGATCTTGATGCCCTTTTTCTCCACGGCACAGCACCTCCTCTCCGCCGGAGCTGAATGACAGTATAGCATGATTTTCCACGCTGCACAAGAGCTGTAACCAAAATGTAATGTGACAAAATAGAGGTAGCAATCCGTCGCGCCTTATGCTATACTTATTATGACATGGTATGCAATCGAAAGAAGGCGAAATAATGAAGCTCTATGAAGAATTTGTCAGCCGTCAGGAAATCTTCCACGGGCGCATCGTTGACCTGCGCGTGGACACCGTGCGCCTGCCCAACGGCCACCTCACCACGCGCGAGGTGATCGACCACCCGGGCGGCGTCGCCGTCGTCGCCATCGACGGGGACGACAATGTGCTGACCGTGAAGCAGTACCGCTACGCATTCGGAACCGTGCTGGAGGAGATCCCCGCCGGAAAGCTGGAGCGTAGCGAGGACCCGGCCGCCGCCGCGCGGCGCGAGCTGGCGGAGGAAACGGGCGCAAGCTGCGAGACGCTCACGCCGCTCGGCGAGATCCTCGCCTCCCCGGGCGGCTTTACGGAGGTGCTGCACCTCTACCTCGCCACGGGGCTGACCTTCGGCGCGCAGCATCCGGACGAGGACGAGTTCATCGACTTTGAGCGCGTGCCGTTCGGCGCGCTGCTCGACCGCTGTCTCTCCGGCGACCTCCGCGACGGCAAGACGGTCGCGGGTGTCCTGAAGGTCTATGCTCTGCGAAAGCGTAAGGAGGAACGATAACCTATGGAGCCGAAAAAGACGGTCCTCATCGTCGAGGACGAAAAGAACATCGTGGACATCGTCCGCTTCAATCTCCAGCGCGAGGGCTACGACACGCTCGAGGCCTACGACGGCGAGGCGGGTCTCGCGCTCGCGCGCGAAAAGAAGCCCGACCTCATTCTCCTCGATGTGATGATGCCAAAGATGATGGGCTTCGATGTCTGCCGCGCCCTGCGCGGCGAGGGCGACAATGTTCCCGTCATCATTCTCACCGCGCGCGAGGAGGAGGAGGACAAGATCCTCGGCCTTGAGATCGGCGCGGACGATTACATCACCAAGCCCTTTTCCATGCGCGAGCTGATGGCTCGCGTGAAGGCGAACATCCGCCGCACGGCGATGTCCGCTCCCGCCTCCGGCGCGGAGAACGGCATGAGTGCCGGAGGAACGCTGACGATCAACACGGAGAGCTATCAGGTCTTTAAGGGCGGTCGTCCCATTGAGCTGACACAGCGCGAGTACGAGCTGCTCACCTTCCTCGCCAGTCATCCCGACAAGGTCTTTTCCCGCGTAGACCTGATGGAGCAGGTCTGGAACTACGGCTATGTCGGCGACGATGTCCGCACGGTGGATGTGACGGTGCGCCGCCTGCGCGAGAAGATCGAGGACGACCCCGCCTCCCCGCGCTATATCCTCACCCGCCGCGGCGTGGGCTACTACTACTCCACGCTCTGATCTCACCGACCTTTTCCGAAAGGAGGGCTGCCCGTGTTTCGCTCGCTGCACATGAAGCTGGTGCTCATCATGCTTCTGCTCATCACATCGCTGATGGCGGTGGTGGGCGCGTTTCTCATCACCAGCGTCACGAATTTCTATATCGACGATTTCTACTCCCAGATGGGCGAGACCTTCGGCGAGAGCAACGCCGACTTCGTCAACTCCCTGCGCGCCGAGGCCGCGCAGGAGGACGGCGTAGCCGTCATGCAGTCCATGCTGGAGACCTATTCCGGTACGCTCGGTATCGACTCGCGCAGCCGCAATTACTACATTCTGGACGGCGCGAGCGGCGAGTTCCTCGCCGGAAGCGACGAGGCGGGCGGGCAAAATCTGGAGCAGACGGCAAACCTTCTCACCGCCCGCAACGGACTTGTCGGCGACGAGAGCGACATTGCCGCGAACTACATGGATGTCGCCATTCCCATCTCCGGCGGCGACAACAGCTACATCATCTATATCCGCGACAACCGCACCACGGTCTCCAGCCTCAACAGCGAGCTGCTGCTCATCATTCTGCAGTCGCTGTTGGTGGGTCTGCTGATCTCCGTGCTGCTCAGCTTCCTGTTAAGCAAGACGATGATCAATCCCATCGAAAAGCTGACCGAGGGCGCCGAGCGCGTGGCAAGCGGCGACTTCAGCGAAAAGCTGGAGGTCGATTCCACCGATGAGCTCGGCATTCTGACCACCACATTCAACGACATGGCGAGCGTGCTGCACGCCACGCTGGAGACCATAGAGGCCGAGCGCAACAAGCTTGACACGCTCTTTCTGCACATGACCGACGGCGTGGTCGCCTACGACCGCGACGGTGCGCTGATCCATTGCAACCCCGCCGCGAGCGAGCTGCTCGGCCGCAGCGCGGACGAATGCGTGTACGCCGAGCTTTTCGAGCCGCTGTGTCCCTTTGAAAAGGTGATGGCGATGCGGCGCAGCGACTTTGCCGCCGCTGAACTGACGGTCGGCGAGCGCACGGTGGAGCTGTACTTCGCGCCGTTCTCGGATGAGGAGCGCGGCGGCGTGCTGGTCGTGCTGCACGATGTGACGCAGCAGCGCAAGGCGGAGGACCGCCGCCGCGAGTTCGTGGCGAATGTCTCTCATGAGCTGCGTACCCCGCTGACGAATATCCGCTCCTATGCCGAGACCATCCGCGACGCGGGCGACGAGCTGCCGCGCGATCTGGAAAACAGCTTTCTCGACATCGTCATCAACGAGTCTGACCGCATGACCCATATCGTGCAGGACCTGCTCACGCTTTCGCGGCTCGACAGCGGGCGGAGCGAAATGAACATGGCGCGCTTCGATTTCGGCGCCGCCATTGACTCCGTGCTGCGCTCCATCGAGCTGGAGGCGCGCCGCCACGGACACGAGCTGACGCACGACTACCACGATCTGCCCATGATCATGGGCGACCGCGGACGCATCGAGCAGGTCATGCTCAATGTACTCGGCAACGCCGTGAAATACACGCCCGACGGCGGCCATATCCGCGTCACCGCCGGAACGGCGGGCGAGCGGGTCTGGATGGAGGTCGCGGACGACGGCATCGGCATTCCCAAGGCGGACCGCGGACGCATCTTCGAGCGCTTCTACCGCGTCGACAAGGCGCGTTCGCGCGAGTCCGGCGGCACGGGTCTCGGCCTGTCCATTGCCACCGAGATCGTTCAGCGCCACAGCGGCACGCTCTCGCTCGTGGACCGCGACGGTCCCGGAACGACCGTCCGGCTGGAGCTTCCCATTCAGCAGAGCGAGGGGCAGGAGGCCATCGATGGATAAACGCGCCAAACGCATCGACCGCGTACAGAATCTTGCCATTCTGCTTTTGTGCGCGAGTTTTGTTCTTCTTCTCTCCCAGACGCAGCTTTTTGCCGTGCGCGGAAACGGCGGTCTTCCCTCCACGGTGCGCGGTTGGTTCTCCGCGGAGGAAACGCCGGCCGCCGAGGACACCGCGGCGCTCACGGCGCTGTCCGTGCCGGTAAGCATCGTGCTGACGAACGAGCCGCTCCGCAGCGGTCTGGACGCGCTGACCACCACGGACGACCGCTTTGAAGCCGTCGGCTCGCTTCTCGGCGAGGCGGTCGGCTCGGCCTACAGCATTTCCGCAGTCGGCGAGGGGGACTTCCTCGCCGCGTTGGACGGCTCCGGCGTCTACTTTTCGTTTTCCTCCGCTCTGCCGTTGGAGGTCCTCGCCGCACGGCTCGGCGTGACTGCGCCGACGACGCGGCGCTTGGATGTACACCGCTGCCTCTTGAGCCTCGGCAGCGGCGAAAACGCCGTTTTTTACCTACAGGATCCGAAAAACGGCTGCTTTCGCTTTTCCACCGCCGTGCGGAGCGACCTGCTCGCAGATTATCTGGCGTCGCAGGAGGGCTGGCCGAGCGTGGAGTTTGCCTTTGCGCTCGGCGAGGACTATGCCGCCCTTTCGCCCTACACGCTGGTACTCAGTGCGCCCTCGGCGCGCTACGCGCTTGCCGCCGCCAATGCCCTAGGCGATTATTCCACCGAGGAGCTGCTGCGCCGCGCGGAGTTCAATCCCCACGCGAACCGATATGTCGAATCCTCCGGAACGATCGTCGCGGTCGAGGGCGAGCGCAAGCTTTACCTGCACCCCGACGGCCGGCTGACCTACAGCGGCGGCGGATCCGACGACGGCTCGCTCTTCTCCGTTCCCGCGTCTGACGCGGAGCGCCCCTCCCGCGCGGAATGCTGCGCGTCCGCGCGCAGCCTGCTCGGCGCGCTCGTACAGGGGCGCATCGGCGACGCCGCGCTCTACCTGAGCGGCACAGACTATGACGAGGACGGCTGCACCGTGTACTTCGACTATATGGTGAACGGTACGCCGCTGCGCTTTGCCGACGGCTCCCACGCTGCCGAGGTCCGCACGGAGGGCCGCAGCATCACCGCCTTTACGCTGCGCCTGCGGCGCTACACGCTCACCGAACGCAGCACGGCGCTTTTGCCCGCCGCGCTCGCGCGCACCATCGCGCAGCGCTATCCGAACGGCGAGCTGACCATTGCTTATATCGACCCCTACGGCGACACCGTCAGCGCAAGCTGGGTCGCCAACTGAACGAACGGAAGGGAGGGTGCGCCATGAATACCGCGCGGCTGAAGAACATCGTCATCATTATTCTGCTGCTGGCCAACGCCTTCCTGCTCGTCCTTCTGCTCTCGCAGCGCGCGGAGGAAAATGTCGCGCACGAGCGCTCATTCGAGCAGCTCACGAAGTTGTACGCCGCAAACGGCATTGCGCTCGACCGCGGGCTGCTGGGAAATTTCTCCGCAGAGCTGCTGGAGGTGCAGCCCGCGCGCGACCTCGACGCGGAGCAGACCTTCGCCGCCGGCATCATCGGCAGCGTTTCGTCCATTGACTCCGGCGGCGGCATCTACCGTTACTACAGCGCCGACGGCATGAACAGCGGCGTCTGCCTTGTCCGCAGCAGCGGCGCGGTGGAGGCCGCGCTCAACCGCGCGGTGGAGGATCCCGAGCGCTTCTGCTCCGACCTGTGCGTTCCTTACGGCTACCGCGTTTTTGAGGTCCTCACGAGCGGAGCGGACGCCACCGTCACCGCCTACTGTATGCTCGGCGACCTGGAGGTCTTCAACGGCAGCCTGACCTTCTCTTTCTCCTCCGGCGCGCTCACCTCCGTGACCGGCACGCTTCTCCCGCCCATCGACACCGCCGACCTCACGGGTACGCCGCTCGACGCGGTAACGGCGCTCGTGCGCTTTCTTGACTACCGCAACGCCTCCGGCGCCGTCTGCACCGAGATTACGGACGTTCGCGGCGGCTATCTGCTGCAAAGCACCACCGTCTCCCCGCAGCGGCTCATCCCCGTGCTGCGCGTGGCGACCGATGTGTACGATTATTATGTAAATGTCGAAACAGGCGAGGTCACGCGCGTATAAGGCGTTTCGCCAAAGAAAGGGATTGCTTTTTCCAAATTCTCTGTTATACTGTAGCTGTATTATGTGAATACTATCGGCATACGGCGGAAAAGGCGCTCCGTGCCCCCGCCGGCAGCCGTTTTACCCGCTGCCTGAAATGAGGTGCTTTTTTGACAAAATATATCGTTCACGGCGGCTCGCCGCTCTTCGGCGAGGTCCATATCAGCGGCGCGAAGAACGCCGCCGTTGCCATTCTGCCCGCCGCCCTGCTCGTGGACGGCGTGTGCCGCATTGAAAACATTCCCCAGATCAGCGATGTGACCACGCTGCTGAAAATTCTGGAGCAGCTTGGCGCGAAGGTTCGCTTTCTCAACCGCAGCGATGTGGAGCTGGACTGCCGCCATATCGCTACCACCCGCGCCCCGCAGGAGCTGGCGCACAAGCTGCGCGCCAGCTACTACCTCATCGGCGCGCTGCTCGGCCGCTTCGGCGCGGCGGAGGTCTCCATGCCCGGCGGCTGCAACTTCGGCGGCACCCGCCCCATCGACCAGCATGTTAAGGGCTTCGCCGCCATGGGCGCAGCCGTGCGCGAGGGCGACTACATCTGCGCCCGCGCCGAGGGCGGGCGCATGAAGGGCGCAAATATTTACCTCGATGTGGTCTCCGTGGGCGCGACGATGAACATCATGATGGCGGCGGCGCTCGCCGACGGTCTGACCGTTATTGAAAACGCCGCCAAAGAGCCGCACATCGTCGATCTTGCCAACTTCCTCAACTCCATGGGCGCGGACATCAAGGGCGCCGGTACGGACACCATCCGCATCGCAGGCGCGGAAAAGCTGCACGGCGGCACCTACGCCATCATTCCCGACCAGATCGAGGCCGGTACCTATATGGCGGCGGTCGCCGCCGCGAGCGGTCAGATCCGCGTGCGCGGCATCATTCCCAAGCACATGGACTGCATCACCGCCAAGCTGCAGGAGATGGGTGTGGAGGTCGAGGAGCAGGAGGACGATCTCATCGTCCGCCGCACCGAGCGTCTGCGCCATGCCAATGTCAAGACGCTGCCCTATCCCGGCTTCCCGACCGATATGCAGCCGCAGATCACCACCGTACTCGCGCTGGCGGACGGAACAAGCACCGTGACCGAGGGCGTGTGGGACAGCCGCTACCGCTATGTCGGCGAGCTGACGCGCATGGGCGCGCAGATCCGCGTGGATGGCCGGACCGCCGTCGTCGAGGGCGTGGAGAGATTTACCCCCGCCAACATTCAGGCCTACGACCTGCGCGCGGGAGCCGCCATGCTTATCGCCGCGCTCGCGGCGGACGGCGTGAGCGAGATCACGAATGTACAGTATATCGAGCGCGGGTATGAGGACATCATCGGCAAGCTTCGCGCGCTCGGCGCAAAAATCGAATGCGTGGAGGAGGCGGAGGACACCGCCGCCCGTCAGATCGGATAATGCTGCCTGTAAAAAAACACAGGATCCCATATCTTATATGGGGTCCTGTGTTTTTTTACAAATTCTGAGTATCTTCTTAACTTTTTAGGCAATGCGCCCCTTGAGCTGAAGGCGAATGCGGTCCGCGATCATGGCGATGAACTCGCTGTTGGTGGGCTTTCCCTTCGTGTTCGACACCGTGTAGCCGAAGTAGCGCTGGAGCGTTTCCAGATCGCCGCGGTCCCACGCCGTTTCAATGGCGTGGCGCACGGCGCGCTCCACGCGCGAGGGGGTCGTTCCGTAGCGGCGGGCGACCTCAGGGTAAAGCACCTTGGTCACCGCGTTGATCATGTCCATGTCCTGCACGGCGAGAATGATCGCCTCACGGACATACTGATACCCCTTGATGTGGGCGGGTACGCCGACCTCATGAATGATCGCCGTGACCATGCGCTCGAGCGCTACCGACGCGTCCTCCTCGCCTTCGTCCGGCTGTGCGGTCTGCCGCATACGGCTGAGCAGGGCGTTCGGCTCGCAGGGCTTCGCCATGAAGAACGCCGCGCCCATCTCCATGGCCTGCGACACGAGCCGCTCTCGGTAGAATGCGGAGACCATGATCATCTTCGGCTTCGCCTGAAGCTTTCCGATCCGTTCCAGCAAGCCAAAACCATCCAGTTCCGGCAAGACCACATCTGCGATCACCAGCTGCGGGCGCTCCCTCTCGATCAGCTCCCACGCCGCCGCGCCGCTGCCGACGCTCCCCACTACAACAAATTCCTCTGTTTTCTCTATGGTCTGCTGCAACATCTCTCTGAACTCCTCGTTGGCGTCCGCTAAGACGACCTTGGTATGGTTCTCCATTTCATTCATCCTCTTACATTCACATATTTTGGTGTTGCGACGCAAAATCCACGCATCGTTTTGCGTTGCCTATAATCTATCATATTCGGACAGGATTTTCAAGTCGGTTTTCGTCGTTTAGCACAAAATTAATGTGACCTTATTCGACATTGTTTGTGTTTTTGTCACAAAATTAACAGCGAGAGTTCACCCTCGCTGTTAATTTTGCATATTTATGCAGTAGCCTTGCCCTGTTTACCCATTTCCTCCGCCGCCAGCATATTTTCGATCAGAATGCCATAACCTCTTTGCGGGTCGTCCACGAGAACGTGCGTCACCGCGCCGACCAGCCTTCCGTCCTGTACGATGGGGCTTCCGCTCATGCCCTGTACGATGCCTCCCGTGAGGGCGATCAGCTCCGGATCGGTCACGCGCAGCATCAGGTTGCGCGTGGGCGCGGAGCCGCCGTACAGCTTTTCAATTTCGATCTCATAAGCACAGACCGTGTCGCCTTTGCAGTTTGCCAGGATCGCCGCCTTGCCCGTGTGAATGTCCGCGCGTTGCGCGACGGGGATCGCCTCCCCTATGGCTTCGAGCCGGCTGCCTTCCGGCAGAATGCCGAAAATACCGCATTCTGTGTTGGCATACAGGGCGCCGAGATCGTGCTTGAGGTCAAAATCGCCGCGCAGCTCGCCGGGTGAACCGCTCGCCCCGCGCCGCACCGCCTTGACGCTCGCCGCCATTACCGCGCCGCGGGAAAGCGGCATGAGCGCGCCGGTGTCCACGTCGGTGATGCCGTGTCCCAATGCCGCAAACGCGCCCGTCTGCGGGTCGTAGAAGGTCACGGTGCCGATGCCCGCCATGCTGTCGCGTATCCACGCGCCGAGCCGGTACACGCCGTCCGCGCTCCGCGCGGGCATGACGCGGAGCGTCAGCAGCCTGCTGCCGCGGCGAACGCCGAGCGCGGCCTCCTTATCCCCATTTTCCGCCAGCAGCGCCTGCAAATGCTCGGTGGACCCGATGGTGACGCCGTTCATCGTCAGGATCAGATCGCCCTCCTTCAGGCCGCTCTGCTTCGCAGGGGACGCCGTTTCCTTTCCGTCCGACAGCCCCACGACCAGCACGCCGTCGGCAAACAGCTTCACACCCACCGCCTTGCCGACGGGTACCAGCTCGCGCGGCTGCGCCGTCGGAACGGTCATTGTCGCCCGGGCGGGAAGCAGCGAAACGGCCAGCGCAAAGAGGAGACTGACGCCAACGGCTGCGCCGCGCCGCGTGCGTCGTTTCGGTCGCCTTTCATCCATCCCATCACCTCTCCCGTTTCAAAAAAACTTTTGAAACGCCAAAATCTGCCGCCGCTTTTCTTGCGTCGGCGCTGTTACTTTCTGCAAAGGCGGAGAAAATAGTACGGACAAAAAATGTCGCCGCTGGCATGGCAGGCTCTGCCATCTGCGGCGGCAAAAACGCAAAAAGAAAACCGCGGGCAAAGCCTGCGGTTTTCGGAAAAAACTGGATTTTTATTTAGCGCTCCCGATTGAAGATCTTGAAAATATCGTCAAACGGGTCCTTCTCCTCGGTCTTTTTCTCCTCCTCGGCGGCCTTGTCGTCATCGAAGCTGATGGGTACAACGGCGGCGGGCGCGGGAGTCTCAGCCGCGGGCTTCTTCTCCTCGGCGGGCGCCGCGCTCTTGCCGTCGGCAAAGCCGGTGGCGATAACGGTCACGCGGATCTCGTCGTCAAGCGACTCGTCGAAGGTCGCGCCGAAGATGGTGAGCGCGTCGGGATGGACGGCGTCCTGCACCAGCGAGGCGGCCTGCTCGACCTCCTCCAAGCCGATGTCCATGGAGCCGGTAACGTTGATGAGTACGCCGCGCGCGCCATGAATGGAGGTCTCGAGCAGCGGGCTGGAGATCGCCATGCGCGCAGCCTCCTCCGCCTTGCCCTTGCCCGCCGCGCGGCCCACGCCCATATGTGCCATACCCGCGTTCTTCATGATGGCGGTCACATCGGCAAAGTCGAGGTTGATGAAGCCGGTGTCGCGGATCAGGTCGGAAATGGACTGCACCGCCTGACGCAGCACGTCGTCCGCGATCTCAAAGGCGTTGGCAAAGGTGATCTTCTGGTCGGTCGCGTGCTTGAGCCGCTCGTTGGGGATAATGACGAGGGAATCGACCTTGCCCTGCAGCTCCTCAATGCCCTTTTCGGCCTGCTGCATACGGCGGCGGCCCTCAAAGCCAAAGGGCTTGGTGACCACGCCAACGGTCAGAATGCCCATCTCGCGGGCGATCTCCGCCACGATGGGTGCGCCGCCCGTACCGGTGCCGCCGCCCATGCCGGCGGTGATGAACACCATGTCGGTATCCTCAAGGGCCTTGGAGATCTGCGCGCGGCTCTCTTCGGCGCTCTTGCGGCCCACCTCGGGGTCGCTGCCCGCGCCCTGACCGTGGGTCAGCTTCTCGCCGATCTGAATTTTATAGGTGGCGCTGGAAACATTGAGCGCCTGCTTATCCGTGTTGACCGCGACAAAATCCACGCCGCGGGTGCCGGAGCGCACCATGCGGTTGACAACATTGTTTCCGCCGCCGCCCACGCCGATGACCTTGATCCTGACGACGTTCTCAACGCCGGTTTCCAATCCGAATGCCATGTCGGTTCCTCCTACTATCGCTTGTAGAATGCGGGCGGCTTCTGTCGAATACGCCACAACATCAAGTGTATTTGAAAGCAAGTCTATTGTATAACGCTTTTCCCCCGCGGTCAATAGCCGCGTGCGATTTCCTCAAACTTTTTTCGCTCTTCAGCTTTTCGGGATAAAGCGCGCCTCCCCGTCGGTCATGAGGTTGATCTCGCCCGTCTCATTCCCCTCCAGATACTCGACGGCCGCCTGCAGGCTCAGGAGCTTGTAGGCAATGTCGCTGTCCCACGGCAGCTTTACGGAAAAGCGGCCGAGATATTCCAGATGAATGGCGATGGGATCGGAAAGGTCGATGCGCGCAAGGCCGCCGCGTATGCCCTGCTCCTGCGACGCACGCAGCAGCGTGAGCAGCGTCTGCACCGTCGTGTCCCCGCCCTCGCCGAACGAGAGCGCTTCGCTCGGCGCAGGCGCATCCGGCTCCGCTCCGATCACGAGCGGGCAGCCCTCCGGCACGGCGTCCGTCCGCTCCAACAGCTTGCCGTTCCCGCTGATGAGCCATACGCCGTCCGCACTCTCGACGCCCGCCGCCGCCGCGCACTCCCGCACCGTGATAACGATGGTGTCCGGCAGGGCGCGGTTGATCGTCGCCTCCTCCACATAGGGCAGCTTTTCAAAAATGGCCTGCGCGGCGCTGTACTTGTTGAGCAGGAAGAGGTTATCCTCGATCTGAATGCCGGAGGCGGCGATGACCTCCGTCTCGCTGTAACGCGCGCTGCCGCGTACGACGATGCTCTGCACTTTGAAGAACAGCGTCAGCGCCGCGACCGTCGCGCCGACGATGAGCAGCACGCACAAAAGCTTCGTCAGGAAAGAAAATCTTCCCCGCCGTCTCCGGTGGCTGCTGTTTCGATTGCGTGCCATAGGCTTTGCCCCTCTTTCGCGGTCCTTTGGTTATGTAGTCTCTTCTCTGTAAATGTGTGCGCCGAGCGCGGCAAGGTCGCGCTCGATGGCGGCGTAGCCGCGGTCGATGTGTTCAAGCCCGCTCACGCGGGTCGTACCCTCGGCGGCAAGCCCCGCAAGCACCAGCGCCGCGCCGCCGCGCAGGTCGGTACTCTTGACCGCCGCACCGTGCAGCGTTTTCACGCCGCTGACCACCGCCACGCGCCCCGCGACGCGGATGTCCGCGCCCATGCGCGAAAGCTCGTCAACATGGCGGTAACGGTTTTCAAAAATGTTTTCGACAAACACCGTGCTGCCCTCGCTTTTGAGCAGCGCCGCCATCAGCACGGGCTGCGCGTCGGTCGGAAAGCCCGGATAGGGCGCGGTCCGCACCGGACGCACGGAGCGAAGAGCGCCGCTGCCGCGCAGCGTCACGCTGTCCTTTTCGCTCTGTACCGTGCAGCCGCTCTCCGCGAGCGCAAGCGCCACGGTAGAGACCGTGCGGTAGTCCACGCCGCGCAGCGTCACCTCGCCGCCCGCGGCTGCCGCCGCGCACAGGTAGGTCGCGCAGACGATGCGGTCCCCGATGACGCGGTGCGTACAGCCGTGCAGCGCCGCACCGCCCTCCACGGTGATGATGGAGGTCCCCGCGCCGTTCACCCGTGCGCCCATCTTTTGCAAAAGCGCCTGCAGGTCTACGATCTCCGGCTCGCGGGCTGCGTTGTAAATGACGCTTGTTCCCTCCGCGCCGCAGGCGGCCAGCACCGCGTTTTCCGTCGCACCGACGCTCGGCATGGCGAGCGTGATGTCCGTGCCGCGCAGCTTCGCCGCCGTGCAGTACAGCTCGCCGCCGCGCTCGCGGATCTCTGCGCCGAGCGCGCGCAGCGCGGCAAGGTGCAGATCGATGGGGCGCGGTCCCAGCTCGCAGCCGCCCGGGTAGGACAGCACGGCCGCTCCCTGCCGCGCGAGGATCGCGCCGAGAAAGATAACGGACGAACGCATTTCGCGCATCAGCTCGTCAGGCACGTCGCAGCGGGACATCGGCGCGGTGTCCACCTCCAGCGCTGTGTCCGCCCAACGGACGCGGCAGCCGAGGTGCCGCAGAATGGCAATGGACGCGTCCACGTCGCGCAGGCGCGGGCAGTTTTCAATGCGGCAGGCACCCCGCGCCAGGAGCGTCGCCGCCAGCACGGGCAGCACGCTGTTCTTGCTGCCCTGTATCGTCAGTTCCCCGCGCAGCGGAAAGCCGCCGTCGATGGTGAGAAAGCTCATAGTCCTTTCCTCCCTGTTCCATGGGTTTGCAAACTAACCCATAGTATGCGCCCACGGTGCGCCGTGGTTCCGGCGCGGAGGGAAAGGGGCTGTACTTTCTCTGTGTTTTATGGTAAAATTGGGAAAATTTGAAGAAGCGAGGTCAGGATCATGAAAGGAAAAAGGCTGCTTCGTCCGCTTGTGTGCGTGCTGCTCGTGTTTGTCATTCTCGTCGGCGGCTATGTCGCCTACGTCTTTCTCGCCTACCACCGCATTGGCGACCAGACGCTCGGCGTGACGCATTGCAGCACCGCAGACCCCGCCCCTATGGAGGGTGCGGTCGAGACCGGCGTCCTCTACCGCGTTTCGTCCGCGAACATGGGCTTCGGCGCGTACAGCGCCGACTACAGCTTTTTCATGGACGGCGGCAAGGAGAGCCGCGCCCGCAGCCGACAGGAGGTCGAGCGGAATATGCGCGGCGCCGTCGCGTTTGTCAAAGGCCTTTCGCCTGATTTTGCTCTCTTTCAGGAGGTCGATACCGACGGTACGCGCAGCTGGCACATCGACGAGACCGCCTATCTGGGCGACGCCATGAGGAGCTGCGAATACGACGAGGTGTTCGCGCAGAATTACGACAGTCCCTATCTTTTCTACCCGCTCACCGATCCGCACGGAGCGAATCAGTCCGGCATCGTGACGCTCTCGCGCCACCCCATCGCCTCCGCCGCGCGGCGGGAGCTGCCGGTGGAGAGCGGCTTCATGAAGCTCCTCGACCTTGACCGCTGCTACTCGGTCAGCCGCATTCCGGCGGTGAACGGCAAGGAGCTTGTCCTCTATAATCTCCATCTTTCCGCCTACACCTCGGACGGCGCCATCGCCACCGAGCAGCTTGCGCTGCTGTGTGCGGATATGCTCGCCGAGTACGGCGCGGGCAATTACTGCGTCGCGGGCGGCGACTTCAACAAGGACCTGCTCGGCAACTCGCCGGAGATCTTCGGCGTGTCCGCCGGAGAAAATGACACCTGGGCGCAGCCCATTCCGGAGGAAACGATCCCCGCGGGGCTGACGCTCGTCGCCCCCTTTGACACGGACGCGCCCGTCGCCTCCTGCCGCGCGGCGTCCGAGCCGTACAGCATTGAGACGACCTTCCGCCTGACGGTGGACGGCTTCCTCGTGAGCGATAATGTAGAGGTCGCGGGCAGCGCCGTAGTGGACGCCGGCTTCCTCTACTCCGACCATAACCCCGTGTGGATGGACTTCAGGCTGAAATAAATATGGTCTGAGCCTGCGGCTTCCGCCGCAGGCTTTTTCTTATTTTACAAGCGCCATGACCGTCTCGTAAATGCGCTCGGTCGCGTCGCGCACACCGAGCCGCAGCGATGCCTCGTGCATTGCCGCGAGTCGGTTTTCATCGCGCAGCAGCGCGGAGGTCTCCGCGAACAGGCGTTTGCCGTCCAGTCCCTCCTCGGCGAGAACGAGCGCCGCGCCGTGTTCGCCGAGTACGTTGGCGTTTTTCTCCTGATGATGGTTCGTCACATTCGGCGACGGCACCAAAATGGCGGGAACGCCGAGCGCGGTCAGCTCGCTGAGCGTAGACGCGCCCGCGCGGCAGATGACGAGGTCGGCGGCGCGCATGACCACCGCCATGTCGTAGATGTACTCGCGCACGTCGAGCGAGGGATGCTCCCGCAGGTCCACGCCGTATTCGCCGACCCATTCGTGCATTTTCCGCCAGCCGAGCGAGCCGACGGAATGAATGTGGTGAAACGGCTCCTTCGCCGCCTCGAGATAGAGAAGCTCCGCCGTGATGTGGTTCATGTTCCCCGCGCCGAGGCTGCCCCAGAACGAGACCACCAACGGTCTTTCGTCCGCAAAGCCAAGCTTCGCGCGCGCCTGCTCCCTGGTGAGCGCAAAGAAGTCGCCGCGCACCGGCGTACCGGTGACGATCACCTTGTCCTTGTGCTTATAGTACTGCCGACAGTCCTCAAAGCCGACCATAATGCGGTCGCAATGGCTCTCGAGCAGGCGCGTCGTCAGACCCGGCACGGCGTTCGACTCATGCACCGCCGTCGGAATGCCGCGCTTTGCGCCGTAGCGCACGATGGGGTAGCTTGCGTAGCCGCCCGTGCCGACGATGAGGTCGGGGCGGAAGGCGTCGAGAATGGCGTCCGCTTCGCGCTCGGCGTGAAGGAGGTTGCGGACGGAGACGAGGTTATGGCGGATCTCCTTCCTTTTCAGCGAGCGGTGGAACGAAGAGATGTTGACCGTTTGGAACGGATAGCCCGCGTGCGCGACCAGATCGCGCTCCAGTCCGCGCTCCGCGCCGACGAAAAGCACCTTGGCAGCGGGGTCCTTTTCGCGCATATAGCCCGCCAGCGCCAGCGCGGGGTTGACATGTCCCGCCGTCCCGCCGCAGGTGAAGATAATATTCATGTCCTCCGTCCCCCTTTTGTCCGTCGCGGCAGTCTGTTCCGCCGCATTTCCTCTGTCGCCCGCGGGCGACAGCTTCCGAAACGCATCAGTTTGGCGGCATCTGCCGCGACACGCTCAATACGACCCCCATCTCCGCCAGCTGGATCGCCAGCGCCGTTCCGCCGTAGCTGAAGAACGGGAGCGAAATGCCGGTGTTCGGAATAAGGTTGGAAACGACCGCGATGTTCAAAAAAACCTGTAGGGCGATCTGCGTCGTCACGCCCACGGCAAGAAGACTGCCGAAGCGGTCGCGCGCGTGGAGCGCGATCCAGTAGCCGCGGATGATGAGCAGCGCGAACAGCGCCATGATGAGCGTCGCGCCCACCAGCCCCAACTCCTCGCAGACAATGGAAAAGATAAAATCGTTCTGCGGTTCGGGGATAAAGAGGAACTTTTGGCGGCTCTTGCCGAGGCCGAGTCCGAGCAGTCCGCCCGAGCCGATGGCCAACAGGCTCTGCTTGATCTGATAGGCCGCGTCGAGCGCCCATTCCTTGTTGAACGGGTCGCGCCAGATGGCAAGGCGCGAGGAATTGTAGGTGATAAGCCCCGACGCGAAGCCGTAGGCCACCGCACCGGCGCCCGCAGCGCCGACGCCGACCCAGTAGCCGCGAATGCCGCCGACATACATCATCATCGCGCCGATGCCGAGAATGAGTACCATGCCGGAAAAATGCGGCTCGCGCCACATAAGGAAAGCGATGATGCCGAGAATGGCGGCATAGGGCAGAATGCCGTAGCGCAGGGTCCGCATTTTATCTTTCTTCTTGGAAATGCTGTCGGCAAAATAGAGGATCACGCCAAGCTTGGCAAGCTCGGACGGCTGGAACTGCATCTCCGTACCCGGAATGCCGAGCCAGCGCGTAGCGTTATTGCGCGTGATGCCGACGCCCGGAATGATGACCAGGATCAAAAGAAAAATAGAGGCGTACAGCGCGATCTTCGCCACGCCGCGGAAGCGCGCATAATTGAGGCGCCCGATGGCGAACATGGCGGTGAGGCCCGCCGCGGCAAACACGCCCTGCCGCTTGAGGTAGTACAGCGGCGTGCCGGTCTTATAGTAGGCGATGGGAAAGCTCGCCGAGAAAAGCATGATGAGGCCGATGCCGGTGAGCAGCAGCACGAGCAGGAGAAACGGCACATCGAGCGGACCGCGGCCCGCCGCCTTCGCGACGGCCTCCATGCGCTTCATGTGCTCACGCTGCTCGCGCCGCAGCTCGCGCTCTTCCTTCGTCATGCCGTTTCACCTCCTCCGTCCGCCGCCCGCAGGCGGCAGCGCCGCTGCTTTTAGAAATGATACCGTCCCATCACGCCCCACAGCGCCAGCATACAAAACACCGCAGAGACGAGCGTGAAGATGGTCACGAGCTTGACCTCGCTCCACCCGCACAGCTCAAAGTGATGGTGCAGCGGCGCCATTTTGAAAATGCGCTTGCCGTGCGTCGCCTTGAAGTAGGCGACCTGAATGATGTCCGAGAGCGTTTCGCAGATGTAAACGACGCCGACGAGCAGCAGCACGAGCGGCATATCGTAGGCAAACGCCAGTCCCGCCACCGCGCCGCCGAGGAAGAGCGAGCCTGTGTCGCCCATAAACACCTTGGCGGGATGGAAATTGTAAATGAGGAAGCCGATCAATCCGCCGACGAGCGCGGCGGAAAAGACGCCCAGCTCCTGCTCATAGCCCCACCAGACCGCGACCACGGCGAAAAAGAGCGCCACCGGGACCGTCACGCTGCCCGCCAGCCCGTCGATGCCGTCGGTGATGTTGACGGCGTTGACCGTGCCGACGATGACGAAAGCGGCGAAGATCATGTAGACGATCCAGTTAAGGACGATGTGCGTGTTGAAAAACGGCACGTAGAGGTTCGGCGTGAGCATACCCTCATAGCGCATCAGGCAGAGGAACGCGACCGCCGCCGCCAGCTGGAGCGCGAATTTCTGAATGGCCGTAAGGCCGAGGTTGCGGTGCTTCTTCACCTTTTCATAGTCGTCGATGAAGCCGATGGCGCCGAAGATGGCGGCAAAAAGGAACACATAAAGATGTCGGAAGCTGCCCGCAAGCATACTCCTCCAGCCGAAGGCCACAATGGTGACGAAGATGCCGAGAATGAACATCAGTCCGCCCATCGTCGGCGTACCGGCCTTTCCGGCGTGCCAGGTCGGGCCGTCCTCGCGGATGCTCTGCCCCGCCTTCATGCGGCGCAGAACGGGAATGAGAAGGCGTCCGGTCACAACGGTAACGGCAAAGCTCAGAATGCAGGCTGCGATCAGTTCCATGGTGGTCAACCTCCGCCGCGAAACGCGGCTCTTTCGTTTTCGTTTTTATCGCTTCAGGTACTCGCGCACGACCTGCCGTTCGTCGAGCGGCAGGCGCTCTGTGCCGACCTCCTGATAGGTCTCGTGTCCCTTGCCCGCCAGCACGACCACGTCGCCCGCGCGGGCATGGTCGAGGGCGTAGGCAATGGCCTCGCGCCGATCCTCCAGCACGGCGAACGGCGTGGCGCTGCCGCGCAGCCCCGCAAGGATCTCGTGCAGAATGGCATAGGGGTCCTCGGTACGGGGATTATCCGAGGTCAGGATCACGCGGTCGGCAAGCGCCGCCGCAATGCGCCCCATCTCGGCGCGCTTTGTCCGGTCGCGGTCGCCGCCGCAGCCGAACACCGCGATCACCCGCCCGTCCGCGAAGCCGCAGACCGCGGAGAGAATGTTGGCAAGGCCGTCCGGCGTGTGCGCGTAGTCGATCAGCACGGTGTAGTCCGTGTCCGTCGGCACGACCTCCGCCCGTCCCCGCACCCCGCGGCAGTCCGCGAGAGCGGCCGCCGCGTCAGCGAGCGGAATACCGAGCGCCTGCGCCGCACCCAGCGCGGCAAGGGCGTTGTAGAGGGAAAACGCGCCCGGGATATGCAGCGTAACGGGGACATGTTCGCTGTCGTCGCAGGCGGTGAAGCGCACGCAGTCCGCACGGTACTCCGGCCGCCAGCCGACAAGGTCGTTGGAAAAATTCTGCCCGAAGCGCGTGACCGGACACTCCGCGTCCCGCAAAAGGCGCTGGGCCCATGCGTCGTCGCCGTTCACCACGGCGGCGCGGCATTGGCGGAACAGCAGCGCCTTCGCGTCGCAGTAGGCCTCCATCGTGCCGTGGTAATCCAGATGGTCCTGTGTGAGATTGGTGAATACGCCGAGCGCGAAGCCGATCGCGCCGACGCGCCTTTGCACGAGCGCGTGGGAGGAGACCTCCATCACCGCGTGGGTGCAGCCCGCGTCCGCCATCTCGCGCAGCAGGCGTTGGAGCGTCAGCGCATCCGGCGTCGTCCGCGCGGCGGGAAGCGCGGCGTCACCGATCATGTTTCGGTTCGTGCCGATCAGGCCGACCTTCGCGCCGAGGCAGCGCTCGAGAAGCTGCTTTAAAAGGCAGGTCGTGGTCGTCTTCCCGTTCGTTCCGGTCACGCCGATCACGCTCATGCGCCTTGCCGGCTCGCCGTACCACCTTGCGGCAAGGCGTGCCGCTGCCTCGTGTGCGTTGGGAACAAGAACGCAGGGCGCGTCCGTTTGCTCCCGCTCGGTCACGACGCACACCGCGCCGCGCGCGAGAGCCTCCGCCGCATAGTCTGCACCGTCCGCCCGCGTCCCATGCAGGGCGAGGAACAGGCTGCCCTCCCCCGCCGTGCGGGAGTCCAGCGTGAGGGCGCGTATCTCCGTCCGCGCGTCGGCGCGGAGCAGCGTGTAGGTGTCAAGGGCGCTCAAAAGCTCGCAGAGCTGCGTAAGCGCGGCATCCTTTCTCCGTCAAGTCTTGCTCTCTTCGGTAGGGAGACCGCCCCGCTCCGGCAAAGCGGCGCCGTCAGTCGGTCACGGAGCCGTCGCTGAACTGGACGCGCACCACCGTTCCGGCAGGCACTTCCTTCCCCGGCTCCTCAGACTGTGAAATGGCGCGCACGCTCGCGGAGCTGCCACCGGTCGCGCCGGAAACGCTCATGATGAGTCCCGCGTCGGTCAGCTTGCGGTTCGCCGCGGCAGCGCTGTCGCCCACGACATTCGGGACGATGCAGAGCGCGTCGGATTTTTCCGCGCCGAGGTAGAGAATGATCTCCGCGTTGTTCGGCACGATGGCGCCGCCGAGCGGCGTCTGGTCGGTGACGGTCCCGCCGTCGCCGACGGTGCGGCAGGAGAAGCCCTCCGCCGCAAGCTTTGCCTTCGCCTCGTCGAGCGTCAGCTCCACAACATTCGGCACGGTCTTATCCGCGCCCACCAGCTCGTCGGCGCTGTAGGTCGGCTCGATGCCGAGGTGGGGCAGGATCTCCGCCATTACGGTCGCCGCCACCGGAGCGGCCATGTTTCCGCCGGAGCGGTAGGTGCCGGTGTCTCTGCTTGGGTGGCTGAGGGTGAGAAGCATCATGATCTGCGGGTCGTCCGCGGGCGCACAGCAGGTGAACGACACGATGATGTCGCCGTCGATCTGGTCGGCGGTGCCGGTCTTGCCGCCGATGCGGTAACCCGCGACTCTTCCGTTCTTGCCCGTGCCGTACTCGACCTCATATTCCATGATGTCGCGCACGAGCTTGGAAGTATCCTCCGAAATGACCTGCCGCACCGGCGTGCTGTCGTGGCGGTATTTGGCGTTTCCGTCCTTATCCAGCACCTCGGAGACGATATAGGGCGTCCGCAGGTATCCGCCGTTGACACAGGCCGCCTGCGCGGAAATGAGCGATATGGGGGTCACATTGAAGTTCTGGCCGAAGGCGTAGCAGCCGAGCGCCAGCGCGGAGTATTCGATCTCCTTATTGACGAAGCCGCTGGCCTCGCCCGTGGTGTCGATGCCGGTCTTGCTCGTCAGACCGAAGGCCTTCATGTAATCGTAAAAGGTCTTGTTGCCCAGACGCAGACCGATGTTGATGAACGCGGGGTTGCAGGAGTTTGCGAACGCCGTGATGAGGTCCTGATGCCCATGGCCCGGCTCGCGCTTGGAGCAGTTGATCCTCTGCCCCTCCAGCATGATGTAGCCCTGGCAGTTGAAGGTGGACTTGAGATCGACGGCTCCCTCCTCCAGCGCCATGGCAAGCGTGATGATCTTGAATGTCGAACCCGGCTGGAAGGTGTCGTTGATGGCCTTGTTGCGCCATTGCAGGTTTTGCAGGTCGTCAAGCTTCCCGCTGATCTCCTCCTCGCTCATACCGGCGGTGAGCATCTCGCGGTTGAAGAGGGCAGAATAGTTGTTGAGGTCATAGGTCGGCAGCGATGCCATTGCCAGCACCGCCCCGCTGTTCACATCAAGAACGATGCCCGTCGCGCCCACGCCCGTGCCGTAGCGGCTCTCCAGCTCTTCAAGGCCCTTTTCCAGATAGTACTGCACGGTCTTATCCAGCGTGGTCACGAGGCTGTCGCCGTTCTCGGCGTCGAAATACTGCTCATACTGGTAGAGCAGCGCGCCGCCGTTCGCGTCGCGCGCCGTGACGACCATGCCGCTCTCGCCGGTCAGCTCCTCGTCATACACGGCCTCCAGTCCGTAGGCGCCGCCGTTGGCGTTGACAAAGCCGATGACGTGCGCGGCGAGCGAGGAATAGGGATAGTAGCGCTTGGTGGTCGGCTCCAGAAACACGCCGCGTATCTTGTTTTCGTTGAGGAAGGCGCGGACCTCGTCCGCCGTCTCCCGCTCGACCTTGTGCTTAACGACCTCATACTGCGACCAGGTACGCTCCATGCGCGTGAGGACGCTCTCCGGCTCGATACCGAGGATATCGGCAAGGCCGTTTGCGATGAGGTCCTTATCCTGCTCATACTTCACGATGTCGGCGGGCGAAACGAACACATTCTCCGCTGTGGATGAGATGGCGAGGATGTCGCCGTTTTTATCGTAGATGGTGCCGCGGCTGGCTTCCACCGTGGTCCGCAGCGTCTGCTGACGCACCGCCATGGACTGCAGCTCGTCGTGCTGCCCGATCTGCAGCTTATAGAGTTGGACAAAGAGCAGCACAAACGCCAAAACGCCGAATGCACCCAGCAGCAAAAGCGTTCTCTGCTGGATGATCCGGTTGGCCCGACGCGCGCTGTCCGGTCTTCTTCTCGGATTTTTCGGAGCTTCTGCCACGGTTCTTCCTCCTCGGAACAGATGACCTTAATGAGCAAAACAAGGAGTAAGGAAGCTCCTTACTCCTTATGTATAGGCTTCGCTTAGCTGAAATATTCCACCACGCTGCACACGCCTTGTCCCAGAGAGGTAAACACGCGGCTGAGTACGCTGACATTCTGCGTCTCAAAGACCTCCACGCTGTCCGGCGCGGAAAGGTCGATGTAGTTAACCTGCGAGGAACTCGGCTTGTTCATGCCCGCGGCGGCTGCCGCCGCCTTGATCTTCGTCAGGTCGAAGGTGCGTTCGTACTGGGTGAGCAGCGCAATGTGCTCGGTCTCAAGCGTTTTCAGTTCCTTCTGCATCCCCACCACGTCGGAGGAAATGCTCGTGAGCTGGGCGTAGCTCATCAGCACCATTACGACCAACGCGGCCAGCGCGGTAAAGCCGAGAAGCAGCACGCCGGAGACCTTCTGCCGCTCGCGGACGCGGGGACGCGCCGCCGGCTCCGCCGCCTTGCGCGGCGCGCGGGCAGGCTCGGCGCGGCGCGTTTCGCGGCGCTCGGTCTCGATGCGGGTGCGCGGCGCGGCGCGGCGCGCCGTACGCGGTTCCTCATAGTTGAGATCGTATGCGAGATCGCCGACGACACGGCCGCCGCCATACCTGTATTTCAGCTTTTCCGTGTCTCTGCGCGCCATGACGATCTCCTTTCCTTTTGTTTTCTATCGTGCTGTACTCAGCACTTTTCCGCCACGCGCAGCTTGGCGCTGCGGGCGCGGGGATTTTCGTTCAGCTCCTCCTCGCCCGAAACGATGGGCTTGCGGGTAATAAGCTTCATTTTCGGCTTCCTGCCGCACACGCACACCGGAAATTCCGGCGGACAGATACAGCCCCTCGCCAGCTCCTGCAGCTCGCGCTTGACGATGCGGTCCTCGAGCGAGTGGAAGGTGATGACCGCGAGCCGTCCGCCGCTGTTGAGGTTCTTCTCGGCGGCGGAGAGCATCGGCGGCAGTTCGCCAAGCTCGTCGTTGACCGCGATGCGGATGGCCTGAAAGCTGCGCTTGGCGGGGTGCTGCTTCTCGCGCAGCGCCGCGGCGGGCATCGCCGAGCGGATAAGGTCCGCCAGTTCCAGCGTCGTTTCGATGGGCTTTTCCGCGCGGTACGCGCAGATCTTTTTCGCGATGGCGGGCGCGTAGCGCTCCTCGCCGTATTCGTAGAGAATGCGTTT
Organism: uncultured Oscillospiraceae bacterium; assembly: GCA_934553255.1. GTDB lineage: Bacteria > Bacillota > Clostridia > Oscillospirales > Oscillospiraceae > Hominicoprocola. Next base: position 22,755 of record CAKTEZ010000009.1, read on the forward strand.
GAGTTCCTCATAGCCGAGGGTGTTGACCAGCTCGCGCGCGGTGTAGGGCGCGCTCTCGTCCATACGCATATCCAGCGGCGCGTCCTGCTTGTAGGAAAAGCCGCGGGCGGCGTCATCAAGCTGCGGCGAGGAAACGCCGAGGTCGAAGAGCATACCGTCCACGCCGCGAACGCCCAACTCGCGCAGCACCGCGTCCAGCGCGCTGAAGTTGGAATGCACCAGCGTCACGCGGTCCATATAGTCCGCGAGCCGCCGCTTCGCCGCCTCGATGGCGGTCTCGTCGCGGTCGAGGGCAATAAGCCGCCCTCCCGCCGTCAGGCGGCGGACGATCTCCAGCGAGTGTCCCGCGCGGCCGAGCGTTCCGTCCAGATAGACGCCGTCCGGCTTAATGGCGAGCGCGTCAAGGCATTCGTGCAGCAGCACCGGCTTGTGGCCGTAGTTCTCCTCCATATCAGAAGCCCAGCTCCTCCATCACGGCGGCGAGGTTCTCGGGGTTGAGTTCCGCGGCCTCCAGCGCCGCCCAGCGCTCCGCGTTCCAGATCTCGGCGCGGTTCGACACGCCGATGATAACGACATCCTTGTCCAGGCCCGCGTAGGCGCGCAGCTTCTGCGGCAGCAGGATGCGGCCCTGACCGTCCGGCTCGCACTTGGCGGCGTTCGCAAACAGCGGGCGCATCGCCTTGGTCTTGGTGTAGGGCAGGCTCTCGAACTTTTCGGTGAACTTCGCCCAGCTCGCGTCGGAGTAGACGCTCAGGCACGAGTCCATGCCCATCGTAACATAAAAAGTCTCGCCCAGCTCCTCGCGGAGCTTCGCGGGGATGAACACTCTGCCCTTGGCGTCGATCGAGTGCTGATATTGACCGGTCATGAGCGTCCCCCCTTTCGGCAAGTCGGAAGCTGAGGCAAAGAGGGCAAAGCAGCGGCTTCCTCTTTTTTCGGGGAAGTCGCTTGGCTCCACTCTCCTGCACTTTTGGGTCCGCAGCGCCACTTTTGAACACTTGGCACCACTTTCCCCCACTTCGTGTTTTGAGTATACATAAAACAGTCCCAAATTGCAAGCGGAAATTTTCCTTGTTTTCCGCACTTTGCCACGCTTTTCCGCTTCCTTTTTCCATCTTTTTCCAGAAAAAATAAAACGCCCGTTTCAGTGTCGAAACAGGGCGAAAAAGCGCGCCACAAGATGTTGTGGCGCGCTTGGTCCGTATCGCAAAATATGTTTCGGCGGAACGATCCGCGGAAGGTTTTTGTCAGATATAACGAATTTTATTTGTCTTCTTTGTCGTTTTTCTCCAACGATTTGTTCAGTTCCTCGCGGCGGCGCTGCATCTGCTCGGCGGACGCGGCGCGGAAGCGCACGCGGGTCTGCTTGACCTCGTCGAGCGCCATCTGGACGGCCTCCTCCGTGCGGCGCAGAACATCCTCGGAATAATCGTTCGCCACGCGGTACATCTCGCGCGAGCGCTCCTCGGCGCGGGAAACGATGTCGTGTCCCTTTTCGCGCGCGGCGGTAAGCACCTCGCTCTCGGAGACCTTGCTCTTGGCCTCGAATTCGGCCTTCTGCATCATGCGCTCCACATCGCGCTTGGCAGCCTCCACATATTCTTCGCGCGCGCGGACCAACTCCTTCGCCCGCTTGAGCTCCACCGGAAGCTGCGCGCGGATCTCGTCGAGCAGGTCGAGCGCCTCGTCGCGGTTCAGGACGCACTTGTCATTCGACAGCGGCGCGTTCTTCGCCCCGTCGATCAGTTCATACAGCATACCCAGCAGCTTCTGTACATTCTCTTCCGCCATGATGATCCCCCTTAATCTTTTTTCTTGTTCAGCCGCGCGGCGGCGGCAGCCGGTAAATACTTTGTCAGGTCCTGATGATACTTGATCATCTCGCGCGCCATCGTGGAGCTGAGATGCTGATGCTCCGGCTCGGCGCACAGCAGCACCGTGTCCAGCGCGCCGCCGGAAATATCCTTATAAATGAGCGAGAGCTGATACTCGGCGTCAAAATCCGTCGCGCTGCGCGCGCCGCGCACCAAAAACGCCGCGCCCTTTTCCTTTGCAAGATCGGTCAACAGCCCATTCCACAGCACCGCCTCCACATTGGGCAGATCCGCGACGCTCGCGCGCATCAGCGCCAGCTTCTCCTCATCGGAGAACATGGGGTGCGCCTTCTCGCCGTTCGGCACGATGGCGATGTACAGGCGGTCAAACAGCCGCGCGGCGCGCACGATGACATCCATATGCCCCAGCGTCACGGGGTCGAAGCTGCCGGGAAAAACGGCAATGCGGGCATCCTTCATGTTCTCGTCTCCTCCCCGTCGCGGCGGTAAAGCGTGACCTTGATCCTGCCGTAACGGTACTCGCGCGCAATGCGGTAGGGCGGCGCGAGCGCGGGCAGGTCCTTGTCCGCCGGACTCTCCGCGATCATTATACCATTCGGCGCCAGAATGTCAAACCGCGCGATGTGCGCGACGGCGCGTTCGAGCAGATCGTCGGCATAGGGCGGGTCGAGAAAAATAAGGTCGAACGGTGTACGCAGCGCGTTGAGGTAGCTCATGGACTCGCCGCAGACGACCTGCGCGCCGTCCGTCAGCTTTGTCAGCGCCAGATTTTCGCGGATGAGCTTCACCGCGTCGGTCCGCTGATCGACAAACACCGCGCTCTTCGCCCCACGTGAGAGCGCCTCAATGCCAAGCTGCCCCGTACCCGCGAACAGATCCAGCACCCGCGCGCCCTCCACCTCAAACTGAATGGCGGAGAAAATGCCCTCCTTGACCTTGTCGGTCGTCGGGCGGGTATCGTACCCCTTCAATTCGTTCAGCCGGCGTCCGCGCGCCGTACCGGTGATCACTCTCATCGTGCAGCTTCCCTTCTATTTGTCTCTTTTCTATCCTACAAAAAAGCGCGGTATATTGCAAGCGTCCGCCGAAATTTTTTATTTATTTGTTATATATGCTCCAAGCCGCTCCGATTTTAGCGAAAATTCACAGAAAAACGCTTTTTCTGTAAATTCTATTGAAAAATCCGTTCAGATGCTGTAAAATATCTACGCTTCTTCTATAAAGCATATCTATAATAAATGAAGAGGCAGACTTTTTTAGGAGTGTGTGTTATCTATGGAAAAGAAAAAGCTCAGCCTGCCGGCACAGATTTTTATTGCTCTGCTGCTCGGCATCGTGGTTGGCCTTGCCTTCTACTTCATGGGCAAGCCCGAATTCACGACCAACTACCTCAAGCCCTTCGGCACCATCTTTGTCAACCTCCTCAAGTTCATCGTCGTTCCCGTCGTCCTGCTGTCCATGATCGACGGCATCGTCTCCATGGGCGACATGAAGAAGGTCGGCTCCGTCGGCTGGAAGACCGTGGCGTACTTCCTCGTCACCACCGCCATCGCCTGCGTGATCGGCCTTGTGTTCGCCAACATCTTCAACAACGCCGGCCTCTTCCCCACCCTCCAGCTCGTTGACGGCCAGGTCTGGGAGAAGGCCACCAGCGCCAACTTCATGGATACCCTCATCGGCATCTTCCCCAGTAACCTCTGGGAGTCCTTCCGCACCTCCAATATGCTTCAGGTCATCGTCATCGCCATTCTTCTCGGCGGCGGCATCCTCACGGCAGGAGAAAAGGGCAAGCTCGCGCAGGATATGGTCACCTCCCTCTACGCGGTCATCGAGCGCGTGATGGCCTTCATCATTTCTCTCAGCCCCATCGGCGTGTTCACCATGATGGCTTGGGTCGTTGCCACGCAGGGTCCCGAGATCCTCGGCTCCCTCGGCATCGTCCTCGGCTGCGCCTACATCGGCTACATCGTCCACGCGGTCCTCTGCTACTCCGTCTCCGCCAAGGCGTTCGCGGGCATCAATCCCATCACCTTCTTCAAGAAGGCGTCCCCCGCGATGATCTTCGCCTTCACCTCCACCTCCTCCGCCGCGACCATCCCGCTGAGCATGGAGTGCTCGGAGGAGCTCGGCGCGGAGAATGATATTTCCTCCTTTGTTATCCCCCTCGGCGCGACCATCAACATGGACGGCACCGCCATCTACCAGTGCGTCGCCACCATCTTCCTCGCCACCTGCTGCGGCATGACGCTGACCCTCGGCCAGATGGTCACCATCGTTGTCACCGCGACCCTCGCCTCCATCGGCACCGCCGGCACGCCCGGCGCGGGCATGATCATGCTGGCTATGGTGCTCCAGGCCATGAACATCCCCGTCGATATGATCATGATCATCTACGGCGTGGACCGTCTGTTCGACATGGGCCGCACCTGCCTGAACATCACCGGCGACATCTCCTGCGCCTGCTGCGTCACCAAGTGGGAGAGCAAGAAGGTCGTCGCCAAGTAAGGCGCCTTCCCTTTAGAACGCAACGCAGAAGAAGTGCTGTTTCCCGCAGGAAACAGCACTTCTTTCTTGCTTTTCCGCGCCCGCGGGCATATAATGGCGCTACACCGTTTTACGAAATGCGAGGCGCTTTTATGGACCGGAAACGAGGATACCTTTACATTCTCCTCGCCGCGATGCTCTATTCCACCACCGAGGTCGCGCTCAAGGGACTTGGCGGCGCGCTCGCGCCCATGCAGGTCACCGTCGACCGCGTGCTGCTCGGTGCGTTGGCTCTGCTGCCCTTTGCGCTGCGCGACATTCGGCGGCGCGGCATACGCCTTACCCGCTCGGACTGGGGCTACTTTGCGCTTCTCGGTTTCCTGACGGTCACGCTGCATATGTCGCTGCTGCAAATGGCCGTGCTGCACATGGACGCCTCGGCGGCCTCCATTATTTACTCCGGCAATCCGGTGTTCGCCGTCGCTGCCGCGCACTTTATCCTGCATGAGCCGCTGAAGAAGAACCACCTGATCGCCATCGGCATCGAAGTCGTCGGCATTCTTCTCATTCTCAATCCGTCAAGGCTGGAGGTCAGCCCCCGCGGCTTCCTCGAGATCCTTGCCGCCACGGCGCTCTTCGCCATGTACGGCACGCTCTGCAAGCTGCGTATCCCGCAGCTGGGCGCTTTGATCATTTCGACCTTCAACCTGCTCCTCGGCGGACTGGAGCTGCTCGCGCTGCTGCTGCTCGGCCGCCTTCCGGCGGTCGGCGCGGTCTACCGCAGCCTCGGGCTGGGCATTTTCGCCGATGTGCCGTTTTTCACCGGCTTTACGCCCCTGTCAACGCTTCTGCTGTGCCACATCGGCATCGGCTGCGCCGCGCTCGGTTTCCTGCTCACGGCGAAGATCACGGAGTACACCTCCGCGACCGAGGCCTCGTTCATCTACCTCATCAAGCCCGTTCTGGCGACTGTGCTGGCCGTGGTCGTGTTCCACGAAACGATCAGCGTCAACCGCATGCTCGGCATCGTCTGCTTCCTCGCCGCCTCGCTGTGCGTGAGCGTTCCCGTGCTGCGCGAGCTGCGGCGGGAGCGCGCCGCGGCACAGCCCCTGCAATGACCGTCCTATCCCGAAAAAAGCTCCGGCCGCGAAAACGGTCGGAGCTTTTATATAGGGTATTCTCAGAAATCAACGGTACCGTTGATCACGCGCAGGTCATACGGCTCGAAAACGACCTTGCGATACTTCTCCACATCGAGCGGCACGCCCGTCCAGTCGGAATGCAGGTCGCCGTTCTGCTTGATGAGAATGTCGTAGAGAATGTCGTAGGTCACGCCGTCCTCCCCTGTCTCCACGATGGTGGAGTAGGGCAGCGTCTTGTGATAGGTCATGTGCAGGCCCTTGTAGTCGAAATGGAAGCCGTTTCGCATCCGGCAGCCGTCCAGTCCCATGTAGGTGAACTGGCGCTTGAGGTCCTGCAGGATACGGTCATGCTCCTCCTCGTAGAGGTTCTCCGGCGTGGTCTCGGTGTAGTCATAGCGGAACTGAATGGGAATGCCGTACCTCCGCCAGCGCTCGGCATAGGCGGTAAGCTTGTCCGCGGGGTAGTTCTTATAGAGAACGCAGTTGACGCGCTTGGGGGTGGCGATCTGCGCCACGACCTCGTCCGGCGACTCCTCCACATAGCGCTGGAGGTGGCGGGACACATTGATGCAGGTGATCTTGTCGGCGTTGCGGCGGGTGAATCCGAGCATCTCCTCCGCGCTGCAGCCCTGCTGCACAGGGAAGGTCGTGTTGATATACACCTTATGCGTCTTGGGGATCGCGTCGAGCATACGCTGCAGATCGTCGAGCTGAGCGAACGGCTCGCCGCCGGTAAAAACGAAGTCGCAGCACGGGGTGATGGCATCCATCACGGCGATGGACTTCAAAATAGCTTCCACGCCGAAGCCCGCACAGTCGGCATATTCCTTTTTGTTCACGCAGAAGGGGCAATGGTTGCGGCAGTCGTAGGGCACGAAGATCGTGACCGTCGCGCCGCCCGCGCGGGTCTTGTAGGGGTGGGTCATAGCAGCAGTATCCGTCCTATTGCAAAATTCGGTAAATAGTTTACTCCCGTGAAAGGAAAAATGCAAGATGGAAACACGAAAAAGAGATTTTTTGCATCACTTTTTCTTCTTTTCCTCCCGCAGCAGGCCGTGGACATAGGCAAAGGCGGCGTCCTCGCCCTCGTCGCGGAGGACGCAGAGCATCTCCTCGATGGTATCGCTCGTCTCGGGGTGAATGAGGATATGGCTCTTGGAGCGAAGATAGTAGTCATACGGCGCGGCATCGGTGTAGCTGTCCTTGAGATAGGTCCTGCATGCCGCGATGCGGTCGCAGAACATTTCGGCGACATAGCGCAGCGGCATCTTGCAGCCGCCCATGAAAACGCGGCCGTCCTCTCCGATGCAGTAGTCGATCCAGTATTCAAAATGATGGCGGTTGCGGCCCTTGTGGTGCAGCCACGCAAGGCTCACGCCGTTCGCGCGGCGCTCGGCGTCGTTGGGGCTGCGGTAGCCCTGATAGTACTTTGCCCCGCGCCAGAACTCGCAGGGCGCGTACTTGCTCAGATCGTGCAGAAGTCCCTGTCGGTACAGTCCCAGCCGAAAACAGTATTTGCACACCAGATGCCGGTGATGCGTGATGGTCTTAAAATGCGCCAAAGGCTGCATGGCAGCGTCCCTCCGCAAAAACAGGATCAATGCGTCCATTGTACCACAGACGGGCGAAAAGGCAAAGCGTATTTTTTCCCGCGCGGCGCGCAAAATAGAGAACAACGGACGGCGGCGCTGTATCTTGCCCTCTCGCCCGTTATGCAAGGAGGAGGGGCTGCCGCCCCTCCTCCGGTGGTTTTCCGTTCCTTCGACATCTTGTGTTTTTCCCACCGCCGTGGTACGATAGCGCCGGAAAAGGCACAGGGAGGGAACCCCATGGAAAAGCAGACACAGTTTCACACCATCGCGCCGGTGTACGACAAAGACAGCAGAATACTGATCCTCGGCTCCTTCCCTTCGGTGAAGTCGCGCGAAGCGGCATTCTTCTACGGCCACCCGCAAAACCGCTTCTGGCGCGTGCTCGCCGCCGTGCTGGAGGAGGAAACGCCGCAGACGGTGGAGGAAAAGCGCTCCATGCTCCTGCGCCGCGGCGTGGCGCTGTGGGACGTGATCGCCTCCTGTGAGATCGCAGGCTCCTCCGACGCGAGCATCACGAACATCGTGCCGAACGACCTCTCGCGCATTCTGACTACCGCTCCGGTCCGCCGCATCTTCTGCAACGGCGGCACGGCGCACCGCTTTTACCGCCGGTACGACGAGGCCCGCTTCGGTCCCGCCCAGCCGCTGCCCTCCACCAGCCCCGCCAATGCGCGGCAGTCGGCGGACGAGCTTACCGGGGTCTGGCGTGCGGCGCTCGCGCCGTGGCTGTAGGGTGCGCTTTCCCCGCGGGCAAAATTCCCGCTTTACCTTATTAATATTCGGTTGCTTTTCCCCCTTTTGCGTCGTATAATGCTCCAATAGCGCCAAAGCGAAAGGGGGCGTCCGTAGGCGGGCAAAGGGCATTTTCATCTGCTGCATCGGCTACGGGCTGGTCGGTCCGCTGCTCTTCGCGTCGTACAACTACCTCGCCTCCGGCCTTGCCACCACGCTACACTTTGTCTATCCCGTGCTGGTGGTCGCCGCCAGCCTTTTGCTTCGCTACGAAAAGCCGAACCGCCGCAAGCTGCTGTGCTGCGCGGGCATTCTGTGCTTCTACACCCCCGGCGGCAGCGTGAGCGCCCGCGGCGTGTTCCTTGCCCTTGCCTCCGGCGTGGCGTGGGCCTGCTACATTCTCCATCTCAATTCCAGCGGTCTGGTGGAGATGGCGCCGTTCAATCTTGCGTTCTGGCCGTGTACCCTGTCCGCGGTACTCGTGGGAGCGATCACGCTCGGCGCCGGACAGCTCGCCCTGCCCACTACGCCCCTGAGCTGGCGGGCGATCGGCCTTTTCTGCTGCGTGGCGACCGCCGCGTCCCTCCTTTTTCAGGTGGGCAACAAGTACATCGGTGCGCAGAGCGCGTCGATGCTCTCGACCTTTGAGCCGCTCACGAGCGTGGTCGTCGGCATTCTCGTCTACCATGAGGTGCTGACCGTGCGGCTGGGCATCGGCATCCTCTGCATCTTGCTGGCGGTGCTGTTGCTGGCGGGGGCGGATGAACCGACCGAGGAAAAAGCGAAAAGCGAGGCGTGACGCGCCTCGCTTTTTCCATCGCTTTTTACAGTCTTTCCGGCAGCTCCGTATGCTCGCAGACCTCGCGCACCTTGTCGCGCAGGCCCATCAGGTCCTCGAAGGCGTCGGGCCGCCGCGCGGGGTCGCGCAGCAGCGCCGCGGGGTGGTACATCGCCATGAGCTGAAAGCCGCCCTTCTTCACCCATTGGCCATGCTCGTGCGTGATCTTGAAGTCCTCGCGGATCAGGCGCATCGCCGCGATGCGGCCGAGGCAGACGATAAGCTTCGGGCGCAGCAGCGCCACCTGCTCACGCAGGTAGCCGATGCAGGCGTCCTGCTCCACGCCGAACGGGTCGCGGTTCTGCGGCGGACGGCATTTAACGATATTCGCAATGTAGACCTTCGTGCGGTCAAGGCCGATGATGGCAAGCATATCGTCGAGCAGCTTTCCCGCCTTGCCGACGAACGGCACGCCCTGCGCGTCCTCGTTCGCGCCCGGTCCCTCGCCGACGAACAGGATCTCCGCCGTGCGGCTGCCGACGCCGAACACCACATTCGTTCGCGTTTCGCAAAGCGAGCATTCGCGGCAGTTTTGGCATCTCTGCTCCAGTTCCTCCCAACGCTCATCCATGGCGCATCCCCCTCGCAATTTCTTACGGCTATGGTATCATGTTTTTCCGCGCTTTGCAACGGCGCGGCGGTGCATTTTTCGTCCCCGCATGGGCAAAACTGCATGGGAAAGGAGCGGAAGACGATGTCCTATTTCTGGTACTTTCTCGGATACGGCTTTCTTGGCTATCTGCTCGAAAAGCTTTTCGCCTATGCCGTGCGTTCGCCCCATCGAGTACGCAAGGGCTTTCTGCTTGCCCCCGTCTGCCCCGTGTACGGCTTGGCGATGTGCGCCGTGCTTGCGTTGGGCGCAGAGAGCGTCAAGCCCTTCTGGGAGCTGGCGCTGCTCGGCGGAGCGGCGGCAACCGCGGTGGAATACGCCGTGCATTGGGCGTATGAAACCGTACTCGGCGTGCGGTTCTGGGACTACAGCGCGACAAAGATGGATGTGAACGGCCGCATCTGCCTGCCGTTTTCCATCGCGTGGGGGCTGCTGAGCGCGGCGGCGGTCCGCTTTCTCCAGCCAGCGGCCGCGGCGCTCGCCGCGCGCGTCCCGCCCGCTGTGACAAACGCGGTGCTGCTCTGTCTCGGCATCGACGCGCTGTGGAGCGTCGGCGTTCTGCTGCGCTGGGGCGATATTGACCTGCTCGCCCCCGTCCGGCTGCGCCGCCGTCTGAAAGCCTCATAAGAGAAAAGCGTGGGCGGCGCCCACGCTTTTCTCTTACTTACTTATTATGCCGCTCGATCCAGTCCCAGAGGTCGGCGTAGACCTGCTCGCGGCAGTCCTCGTTCAATATCTCATGCCGCAGACCGGGGTAGAGCTTCAGCTCTGCGTCGCGCATGCCCGCGCGCAGGAAGCTCTCGTACGCCGCGCGGACGCCCTTGCCCATATTGCCCACGGGGTCGCGGTCGCCGGAGATGAACAGCACCGGCGTCGCCATGTTCATGTGGCGCAGATTGGAGGGCTTTTTGATCAGGCGCATGCCGCCGAGCAGGTCGAGGAACAAGCCCGTACTTGCCATGCCGCCGCAGAGCGGGTCGGCGATGTAGCGGTCCACATTTTCCTCGCTCACGCTCAGCCAGTCACAGCCCGTACGGTTGGGCGCGAAGGCCTTGTTGTAGGCGCCGAAGGCGATCTTTTCGACCATGTCGCTCGGATTTTCGCGTCCGACCTTTTTCGCCAGCGCGCCCGCCAGCAGCCTGCCGCCCGTGATGAGCGCCTCCGGATTCTGCCCCGTCCCCATGAGGATCGCACCCTTGACCGTACCCGGATAGCGAATGAGGTAGGTACGCGTGAGGAACGAACCCATCGAGTGGCCCAGGATAAAATACGGGAGCGCGGGGTTTTTCTCCCCTGTCAGGCGGCGCAGGGCGTACATATCGTCTACGACATGCTCCCAGCCGCGCTCCTCCGCGAAGAAGAGCCGCGGCGCGCCCTCGGCGACCGACGCGCCGTGGCCGAGATGATCGTTTGCCACGACGAGAAAGCCGTGCGCGTTCAGGAACCGGGCGAACGGCTCGTAGCGCAGGGCATATTCCGCCACGCCGTGCGCGATCTGCAGGATGCCGACCGGCTCCCCCTCCGGATGCCATTCGACCGCGTGGACAGCCGTTTTGCCGTCCGAGGACGGAAAGGTAAATTCTTTTCGATTTTCCATGGCGCAGCGCTCCTTTGTATGGTATAATCGGGGAAATTATTTTTAGTATACCACACCGCTTTTCCAAATAACAGGGGGTATTTATGGACAATTTCCTTCTTGCGCTCGATCAGGGTACGACCAGCTCCCGCGCCATTCTCTTCGCGCACGACGGCTCCGTCGCCACCATGTCGCAGCAGCCCTTTCCGCAGCACTATCCCCAGCCCGGCTGGGTCGAACACGATCCGATGGAGATATGGGAGAGCCAGCGCACCGCCGCCGCGCAGGCGCTGCGCGGACTGGGACCGGACGCGCGCGTCGCGGGCGTGGGCATCACGAACCAACGCGAGACGACGATCCTCTGGGACAGAGCCACGGGCGAGCCGGTATACAACGCCATCGTCTGGCAATGCCGCCGCACGGCGGGCATCTGCGACCGGCTGAAGGAAACGCCCGGCATGGCGGAGCGCATCGCGGAAAAGACCGGCCTTGTCATCGACGCCTACTTTTCCGGCACGAAGCTCAAATGGCTGCTCGACAACATTCCCCACGCGCGCGAGCGCGCCGAGCGCGGCGAGCTGCTCTTCGGCACGGTGGAAACATGGCTCATCTGGCGGCTCACCGGCGGAGCCGCCCATGTGACCGACTATTCCAACGCGAGCCGCACCATGCTCTTCAACATTCACACGCTCGCGTGGGACGAGGAGCTGTGCGCGCTTCTCGGCATCCCCATGCGCCTGCTCCCCCGCCCCGTGAGCAACAGCGAGGTCTACGGCACGGTCGCACCGAACATCGAGGGGCTGGAGGCGCTCGCGGGCGTTCCGGTCTGCGGCGCGGCGGGCGATCAGCAGTCCGCGCTCTTCGGACAGGGCTGCCATGCGCGCGGACAGGCGAAGAACACCTACGGCACGGGCTGCTTCACGCTGATGAACACGGGCGAGCGCGCCGTGCGCTCGCGCGCAGGACTGGTGACCTCGGTAGCATGGAGCCTCGGCGGGAAAACGACCTACGCGCTCGAGGGCAGCGTCTTCAACGCGGGCAGCGCGATCCAATGGCTGCGCGACGAAATGGGACTGATCGGCGCGTCGCATGAGTGCGATATTCTCGCCGAGAGCGTGCCGGACGCGGGCGGGGTCTACCTCGTTCCCGCTTTCACGGGGCTTGGCGCGCCATATTGGGATATGTACGCGCGCGGGTGCATCGTCGGCGTGACGCGCGGCACGACGCGCGCCCATATCGCCCGCGCGGTGCTGGAGGCCATCGCCTTTGAGGTGACGGACCTGATGAACGCCATGCGGCAGGACGCAGGCTGCGAGATCTCCGTCCTGCGCGTGGACGGCGGCGCGAGCGTGAGCGACATGATGCTCCAGTTCCAGTCCGACCTGCTGCGTATTCCGGTGGACCGTCCGAAGATGGTGGAAACGACCGCCTTCGGCACGGCGGCGTTGGCCGGTCTCGCCGTCGGCTTCTGGCGGAGCGCCGACGAGGTGCGCGCCCTGCGCGCGAGCGACCGCGTGTTCACACCCGAGCGTGCGCAGGCGGACTGCGACGAGAAATACCGTCTGTGGAAGCGCGCGGTGAGCTGTGCCTGCGGTTGGATCGAAAAGGCGTAGGGAGCAGCGATATATCCAGACATCGGACATAAAATGTTTACATTCCCGCGCGTTTCTCCGCTTGCAAGTGCGGGAGCGGGCGCGTATAATGATGCCGTAAAGAAAACCCAAACAGGGAAAGGAGAAGTTACCTATGGCATTTTTTGAAGATCTGAGCAAAAAGGTGCAGGACATGGCGTTCGCCGCCGCCGAGAAGGGCAAGGAGGTCGCCGCTGCTGCCAGCGAAAAGGCGCAGGACGCCGCCGAAAGCGTAAAGACCAGCGTCGCCATTGCGAGCGAGCAGCGCGTCATCGAGAAGAATTACCGCGCCATCGGCGAGTGGTATGTCTCCGAGCTGACCGGCGAAGCGCCCGAGGCAGTCGCCGACATCGTCAAGGCCATCCGCGACAGTCAGGCCAAGATCGCCGAGCTGCAGGGGCAGGCCAAGGACGAACAACCCGTCGAGGCCGAATGCGCCGAGGTCGCCGAGGAGACGCCCGCCGTTCCCGCCGAGACGCCCGCACAGGAGTAAACCCAACCAGAAAAGAGCCGGACACGCGTCCGGCTCTTTTCCATTTCTTTCCGAAAGAAAACACTTGTTCCATTTTGTATTCTGTGCTATACTGGGAACAGAAATTCCGCGGGAGGTGAAGCGGCGTGGCACAGCGCTCCTATATCGCCATCGACCTGAAGTCCTTCTTCGCGTCGGTGGAGTGCGTGGAGCGGGGGCTGGACCCGTTGACGACGAACCTTGTCGTCGCCGACCTCTCGCGCACGGAAAAGACCATCTGCCTTGCCGTTTCTCCGTCGCTCAAGGCGCACGGGATCTCCGGCCGTGCGCGGCTGTTCGAGGTCGTACAGCGCGTGAAGGAGGTCAACGCCCGCCGCCGCGCAGCGGCGCCCGACCGCACGCTCACCGGCGCGTCAAGCGACGCGAATGCGCTCCGCGCCGACCCCGCGCTGGCGGTGGACTACATCGTGGCGCCTCCGCACATGGCGAAGTACATTGAGTACAGCACCCGCGTCTACCGCACCTACCTCAAATATATCGCGCCGGAGGACATCCATGTTTACTCCATCGACGAGGTGCTCATGGATGTGACGGGCTATCTCGACACCTACCGCATGACGGCGCGGGAACTGGCGGTGACGATGCTCCAAGATGTGCTGCACACCACCGGCATCACCGCCACAGCGGGCATCGGCACGAACCTCTACCTCTGCAAGGTCGCCATGGATGTGGGCGCAAAGCACATCGCGCCGGACGAAAACGGCGTCCGCCTTGCCGAGCTGGACGAGCTGCGCTACCGCCGCCTGCTCTGGGACCACCGCCCGCTCACGGACTTCTGGCGCGTGGGGCGCGGGACGGCGAAAAAGCTGGAGGCGAACGGTCTTTACACCATGGGCGATGTGGCGCGCTGCTCGCTCGGCGGACCGGACGATTTTCATAACGAGGCGCTGCTTTACCGCCTGTTCGGTGTGAACGCCGAGCTGCTCATCGACCACGCGTGGGGCTGGGAGCCGGTCGGCATGGCGGACATCAAGGCGTACCGTCCCGAAGCGAGCAGCATCTGCTCCGGTCAGGTACTGCAATGCCCCTACCCGCACGGCAAGGCGCGGCTCATCGTGCGCGAGATGGCCGAGGCCGTGGCGCTGGACCTGTTGGAAAAGGGGCTGGTCACGGACCAGCTCGTGCTGACGGTGGGCTACGATGTGGAAAACACCGCCCGCCCCGGCTTTCGCGGCGAAACGGTCACCGATCCTTACGGGCGCAGGCTTCCCAAGCACGCGCTCGGCACGGAGAACCTGCCCCGCCCCACCTCGTCCCGCCGCCTGCTCTCAGACGCGGCGCTGCGTATCTTTGACCGCGAGGCCGACCCCGCGCTGACGGTCCGGCGGCTGACCGTGACGGTGAACCGTCTTGTGCCGGAGGACGGCGCGGCGGAGCCGGAGCGCGCCGAGCAGCTCGACCTGTTCGACGACTATGCCGCGTGGGAGCGGCGCGAGCAGCAGGAAAGCGAGGCGCTGGCGCGCGAGCGCCGCATTCAGGAGGCCATGCTCGGCATCAAGAAAAAATACGGCAAGAACGCCATTCTCAGCGGCGAGAGCTATGAGGAGGGCGCGACCGCGCGCGAGCGCAACGGCCAGATCGGAGGGCATAAGCTGTGAGCGGAAAATACGACGACATTCTATTCCTGCCGCACCATGTTTCCACAGTGCATCCGCCCATGCCGATGCGCGACCGCGCGGCGCAGTTCGCGCCGTTCTCGCCGCTCTCGGCGCACGGCAGAGCCATTCTGGAGACCGCGCGGCGCAGCGCCGCGGAATACGAGCCGCAGTACGCGGCGCCGGAGGAGACCGGCGAATACGAAACCGGCAAAGGAGAATAAGCCATGGAGGCAAGAAAACTACTCGACATCCTGCACACGGCGGAGCGCCTGAAGGACGAGATCCGCCACAGCTATACCTCCGGCGGACGGCCTGAGAGCGTGGCCGAACACAGCTGGCGGCTGACGCTGATGGCTCTGTTCCTGCGCGACGAATTTCCCGCGCTGGACATGGATAAGGTCCTGCGTATGTGCGTCGTTCACGACCTTGGCGAATGCTTCACCGGCGATGTCCCGAGCTTCCTTAAGTCCGGCGGCGACGAGGAGAAGGAGCGTTCCGCGCTGGACGCGTGGGTCTCGTCGCTCCCCGCGCCCTACGATACGGAGCTGCGCGCGCTCTACGCCGAGATGGACGCGCTGGAGACCGACGAGGCCAAGCTCTACAAGACGCTCGACAAGCTGGAGGCCGTGCTGCAGCACAACGAAGCCGACCTCTCCACCTGGATCCCGCGTGAGTACGACCTGAACCTCACCTACGGGGAGGAGAACGCGGCGTTTTCCCCCTACCTCAAGAGCCTGCGCGCCGAGCTGCGGCGGGACACCGAGGAAAAGCTCGCCGCCGCGCGCGACGGGCGGAGCGGAACACGCCGATAAGGTATGCTATGACCGCGCCGCATCCGAGGAAAAGCGGTCCCTTCGCAAAAGCGAAGGGACCGCTTTTTATCTTTGATCATTCCTCCGGTCGCCCGGCGCCGCCCTGCTTTCTTTTCGTTCATTCCTCGCTGGCAATATGGTTGGCGATGCGCTGCATGATCATGTCGAGCGCGACAAGATTGTGTCCGCCTTCCAGCACGATGATGTCGGCATACTTGCGGCTCGGCTCAACATACTGCTCGTGCATGGGCTTGACGGTCGTGAGGTACTGCGTGATGACGCTTTCGAGCGTGCGGCCGCGGTCGCGGATGTCGCGCAGGGCGCGGCGCAGGATACGCACATCCGCGTCGGTTTCAACAAAGATCTTGATGTCGAACATATCGCGCAAGGCGGGGTCCTGAAAAATTAGAATGCCCTCGACGATGATGACCTTGGCGGGAAAGACCTCCACGGTCTTATCCGTGCGGTTGTGGTCCATGTAGGAATAAACGGGGCAGCGAATGCTGCGGCCCTCCTTCAGCTCGCGCAGATGCTCGACGAGCAGGCTCGTTTCAAAGGCGTCCGGATGGTCGTAGTTGACCTTGGCGCGCTCCTCGTAGGTCTTGCCCTCCTGACGCTTATAGTAGCTGTCGTGGCCGATGACGGTCACGGCGTCGCCGAAATGTTCCTTGAGGTGGCGCGTGAGCGTGGTCTTGCCGGAGCCGGTACCGCCGGCGATGCCGATGAAAATGGTACTCATAGGCGTGTTGTCCTCCCCGCTGTTCTCTTATCTTTTTTTCTCCATTATAGAAAGTGTGGCGGGAAATTGCAAGGGAGAAGCGGCGGGAACGAAAAAATTTCTGCGAAATGGGACGCGGACGGTTGACGGCGCGAGAAAAAGAAAGTATTATGTAAATAAGAATGCTCCGCAGGCGACCGCCTGCGCTCTCAGGGAGGCTGACCTATGGACCTCATCAAATGCCCGCGCTGCGGGGAGATGTACTCCTCCAGCTACCGCCGCTGCCCCTTCTGCGAGGAGGAGGACCGTCCCCGCAAGGTCGCAAGCAAGCGCGGTCATCACGGCGCGGAAAAGAAAAAGACGCACTCCGCGCGCGGCCCGTTCATCGCCGTGCTGCTGGTGGTTCTCGCCCTTCTCTCATGGTATCTTTTCGGCGGGAAGTTCATGGAGCGCATCGCAGACGCCCCGAAGGATCCCATCGAAAACACAGACCCCCTGCCGGTCGATCCCGCGCCGGAGGTCCCGGACGGCAGCGATCCGGTGGCGGACCCCGACGCCCCCACGCCTCCGGTGGTGGACGATCCCACGCCGGAGGACCCCACGCCGGACGTGAGCGGCGCCAAGCTCAACCGCGAGGACTTTACCCTTAATGCGGGCGAGAGCTTCCAGATGACCGTCAGCGGCACGACCGCGGCGCCGACATGGAGCATCAAAAACTCCGCCGTCGCCACCGTGAGCGAAAGCGGCGTGGTCAAGGGCGTCGGCGCGGGCGACACGACGGTGTACGCCAAGGTCGGCGACCGGACGCTGGAGTGCATCGTGCGCGTCAAGGGCGGCGGCTCGTCCGGCTCCGGCAGCACGGTCGATGTGAGCGCCGCCAAGCTCAACAAGACGGACTTTACCATCAGCGTTGGCGAGAAGACCCAGCTGAAGGTCACCGGAACGACCGCGAGCGTCAGCTGGTCCATTGGGAACAGCGCCGTCGCGTCCATCGCGTCGGACGGCACGGTAAAGGGCCTCAAGGCCGGCACGACCACCGCCTATGCCAAGGTCGGCAGCAAAACGCTGGAGTGCATCGTGCGCGTGAAGTGAAAAGCGACAGAGAACGACCCGTTTGGGTCGTTCTCTTTTTATGCGTCGTCTATTGAAAACGGACGAGCTTTGTGGTAGGATAAAGGTGTTGAAAAATTCCCTGAAAATGAACGGATGGAAACGATACCATGGATCGACGGAATTTGCTCGACCGCGCGGCGAAAAGCGCGCAGGAGCGCGTGCTTCTCAGCCGCGTTCTGGATAAATATGATCAATGCCGTCAGCGAAACCTGTCAACGAACACGGCGTTTTTAAGCCCCGCCGAGGCGCGCGGCGCGCTGGATCTGCTCCACGCCGCCGCCGTTCATGAGGGCTTCGCCCTCCTTGGCGGCTACGAGGGCGCGGAGCGGCGTATGCTTTTCTTCCTGCCGGACTGGCAGGAGGAGGCCGACACGGCCGACGCGATGGCGTTCCTCCGCGCGGCGTGGCACGAGAGCGAGCATCCCACGCACCGCGATCTGCTGGGAAGCCTGATGGCGCTCGGCATCGAGCGCGAGACGCTCGGCGATATTCTGGTGAGCGAGGGGAGCGCGGATCTTGTGGTGAGCGCGGGCATTGCGCCGTATCTGCTCGACAACTGGTCGAGCGCGGGACGCACGGCGCTGCGCCTTACGCGCATTGAGAGCGGCGCGCTGCGCGTGCCGGAGCAGCAGGTTCGGGAGATACGCGACACGGTGGCGACGCTGCGGCTCGACGCGGTGACCGCCGCGGGCTTTTCGATGAGCCGCGGCAAGGCCGCGGAGCTGATCGCCGCGGGAAAGGTCCAGAAAAACTACCGCGAGGCCGCCAAGGGCGACGCTCCCGTCGCGCAGGGCGACATGATCTCCGCGCGGGGATTGGGGAAATTCGAGGTCGCCGAGGTCGGCGGTCTGAGCAAAAAGGGGCGCACAGGCATCCTTCTGCGCCGGTATCTGTAAGGAGAAGCGACATGGAACAGAAGAAGATCGACCGCATCAATGAATTGGCAAGGCTCGCCAAGGAGCGCGAGCTGACGGACGAGGAAAAGGTCGAGCGCGCGGCGCTGCGGCAGGAGTATGTCAACGCCGTACTCGGCGATCTGAAGGGTCAGCTCAACAACACCTACATCATGGATGAAAAGGGCAACAAGACCAAGCTCACAAAGTGGAGCGAGGACCGCAAGCTGGGCAAGTGATTTCGACTTTCTTCGCGCCCGCGGGCGCGTATGCTGAAGAATGAGAGGACGAGCGCCATGGAGCCTTTTGACCTGACCGCTTTTTACAACGGCAGCGCGACGGAGCTGTACCGCACGCTCGGCGCACACCGCAGCGAGGATGGCTGGGTGTTCCGCGTCTGGGCGCCGCACGCGAAAAGCGTGAGCGTCGTGGGCGATTTCTGTGCATGGGACGCCGCCGCGCACCCGATGCGCCGTCTCGACGGCGGCATCTGGGAAACGGAGGTCGCGGGTCTCGCGCCGTACGATACCTACAAGTTTGCCGTCACCGCGCAGAGCGGCGCGGTGACGCTCAAGGCCGACCCCTACGCCTTCCACGCCGAGACGCGCCCCGGCACGGCGAGCAAGCTCTATGATCTTGCGGGCTACGACTGGGGCGACGCGGCATACCGCGCGGCGAAGCAGCCGGTCTATGATCGTCCGCTCAACATCTACGAGGTCCATCTCGGCTCGTGGCGGCGGCGTGAAAACGGCGATTTTTACGACTACCGCTCGCTTGCGGACGAGCTGAGCGAGTATGTCTCCGACCTCGGCTACAACTGCGTGGAGCTGATGCCCGTGACCGAATATCCGCTTGACGATTCGTGGGGCTATCAATGCACCGGCTACTTCGCGCCGACCTCGCGCTACGGTACGCCGCACGATTTCATGTACTTCGTAGACACGATGCACCGCAGGGGCATCTCCGTCCTGCTCGACTGGGTACCCGCCCATTTCTGCAAGGACGAACACGGCCTCATCGACTTCGACGGCGAATGCTGCTACGAGTACGCCGACCCGAAAAAGCGCGAGCATGCGGGCTGGGGTACGCGCGTGTTCGACTACGGGCGCGGCGAGGTGAAGAGCTTTCTGCTCTCCTCCGCCGCATACTGGCTGCGGGAATACCACCTCGACGGTCTGCGCGTGGACGCGGTGGCGTCCATGCTCTACCTCGACTACGGGCGCGAGGCGGGCGACTGGACGCCGAACGCAAACGGCGGCCGCGAAAATTTAGAGGCCATCGCCTTCCTGCGCGACCTTAACACGGCGGCCTTTGCCATTGATCCGAATGTGATGATGGTCGCGGAGGAATCGACCGCGTGGCCGCTCGTGACCTATCCGGTCTCGGACGGCGGGCTTGGCTTCAACCTCAAGTGGAACATGGGGTGGATGAACGATATGTGCCACTACCTCAAACTCGACCCGTGGTTCCGCCAGTTTCACCACAAGGACCTCACCTTCTCGCTGATGTACGCCTTTTCGGAGAACTTCGTCCTGCCCATCTCGCACGACGAGGTGGTGTATATGAAGGGAAGTCTCCGCGGCAAGATGCCGGGCGACGAGTGGCGGCAGCTTGCGGGCGTACGCAGCTTCATGGTCTATATGCTCACACACCCCGGCAAAAAGCTCACCTTCATGGGCGCGGAGCTGGGGCAATGGCACGAATGGGATTTTGCCGGTCAGCTCGACTGGTACCTGCTCGAAAACGACGCCAACCGCAAAGCGCAGAGCTTCTTCCACGCCGTCAACCGATACTACCTGACAAACCCCGCGCTCTGGCGCATCGACTTCGACTGGGCGGGCTTTGAATGGCTGGTCGCAGACGACAACGAGGACAACACCGTTGTCTTTGTCCGCCGCGACGGCGCGGGCGAGGAGCTGCTCGTCGCGGTCAACTTCTCGCCCAACGGCTATCGGGACTACCGCTTCGGCGTCCCGCCGCGGAAAATGTGGCGCGAGGAGTTTTCCACCGACGCCGCCGAATTCGGCGGCACGGGCGAGTGGCGCAACGGCAAGCCCATTCGGACGCAGGCGCTCCCCTCGCACGGGCGCGGACAGTCCATCGCCGTCACCATTCCCCCGCTCGGCGCGGTCATTCTGCGCGGCGCGGGCGAATATAAAGCACCGAAAACCAAAAAAAGCAAGGCAAGGGAGGAGACAACGGCATGAAAAAAGAGTGCATCGCCATGCTGCTCGCAGGCGGACAGGGCAGCCGCCTTTATGTCCTGACCGAGAACATGGCAAAGCCCGCCGTCCCGTTCGGCGGGAAGTTCCGCATCATTGATTTTCCCCTTTCCAACTGCGCGAATTCCGGCATCGACACCATCGGCGTACTCACGCAGTATCGCCCGCTGGAGCTCAACCGCTACATCGGCAACGGCCAGCCGTGGGACCTCGACCGCATGGACGGCGGCGTACACATCCTCCCGCCCTACCAGAGCGCCAAGGGCGCGACATGGTTCAAGGGTACGGCGAACGCCATTTACCAGAACATCGGCTTCGTCGATATGTACGATCCCGACTATGTACTCATCCTCTCCGGCGACCACATCTACAAGATGGATTACGCCGCCATGCTCGCGCACCACAAGCGCGCGCAGGCGGACTGCACCATCGCCGTGATGGAGGTGCCGTGGGACGAGGCGAGCCGCTTCGGCATCATGAACGCGGACAGCGAGGACACCATCACGGAGTTTGAGGAAAAGCCGAAGCACCCCAAAAGCAATCTTGCCTCGATGGGCATCTATGTGTTCACCTGGAAAAAGCTGCGCGAATACCTCATCGCGGACGAAAACGACGAAGCCTCCAGCAACGACTTCGGCAAGAACATCATTCCCACGATGCTTGCCGCCGGAGAGAAGCTGTCCGCCTACCGCTTCGAGGGCTACTGGAAGGATGTCGGCACGCTCGATTCCCTCTGGGACGCAAACATGGATATGCTCGCGCAGGGCAGCGGGCTGAACCTGCTCGATCCGGACTGGCCCATCTATGCACGCGCGGAGAGCGAGCCGCCCGCCTACCTCGGTGAGACGGCGGAGGTCGATCACAGCGTCGTCACCCGCGGCTGCGAGATTGAGGGAACGGTGCGCAACTCCGTGCTGTCCCAGCGCTGCACCGTCGGCGAGGGCGCGGAGGTGGACTATTCCATTCTCATGCCCGGCGCGGTGGTGGAGCGCGGCGCCAGAATATCCTACGCCATCCTCGGCGAAAATGTCCGTGTGGGCGCGGACGCGCGCATCGGCGCCGCGCCGGAGGACACGCCGCCGGAGGAATGGGGCATCACGGTCGTCGGCCCCGACGCAAGCGTGGAGGGCGGGCGCGTCCTGCGCGCCAACCGTATGCTCAACCGTGAGGGAAAGGAGATGGTACGATGAACGGACTGCACGGCATTATTTTCTCCTATGAAAAGGAACCGGAGCTGCGCGAGCTGGTCGAACACCGTATGCCCGCCTCCGTCCCGTTCGGCGGGCGCTACCGCGTGGTCGATTTCATGCTCTCGAACCTGCACGCGGCGGGCATCACCGATGTGGGCGTGGTGCTGCACGGCAACTACCAGAGCCTGCTCGACCACCTTGGCAACGGCAAGACCTGGGACATGGCGCGCAAGCACGGCGGACTGCGCCTGCTGCCGCCCTTTGCCGACAACCGCACCTACCGCGGCGGCGAGTTCCGCGGGAAGATGGAGGCGCTTGCCGGCGTGCGGTCGTATGTCGAGGACATCCGGCAGGACTATGTCGTCCTCTCGGACAGCGATCTCATCATCAACCTCCCGCTCACGGATGTGCTGGGCGCGCATCGGGAGAGCGGCGCGGACATCACCGCCGTCTGCACGGCGAACGGCGGCTATGTGGACAACGCGACCTACTTTACCCTCGCGTCCGACGGCGCGGTGGAGCAGGTCTGGTGCGCGCCGACCGCGCCGCGCGGCCACCGTTCGCTGGAGATCTACATTCTGAAAAAGGACCTTCTGCTCGCGCTCGTGGACGAGTGCGCCGCGCAGGACAAATACAGCTTCCGCCGCGATGTACTCGCAGGCATGAGCGGACGGCTCCGGCTTCAAAGCTATGTTTGGGACGGCTACGCCGCCCAGCTGCGTTCGGTGAAGGAATACTACGACCGCTCCATGGAGCTGCTGCGCCCGTCCATCCGCGCGGAGCTGTTCTGCGCGGCGCGGCCCATTCTCGCCAAGGAGGACGACGAGGCGTCGAGCTACCTCGCGCCGGAAAGCCGCGTGAAAAACTCCCTCGTGGCGGACGGCTGCACCGTGGAAGGCACGGTCGAGAACTGTGTCCTCTTCCCCGGCGTGACGGTGGAACGCGGCGCGGAGCTGCGCGACTGCATTCTCTTCAAGGGCGTTCACATCCACGACGGCGTGACGCTGCGCCATGTCATCGCGGACAAGGGCGTGGAGGTCCTGCCGGACCGCACGCTGATGGGTCACGAGAACTACCCCATCGTTCTGAGCAAGGGCAGCATCGTCTGACGGCGCGCGCCGACGGAAAAATACACAGAATAAGGAGGAGCCTATGAACATTCTCTATGTCACCTCGGAGGCCGTCCCCTTCTGCAAGACCGGCGGTCTTGCGGATGTCGCGGGCAGTCTGCCGCAGGCGCTCGCCGCGAACGGCGACCGCGTGAGCGTTATTCTGCCGCTCTACCAGAGCGTCGCGGACGCGTGGCGCGAACACCTGCACTTTGAGCGCTATACCTATGTGCGTCTTGCGTGGCGCAGCGTCTACTGCGGGCTTTTCTCCTACGACTATCAGGGCGTGACATGGTACTTCGTGGACAACGAGCAGTATTTCAAGCGCCCCGACTTCTACGGCTATTACGACGACGGCGAGCGCTTCGCCTTCTTCTCCCGCGCGGTGACCGAGCTGCTGCCGACGCTGCCGGAGAAGCCGGACGTGGTCCACTGCAACGACTGGCAAACCGCGCTCGTCCCCATCTATCTCCGCGACGAGGCCGTGCGCGAGGAGTTCTACAAGTCCATCCGCACGGTCATCACCATTCACAATGTCGAGTATCAGGGACGCTACGGGCGCGAAACGCTCGGCGACCTCTTCGGTCTGGACGAGGGCTGGTTTACCGGCGGCACGATGGCCTTCGACGGCGACATCAACCTTCTCAAGGGAGCGATCATCACGGCGGATGCCGTGACCGCCGTCAGCCCCACCTACGCACAGGAGCTGAAGTACGCCTACTTCGCCCACGGGCTGGAGAGCGTGATGCAGCTGGTGAGCGGGAAGCTCTACGGCGTTTTGAACGGCATCGATATGGCGCGCTACGACCCCGCGCACGACGCCAACCTTGCCGCCCCCTACTCTGCCAAGCGTCCTGCGGGCAAGGCGAAGGACAAGGCCGCGCTGCAAAGGCTGCTGGGCCTCGCCGAACGGAAGGACACGCCCGTCGTGGCGATGGTCTCGCGGCTCGTGAGCCACAAGGGGCTGGACCTCGTGTGCGAGACGCTGGACTACTTTATGGAAAAGGATATGCAGCTCGTCGTGCTGGGCAAGGGCGACGGAAAGTACGAAACGTTTTTCTCGTGGGCGCAGTCCCGCTACCCCGGCCGCATCGCGGTGCATCTGGGCTACTCCGAGAGCCTTGCCATGCAGATCTACGCGGGCGCGGACCTGTTCCTCATGCCGTCCAAGAGCGAGCCGTGCGGTCTGAGCCAGATGATCGCCATGCGCTACGGCGCGGTGCCGATCGTACGCGAGACCGGCGGACTGAAGGATACCGTCCACGCCTACGAGGCGTGGAACGGCGCGGGCAACGGCTTCTCCTTCGCCAACTACTGCGCGGGCGATATGTGCTATGTCGTCTGTGAGGCGGTGGACCTTTACCACGACCGGCCGGAGGCCTACCGGCTGCTGCGTCGGCGCGGCATGGAGGAGGACTTCAGCTGGACGCGCAGCGCGGAGAAGTACCGCGAGATCTATGAAACCATCTGCAAAGGATAAGGAATAAATGTCTATGGAGATCAAAACGATACAGGAAATGAAAACAGCCCTGACCGACAAGCTCCGTCTCGGCTTCGGCATCGCGCCCGAGGAGGCCGACGACGCGCAGATGATGCGCGCCGCGGCGCTCGTGCTGCGCGACATGATGGCCGCGCGCGGCGTGGAGAGCCGTCAGGAGACGCGCCGCGAGCATAAGCGGCAGGTGCATTACCTTTCCATGGAGTTTCTGCTGGGGCGCAGTCTGGAGAAAAACGCCTACAACCTCGGCGTGAGCGGCATACTGCACAGCGCGCTCGAAGAGCTTGGCTTCCGCGCGGCGGACGTTTTCGAGGCCGAGCCGGACGCGGGCCTCGGCAACGGCGGTCTCGGCCGCCTTGCCGCCTGCTATCTCGACAGCATGACCACGCTGGACATTCCTGCCGCGGGCTACTCCATCTGCTATGAGCTGGGCATCTTCCGCCAGCGCATCGTGGACGGTCAGCAGGTCGAGCTGCCGGACAACTGGAAGGACATCGGCGGAGCGTGGCTCATGCCCAAGCCGCAGGAAACGGAGGAGGTCTCCTTCGGCGGCACGGTCCGCAAATTCTGGGACAACGGGCGCCTGCATGTCGTGCCGGAAGGCGCGACGAAGGTACTCGCCATCCCCTGCGACATGGAGATCACGGGCTACGGCACCGAACATGTCAACACCCTGCGATTGTGGGACGCGAAGTCCCCCACGCCCGTGGATATGAGCCTGTTCTCGCAGGGCGAATATCTGCGCGCGAGCGAGCAGGAGGCGATGGCGGAGACCATCGCCAAGATTCTCTACCCCGAGGACAATCACGTTGAGGGCAAGTCTCTGCGTCTCAAGCAGCAGTATTTCTTTGTCTCCGCCACGGTGCAGTCCATCGTCCGCAAGCACATTGAGGTATACGGCACGGCGGCGAACTTCCACGAGAAAAATGTCATTCAGATCAACGATACCCACCCCGCTCTCGTCATTCCGGAGCTGATGCGTATTCTGATGGACGACGCGGGCTTCGACTGGGACACCGCGTGGAGCATCACGAAAAATTCCGTCGCCTACACGAACCATACTGTGCTTGCCGAAGCGCTCGAGCGCTGGCCGCAGCAGCTGATGCAGACGCTTCTCCCGCGCGTGTGGGAGATCATCGCGGAGATCGCGCACCGCTATCAGAAGCAGGTCGAGGATTTCTACCACGACCCCGCCAAGACCGCGGAGCTTGCCATCGTCTGGGACGGACAGGTGCGTATGGCGAACCTGTGCATCGCGGGCGGCATGGCGGTCAACGGCGTGAGCGCGCTGCACTCCGACATTCTGCGGCGCGACGTTTTCCGTTGGCAATGCGAAATGGAGCCGCAGAAATTTCAGAATGTCACCAACGGCATCGACCACCGCCGCTGGTTGGGACAGATCAACCCGCGGCTGGACGGCCTGATCGCCGACCTGTGCGGCGGGCGCGGCTATCTGCTCCACCCCGAGGAGTTGAAAAAGCTCGACGCCTTCGCCGCGGACGGCGCCGTACTCTCGCGGCTCGACGAGATCAAGCGCGCGAACAAGGCGGACTTCACCGCCTATGTCAAGCGCACGCAGGGCGTGACGCTCAACACGGACGCCATCTTCGACGTGCAGGTCAAGCGCCTGCACGAGTATAAGCGCCAGCTTTTAAACGCGCTGCACATCATCTACCTCTACCAGAAGCTGCAGGACGACCCGAACACGGATCTGCCGCCGCAGACCTTCCTCTTTGGCGCGAAGGCCGCGCCGGGCTACGCAGTCGCCAAGCGCATCATTCACCTCATCAACTCGCTGGCGAACCAGATCAACGCCGATCCTCTGTGCAAAGGCAGGCTTCAGGTCGTGTTTCTGGAGAATTACCGTGTGTCCCTCGCCGAGCATTTGATGCCCGCGAGCGAGGTGAGCCAGCAGATCTCCACCGCGGGCAAGGAGGCCAGCGGCACGGGCAACATGAAATTCATGATGAACGGCGCGCTGACCGTCGGCACGCTCGACGGCGCGAACATTGAGATGCACGAGGTCCTCGGCGACGAGAATATGTTCCTCTTCGGCCTGCACGCCGACGAGGTCGCCCGGCTCAAGGCACAGGGCTACGCCCCGCAGCGTCTCTACGCGCGCGACGGCGCGCTGCGCCGCGTGATCGACCAGCTCAAGGCCGGTTTCTCGGACGGCGTGAGCTACGAGGACCTCGCGCAGAGCCTGCTGCTGCGCGATGAATATTTGCTTTTGCAGGACTTCGCCTCCTACTGCGCCGCCGAGCAGCGCATGGCCGAGACCTATGCCGACCGCGAGGCGTGGAACCGTATGTCGCTCCACAACATCGCGCGCAGCGGCATCTTTGCCGCCGACCGTGCCGTGGCGCAGTACGCGGACCATATCTGGCACGTCCCGCACAAGGGAGAATAAGCGAAAGGGAGCGGGTCCGCCCGCTCCCTTTTGTCTCATATTGACAAGTATGGTATAATTTTTTTGATTAAATACTTTATCAGGAAGAATGAGGAAACGCTATGGAATTCACACAGGGCGTGCGCTTTGATACGCTGGCGCTGATGCCGGAGATGGCGCGCGCATTGGAAAAGAAAAATATCGAATGGTCCACCCCCGTGCAGGCGGGCTGCATCCCGCCAATGCGCGAATGGAAGGATGTGATCGCCAAGGCCCCCACCGGCACGGGCAAGACCTTCGCCTTCGGCATTCCCATCGTCGAACACATCGACCCCGAAAGCGAGGAGGTGCAGGCGGTCATCCTGGCGCCGACCCGCGAGCTTGCCATGCAGATCACCGCGGAGCTGCGCGATCTCGCCATGTTCCTCTCAAGCGTGCGCGTGGTGTGTCTCTACGGCGGCGCACCCATCGGACGGCAGATCGACGCGCTGAAGAAAAAGCCGCAGATCGTGGTCGCCACGCCCGGCCGCCTTTCCGACCACATGAAGCGCCGCACCGTGCGGCTCGACCATGTTGATACCGTCGTGCTGGACGAAGCGGACCGTATGCTCGACATGGGCTTTATCCACGACGTGACGCGCATTCTCGATAAGATCCCCTCCCGCCGCAACCTCGGCATGTTTTCCGCCACCATCTCGCGCGAGGTCATGGACATCAGCTGGGTCTACCAGCGCGACCCCGAGGAGATCACCGTCCGCGCGGACGAGCAGAACAAGCCCGACATTCTTCAATACGCGGTCGCGGTCGACCAGACGGACAAGGTCGCGGCGATGGCGCGCATCATCCGGCAGGAAAAGCTGGAGCGCGTGATGGTGTTCTGCAACACCAAGGGCATGGTCGAGCGGCTGACGAAATATCTTGAGATGGAGGGGCTGGACGCCGCCTGCATCCACGGCGACATTCCGCAGAAGAAGCGCGAGCAGGTCATGGCGCGCTTCCGCCGCGGCGAGCTGCCCGTGTTCGTCGCCACGGATGTCGCCGCACGCGGCATCGATGTGGACGATGTGGACGCCGTGTTCAACTACGATGTGCCGCAGGAGAACGAATACTATGTCCACCGCATCGGCCGCACGGGACGCGCGAAGCGCCACGGCGTCGCCTACACGCTTGTAGCGGACTACCCCAGCAAGATGCGGCTCGACGCCATCGCCAAGTTCACCGGCAACGACATCAAGCCCGCCCGCTTTGAGGGCGGGGCGTTGGTGGTCGACGGAACGAGATAAGGAGCATTCTATGAACACAACGCGAAAAACAGCGTGCGTGCTGCTCTGCGCGCTGCTGCTCTCCCTTTTCTCCGGCTGTGCGCGGCAGGAGGAAACGGCGGAGGACTTCGTCCTCTCCGCTGCGGTCTGCGGTCCTCTGGAAACGCTCGACCCCGCCATGCAGACGGACGCGGGCGCGGAAAGCCTGCTCGCCGCGCTCTTTGAGGGCCTGCTGCGTATGCGCGACGACGGCACGGGCCGCGCGGTCGCCGTGGCAGGCATCGCCAAGGAGTACATCGAGGAGAAAAACTACGACGACACCGTGACCTACACCTTTACCCTCCGCTCCGCCGCCCGTTGGTCGGACGGAACGCGCGTGAAAGCGGCGGATTTTGTCTATGCATGGCAGCGTCTGGCCGACCCCGCAACGGATTCGCCCAACGCGGAGCTGCTGAACATGGTCGTGGGCTATGACGAGGTGCGCGAGAGCGGCGATGTGACCGCCCTCGGCGTGAAGGCAAAGGGCGAGAGTACCTTTATCGTCACGCTCCGCGAGCCGTGCGCCTATTTCCTTAGCAGCGTCTGCACCTCGCCCGCCGCGGCGCCGCTGCGCCGCGATCTGGTGGAGGGCGACCCCAACTGGGCTTCCAGCGCCGCCATCGTGACGAACGGCCCCTATCGGGTCGGCACATGGATCAAGGCCTCGCAGCTGCAGGCCGTCCGCAGCACCGAGTATTACGAGAGCAAGCTCATCGCGCCCGACGCGTTGTGCTTCCGTTTTGAAACAGACACGCAGGTCAACTACGAGCGCCTGCTTGCGGGCGAGTTGGACTATGTGGACGAGCTGCCCTATGCCGCCATCGAAACGCTTGCCGAGGCCGAGGGTTGGCAGCCCGCGCCGTTGGCGGAGACGCAGTGCGTACTCTACAACCATCTGACCGACACCTTTTCCAACGCGCAGCTGCGCCGTGCCTTTGACCTTGCCATCGACCGCGAGGCCATCGCCGCGCTCGGCGGCGTGACCGCTACCGCCGCGACCGGCTGCGTTCCCTCCGGCGTGAGCAACGCGCCGGACGATACGGAGGATTTCCGCGACGCGGGCGGCGCGCTGTGTACGGTGGACACGGAGGGCTATGCCGACCGCTGCGCCGAGGCGAGCCGGGCGATGACCTCCGCCGGACACTATCAGGGTGCAGGCATTCCCACGCTGCGCTTCCTCTACATTGAAAACGAGCAGACACGCTCGGTGGCTGCGGCGCTCTGGAGTATGTGGAGAAGTGTCACGGGCGTTGCGGTCAAGCTGGTCGGTCTGAGCGCGGAGGAGTTCGACGCAGCCCTCGCCGCTGGAGACTTCGACCTTGCGCTCACGACGCTCACCGCCCGCTGTGACGACGCCACGGAATACCTTCTGCCGTTCTGCGGGACCTCGGAGCGCAATGTCAGCGGCTACCGCAACGACACCTTCGACCTGCTCATCGGCGTGGCGGAGGCGACCGGCGACCTCACAGCACGCGCGGCGTTTCTGCACGATGCGGAGGTCATGCTGCTGGAGGACAGCGCCCTTTCCCCCCTGTGCTTCTCCGGCACGGCGTATCTCCTGCGCGATGCGTTCCGCGGCGTCAGCCACGACTGCTTCGGCCACAGCTATTTCTTCACCGTCACACAGGCGGAGACCGACGCTGCGTGACCGAGAACGAACCGATCTCCGCGCCCGCTCCATTTCGGAGCGGGCGCGTCTTTTTATGGCATCCTTGCGATATCTTTATGACATTTTGACAGGATATGCATACGAGAATGTCGCATTCTTTTTCCGATTTTGCATTGCCTTTTGGGAAAAAGGGACTATAATAATGCCTTAGTGTGCCGCGGACGCGGTGCATTTCACACAGGAAGGAGCCTGTTTCCCTATGTATGCTTTGCTCAATGTTGCGTTTGCCCTGCTCGCGGGGCTTCTAATGACTCGGCTTTTCTCCCGTTGGCATCTGCCCGATGTGACCGCGTTTCTGGTCGCGGGCGTGCTGATCGGCCCATTCTGTCTCGGCCGCCTCGGCATCACCGGCGTCGGCTTCGCCGCTTACGAGGATGTCGCCGCGCTCGGCATGATCTCGGATGTAGCGATGGGCTTCATCGCCTTCGCCATCGGCAACGAGTTTCGTCTGGAGGATCTGCGGAAGACCGGTCGGCAGGCCTTCATTATCGGCGTACTGCAGGCACTTGCCGCCACGGTCCTCGTGGATCTCGCGCTGCTCGGCTTCCACCTCCTCCGCCCCGACATCCTCTCCGCGCCTGCCGCCATCATGCTCGGCGCCATCGCCACGGCGACGGCCCCCGCCGCCACGCTGATGGTCGTGCGCCAGTATAAGGCAAAAGGCCCTCTCACGAGCCTGCTGCTGCCTATCGTTGCGTTGGACGACGCGGTGGGTCTGGTGGTGTTCGCGGTCAGCTTCGGCATCGCCAAGGCGATGATCAGCGGCACGCTGAGCATCGTCTCCGTACTGGTCAACCCGCTCATCGAGATCGTGCTCTCCCTGCTGCTCGGAATGCTCGCGGGAGCGGCCCTCACGCGGCTCGAGGC
>CAKTEZ010000010.1 GCA_934553255.1 uncultured Oscillospiraceae bacterium
ACGCAAAAAGTCAAGCGTTAGTCCTTGCGTATTCCCTAATGCGTTTTAATGCGCACAAAAGAAGCAGACTATGCAGGAAAAGCCGTGCGCACACACTCAAGCGGTGGGAGCTGAATCTGACTTGGCTGCTGAACTAAAAAAAGACGATCAAGACCATGCTGACGGCGGAGTAGAAATACAGCGGATGTCAAGACGAGGGGCTGTTACGAACAGGGAATTAGGGCTGAGGAATATATGAGGTGTATTATGATATTCTATTTGTAATTCAACACAAATTCAACACAAAAACAGCTTTGTACAATTTGCCATAGACATGAAAAAACCTTGAAGCCGTTGCGGCTTCAAGGTTTTCCGTGGTGGAGATTAGCGGGATCGAACCGCTGACCTCTTGACTGCCAGTCAAGCGCTCTCCCAGCTGAGCTAAACCCCCATCGGTTCGGCGTTTTCGCGCTCGGAACAATGGAGAGTATAGCATAGGGGCATTGCTCTGTCAAGCCCCTTTTTCACTTTTTCCCGTCTTTTCTTTCCCCTTCTCCATTTCCTTTTCTCCCTGCGGAAAAACGGGAAAACATCCCCCTTCCGGTTTGACAAATACCGCCTGCGGTGGTAGAATTTTTGTAATTTCTGGTAATCTGAAAGGAAAAAGCCGTATGAAAACAATCATTTCCACCGAAAAAGCCCCCGCCGCCATCGGTCCGTATGCACAGGCCGTGGAGAAGAACGGCCTGATCTTCACCTCCGGCCAGCTCCCCATCGACCCCGCCACCGGCGCGTTCCCCGAGGGCATCGCGGCGCAGACGGCGCAGTCCCTGAACAATGTCAAGGCCATTCTCGCCGCCGCAGGCGTGAGCATGGACGCCGTTCTCAAGACCACCGTTTTCCTTCGCGACATGAACGATTTCGCCGCCATGAACGAGGTCTACGCCACCTTCTTCTCCGAGGGCCGCTTCCCTGCCCGCAGCGCCATTCAGGCCGCCCGTCTGCCGAAGGACGCGCTGGTGGAGATCGAGGTCGTCGCGGCCAAATAAGCGTTACCCCAAAACTGTGTGATTTTCGGAGGGCAATTTATGCCGGATAACATACCTACCCACCACACCCGCGACGGCTTTACCAACCGTTGGGGCTTCATTCTTGCCTGCATCGGCTCCGCTGTCGGCATGGGCAACATCTGGCGCTTCCCCATCATGGTCTCCACCTACGGCGGACTGACCTTCCTGCTGCCGTATTTCCTCTTCGTGCTGCTCATCGGCTCGTCCGGCGTGATCGAGGAGTTTTCGCTCGGCCGCTGGGCCGCCTCCGGTCCGGTGGACGCCTTCGGCAAATGCACCGAGGAGCGCACGGGCAGCGCGCGTCTCGGCAAGGCCGTCGGCGCGATCCCCGTCATCGGCTCGATGATGCTCGCCATCGGCTACACGGTGGTCATGAGCTGGATCTTCAAATACTGCGCGATGGGCATTTCCGGCGGGCTTTACGCCCTCGGCACGGATATGGGCCGCATCGTCGGCGCCTTCAGCGCCGCCGCGCCGGAGGCCGATACGCTGGGTGGAGCCGTTTCCATGATGCTCTCCGGCGGTCTGTTCACCGTAGGCAACGGCGCGTGGCTCGTCGTCGGTCTTGTTCTCTCTCTTGCCATTATGGCGTTCGGCATCGGCGGCGGCATCGAGCGCGCCAACAAGGTGATGATGCCCGCGCTGTTTGCTCTTTTTCTTCTTCTCGGCGTGTACATCGCCTTTCTCCCCGGCTCGTCCGCCGGCTACCGCTACATTTTCACGCTCGACCCCGCGGGTCTGCGGAACATTGAGGTGTGGGTCTATGCCTTCGGGCAGGCCTTCTTCTCCCTTTCCGTGGCGGGCAACGGCTCGGTGATCTACGGCTCCTACCTCAGCCGCGACGAGGACATTCCCTCCTCCGCCCGCAACGTTGCCGTGTTCGATACCCTTGCCGCGCTGCTGGCGGCGTTCGTCATTCTGCCCGCCATGGCGGCGGGCGGCGTGGCACCCTCTGACGGCGGTCCTGGGCTGATGTTCATCTACCTCGTCAATGTCCTCAACGGCATGGCGGGCGGGCGCGTCGTCGGCATGATCTTTTTCATCTGCGTCCTCTTTGCGGGTGTAAGCTCCATCGTCAACCTGTACGAAGCGCCCGTCGCCTTCTTGCAGGAGAAGTTCCGCATCGGCCGCGTCCCCGCAGTCGTCCTCATCGGTCTGCTCGGCGGCTTCATCGCCCTGCTCATCCAGCCGTGGACCTCGCAATGGATGGATGTGGTGTCCATCTACATCTGCCCGCTCGGCGCTCTGCTCGCAGGCATCATGTTCTTCTGGGTGCTGCGAAAGGAAACGGCGCTCAAAGCCGTTTCCTACGGCATCCGCAAGCCGCTCGGCGGCTGGTTTTACCCGCTGGGCAAGTATGTGTACTGCACCCTCGCCCTCCTCGCGCTGATCTTCGGCGCGGCATGGGGCGGCATCGGCTGAGTCCTTCGGTTCATAAAAAATGGAGAGCGTCGAAAATCGACGCTCTCCATTTTTTACGTGCTTCCGGCTTCCTCCGCCGTATCGAGATAGTAGAAAAGGTTCAGGTAGCGGCGGCCCTGCTCGTCCCGGCTTTCCCTGCCGGAGAGCGAAACGGAAACATAGGTTCCGTCGCCGCGCACCAGACGGCAGCGGACGCGCTCGCCCGCCGGACGATCCTTCGCAAGACACCTGCGGATATTCTCCACCGCGAACGGACGGTCGTCGGGATGAACGCCCGCGAGCGTATCAAGCGCATAGGCGGACTGCATCATTTTCTCGTCCGCCCGCAGGAAGCGGCGCATGCTGTCGTTGATGTAGACGAGCATGAATTTTCCGTCCGCCCCGGCCTTGAGCCGCACGAAGCCGTCCCGCATATCGTTCATCAGGTCGAGGAACATCTTCTGCTCGCTGTCGATCTCCGCGTTCAGGTTGCGGCGCACGAGCAGGACGGTGATGTAATCGCTCAGCGCCGCCAGATGAACGATCTGGTCGACGGCCCGCGTGGGATTGTCCACTCCGGCATAGCCGATCAGCTTTCCCTCGCACAGCAGCGGTGTGGCGAGCATACTGCGGATCCCCTGCGCCTGCAGCAGCTCGCGCAGGGCGCGCTGGTCGTCGCCCAGCGCATCGACCGAATCGATCCGCACATTTTCATTCTTCTGCAAAATCTCGAACCAGAGCGGCGAGACCTCGAAGGGAATGTTCTGAAGCTTCTCTTTTTCGCTCCGCACGCCCTCGGCACAGATCTCGTAGGTGTTGTTCATCACCCGCCGGTCATGATCCAGCTCGATCACATAGGCACGCTCCGCAGCGAAATACTGCATAATGTTTCGCAGCGTGTGTACGATGGCCTGCGCGCTGTCCGGCTGGGCGAGTATATCGTGCGCGGACTCGTTCAGGAAGCGGAGCTGACCGTTCGTCTCCCTCAGCTTCTGCTGTGCCTCGCGCTCCTCGGTAATGTCGGTCACGATGCCGAGCAGCACCGTATCGCTCATACCCTCCAGCGAAACGATGGAATTCTTCATGCGTACCCAGATCACGCTGCCGTCGCGCCTGTAGCAGCGGTATTCGTAGGTCTTGGTCGTCCGGTCGCGGACCACGCGGGCTACCGTCTCCTCCACCCAGCCGCGGTCGGCCGGATAGAGCAGGTCGTTGATGAAGCCGACCTCCGCCTTATACTGCTCCCGCGTAAAGCCGTAGAGCTTGAAAAAGCCGTCGTTGGTGAAGATCACCTCAATGTCCGTCGGGCTGCGGAACACCGTGGCGATCACGCCGCCGTCGATGTTGCCTATGATCGACTGGAGCTGGCGGGAGGCGTTGCGCTCTTTCATCTCCGCCACACGCTGCTCGGTCATGTTCAGCACCATGCTGTAGCCCAGCGCACGGTCGTCCACGCGGGCGATAATGCGCACGGAAACGCGCAGATACTCCACATGGGCGCCGTTTGAAGCCTTGATCTCGCAGGTCGTTTCTCCGCCGGTCTTCAGCGCCTCACGGATGGACGCGAGCAGCGTTTCCTGATCCTCCCCGTCCAGATACTGCGTGATGGAGGCGCGGCCGATGTCGGCGTCCGCCGGCATCACGCCGCCGAACTCCCGCACATAGCGGTCGTTCATGCGCAGCAGCTCCGTTTTTCCGTTATGGAATTCAAAGATGCACGCGCCGCCGACATAGCTGTTGAAGATCAGGGTCTCCATGGACCTCGGATTCCAGAACTCGCTGTTCTCCAGCGCCTTGACCTTCCGCAGATGCGTCAGTTCCGGCTCCTTCCGGCATTCGTCAAGCAGCTGCTCGTAGTCCTCCGTGAGCATGGGGCGGGCATAGTAATAGCCCTGAATGTAATGGCAGCCGATGGATTTTAGGAAATCCGCCTGCTCCCGATCCTCCACGCCCTCGGCGATGACCTCCATGCCGAGCCACTTCGTCATGCGGACGACGGATTCCACGATGTTCCCCGCGCGCTCCTGATTTTCCGTTTCCTCGAAAAAGCGCATATCGAGCTTGAGGATCGCAGCCGGAACATCCTTGAGCGAGTTGAGCGTGGAGTACCCGCTGCCAAAATCGTCGATCTCCACCGTGTAGCCCTGCCGGATCAGCTCATTGACTCTTTCAATGATGCGGTGCGTGGAATCCGCGAACGCGGATTCCGTGATCTCCAGCCGGAAGAGGCGGATAGGAACGTCATACTTTTTCACGATCCCCGTCAGGACCCCGATAAAATCATCGTGCATGATGTCGCGTCGGGAAATGTTGACCGATACGGGCAGCGGCTCGCGGCCCTCGTCGATCCAGCGGCGCAGCAGGATGCAGACCCGCTCCCAGATGTACTGGTCCATCTGATAGATCAGACCGCTCTGCTCCAGCACCGGAACGAACTCCGCGGGCGAAACATACGCACCGTCCCGTTTCCACCGCGCCAGCGCCTCAGCGCCGATCATCGCGCCGGTCGCATGGTCGTACTGCGGCTGGAACCACGGCTCAAACTCGCCGTCGCGCAGCGCGTCGAGAATATCGTCCAGAATGCGCTGCTCGCTCACCAGCGCGTCGCGCATCGAGTCGTTGTACTGCGCGAGATAGCGCTCGTAATCGTCCTTGATGGAATTTGCAGCGATCTTCGCGCGGTCGTACATCGCGCTGACCGGCTGGACCGGCCGGTCAATAAGGTACCGGCCCACCCGCAGGCGGATGCGCTGCGGGATGCAGTTCGGCACCGCCGCCTGTGCGTAAGCCGCGTCAAGCTCCTCCGAATCCATGTAGACCGCCGGCAGCAGCACGGCAAACTCGTCCGCCGCGAAGCGCGCGCAGATGCCGTCCACGCCGTCGGTAAAGTGCTTGATGCAGCTTGCGACATGGCGGAGTACCTGATCGCCGGTTTCTGTGCCGTACTGGTCGTTGACCAGCTTAAAGTTGCGAATGTTGGCGCAGGAGATGAGATAATAACCCGCCTCGTGCGAATCGATCAGCTTCCGCGCCCTGTCGTAGAAGGCACCGCGGTTGTAGATCCATGTCACCTTGTCGATCTTCTCCGGCGTCTCCGGCAGCTGCACGGTCGGCGTATCCGTTTCCGGCGCGGTCTCCTCGTCCTGCTCGTCATCGGCCTCGGCATAGATCTTTACGCAGTCTCGCTTCGCCTTTGCCTTATACATGGCAAGGTCGGCCTTTCGCAGCATACGCGACATCTTACCGGCGTCGTGCGCGCCGCCGATGCTGGCGCTGATACGCAGCTCCGGATACTCCGGAATGCGGATCTCCTCCAGCGTGCGGCAGATCTCCTGAAGTTCCTTTTCCAGCCGATCCTCCGGCATGTTGTGGAAGATGAGGAAAAACTCATCGCCGCCGTAGCGCACCAACTCGTCTTCGGCGTGGATCACCGATTTGATGGCCTGCGCCGCGCGGTAGAGCGCCGCGTCGCCCGCCGGATGACCGAAGCGGTCGTTGATGCTCTTAAAGTTGTCCATGTCGATCATGGCGAAAGTGTACTCGCCGCTCAGATCGCGCAGGCGATCGTCGTAGTAGCGGCGGTTGTAGACCTTTGTGACCGAGTCGATGTAGACCTGACGGTTGCGGACCAGCAGTTGGTTGAGAAGGGTCTCCTTTCCGCCGCCGTTAAGCAGCGCGTTCTGGTCGATGCGGCTGACCAGCTCCAATGCGTAGGGCCGCCCGTCCACCTCCACATAGGTGGAAACGATGTAGTACACATCGTTTTCGACGGTCTCAAGCTTGGTCTGCGTGCTGCGGGTCAGCACCGTGTGCTGGGAGATGCAGTTCTCGCAGCGCTTGCCCCGCCCCCACGCCGAATAGCAGTGGGCGTTCTTTTCCATCGTGCGGCCCATATCGTCCAGCACGACCTGCAGGCAGGCCTCGGGATCGACCAACCGCACCACATCGAACAGCCGCTTATAGCCGTTCAGAAGCCCGACGATCTGCTCTTTTGTCACGCGCAGAACATCGCCCGTGCCGCCCAGCAGCGGCGTCATTGTACTCGCCTCGCCGCTGTCCTCCATCTCCTTGAGCCGGAGGTAGCGCTCGTCGATGTCCTTGATCCTGCCCATCATGGCGCTGCAACATCCCAGCTCCTGCGCCGCCCGCATCACCACAATGGTCAGTTGGCCCCAACAGAGCGCTCCGTTCAGCGTCAGCTGCACTTCCATCTCCAGATAGTTTTCGTCCGCCGAGGCAGACTCCAAGCGGCGGTGCAGCTCCTGTAGGAAGTCCTCCCCCACCGCGGCAAGAAACTTACGGTTATGTTCCGGATCCTCGATCAGCTCCGGCAGGCCGAGCGCTGCGGCGGCGCTGTTGGAGAGCGTCAGCGCGGGCGGCTTGGCCGTGTACTCGAACCACAGTTCATCGGACATATCGTTGATGATGCGCCGCTTGCTGCGCTCGTCCTCCAGCTGCTGGACCTCTCTTGCTCCGCTCGCGCCCTGATAGCGGTAAAACTCGTCCACCAGCTCGTGTACCGCGCTCTGCTCCCGATCGAGCAGCGCGGTCTTCGCCGTTTCCTCCTTCAGCGTATCCGAAAGGTCGGTCAGGCATTCAAGCACCAGCGGATCAAATCTTCCGCACTCGCCGTCCGCGATCATCTCCATGGCCCGCTCGTGCGAAAAGGCCGGCTTACAGCTGTGTTTGCTCACCAGCGTATCGTACGCGTCCGCCACAGACGCCACGCGGACGACGAGCGGAATCTCTGTCCCCCGCAGTCCGTCCGGATAGCCGCGGCCATCCCAGCGCTCATGATGCCAGCGGCAGATGTCCCTTGCATAGCGGATCAGCGGCTCGTCCTGATCGATGGGCAGATCGCCGATCAGCGTAGAGCCGAGTACCGCGTGACGGCGGACGACCGCCAACTCCTCTTCCGTCAGCGCCGAGGGCTTATTCAATAGTTCCTCCGGAACCAGCAGCTTTCCGATGTCGTGCAGTCCGGCAGCCAGAGAGATCGTGCCGACCTCGTCGCCGGTGAGGCGGTACTGGTCGCTCTTTTCCATCAGGCGGTTGAGCAGCATTCCCGTCAGGCGTCCCACATGGTGCATATGCGTGCCGCTCTCCCCGCAGCGAAATTCCACCGCGCAGCTGAGAATGGAGGCGGTCAGTCCGTTGCTCCACTCCTTGCGGCGGATCTGCCTCGAAACCTGCTCGATCACCTGTTTTTTCCTTGCGTGGAGCGTCAGGGTATTCTGGATGCGGCGGCTGAGGACGCTTGGCAGGAAGGGACGGCTGATATAGTCCGACGCGCCCAGTCGGAACGCGCGTTCCATGTGCGCGTTGGTCGGGTCGCCTGTGATCATGATGACCGGCGTATCCGCCAGCCACTTACTGCGCTCCATCTCGGTCAGCACATCGAAGCCGTCCGCCTCCGGCATCACAATGTCCAGCAGGACAAGGTCGATCTCCCTATGGTGGCGGCGCAGCATCTCGATGGTCTCCGCTCCGTCGGCGGTCTCCACGAGATCGTAGTCCGCCTCCAGATAATCGATCAATACCGCACGGTTCAATTCCGAATCGTCCGCGATCAGTATTCTCTTTCTTCCGTTTTTATCCATTGTACGGCGGTACCTCTCCTTACACTTCGGTAACTATCCGACCATCTCGCCGCGGGGACAGCCCCTTTCGCTTTGCGTCGCTGGATCGCTCTGACTTTGTTTTTTGGCTACTCGTACTTTAGCATAAAAATAAGAAAATGTCAAAAGCATTCCTGCATATTTCCCCATATTTTGACGCATTTTTGCCATTTCTTTCCATTCAGAGATCCGCCGGAGCGCACAAGAGAAAGGACCGCGCATATCACGCGCGGTCCTTTCTTCCGGTGACCTGATAGTGCCGCTCGTCCGATACGCGGACGGCGACGGAAAAGCCGTGCAGCTCAAAGAGCGCGGCGAGTACCTTTTCGCTCATCAGCCCGCGCGAGACGCGGCTCGCGCCGCCCTCATGGTGGCGGTCGATGCGCGCGCGGCTCATGCCGTGCGCCACGGTGAGCGTACCGCCTGCGCGCAGCAGCGGGCGCAGCGCGTCGAGCAGGCGCTGGGGGTCGGGAAAGTGCGGAAAGGCGTTGTAGAGCATGATGCAGTCGAAGCGCGGCGCGCCGCCGAGGGTCTCCGCGTCGCCGCAGAGGACCTCCACGCGCGGGTCGTGCGCGAATTTTTCGCGCGCGATGCGCGTCATCTCCGGCGACAGGTCGATGGCGGTCACGCTGCGGGCGCCCCGCGCGAGGTAATCGGGGATCAGCACGCCCGTGCCGCAGGCCACATCCAGCACATCCGCGCCCGCGCGGACGCGCGCGGCGTCGAGAATGTCGGAAATGACCGCGTCGCTGCGGATCATCTCCGCGTCCCAGCGGGCGGCGGCGCGGTCGAAATAGGCGGCGATCTCCTGCTTGTTCATGCCTTCTCCCTCACTTCGGATAGCGCTGCGGGAGCAGTCCCGCGCGCACGAGATAGTAAACGATGCTCGGCACGGCGACAAGCTGCAGCACGATGCCCGGCAGCGCCGTGACGAAGCTCGCCGTCACCCACGCGGCAAGGGTGTACTTCCCCGCCTGAAACACCAGCGCCTTAGCGATGCCGGAGACCACGCGTCCGAGGAGCATGGAGACGATGAGGGAGAGATAGAGGTCGGCGTACAGCCTGCCCGTGCGGACAAAGCGGAGCATCAGTCCGGTCACAAGGCCGTACACGGCGCATTCGACCATCATGGCGGGCAGGACCGCCGCGGGCGGCATGCCGGTCACGACGCCGGAGAGCAGCGGGCCGAGCAAGCCGCAGACCGCGCCGTAGGGCGCGCCGCAGACCATGCCGCACAGCAGCACGGGAATGTGCATCGGCAGCAGGATAGAACCGCCGTTCGGAATAGAGTGGAACGCCATCGGCAGAACAAGGCAGAGCGCGATGTTCACCGCGGTAAGGACAAGACGCTTGGTGGCAGTCATGGTCGTTGCTCTTCGCATCGGAAAA
Organism: uncultured Oscillospiraceae bacterium; assembly: GCA_934553255.1. Classification (GTDB taxonomy): domain Bacteria; phylum Bacillota; class Clostridia; order Oscillospirales; family Oscillospiraceae; genus Hominicoprocola. Next base: position 9,458 of record CAKTEZ010000010.1, read on the forward strand.
AACCTCCTGAAAGCTTAGTCTGTTTCCAGTCTACGACAGGACTTTCCCCTCCGCAAGCCCCCCAGGGGGATAAAATTTCAAAGCGGCGGCACAAAAAGTGCCGCCGCTCCGCCGTTTTCGTATGTTACTCCATGACCTTCGCGTCAAAGGTCAGCGTGACCGTGATGGGCTGTCCGTCCTGCACGGAGAGAAAGAAGCCGCTGCCACTATCATAGTAGTGATAACCTCCCCCGATCTGCGCGTCGTAGCGCATTTCGACATTCCTCCACGCGGCGGAGTAGTCGGCATCGCCCGCCCAGCGGTTCGAGCCGATCTGCTCTACCACGCTGCGGATGTTGAAAAGGCTCGTGCCTTTCTGCGCCGCGGCGAGCGCGAGGTACGCCATGCGGGCGTTCTCTTCCCCCGTGCCGTAGATCGTTTCCGCCGTCTCGGTATACGCCCAATGCACGGCGCGGAGCGTTCCGTCCTCCACCGTGTAGGTGAACGGCGCGGGGCCGTCGCCCCCGCCGAAGTAGACCACATTCTCGTATTGGTTCTCTGCCCATTCGCCGTTTTCGTCGAGCGACCAGCGCTCGCCGCAGTCAAAGTAGCCGCGGTAGAAATTGACATTCTCCGCAAATTCCGCCACGGTCAGACCGCCGCGGTTCGGCGGCAGCAGGGCAGCTAACGCCATAGCGACGCTCAACGCGCCGCACACCGCCCAGCTTGCCGCACAGAGCAGCGCCATCTTTCCCGTGCCGCGCTCATCGAAGCGTTCGATGCTGCCCGCCTCCCACGCGAGGTCCTCGCCCCGCGTATAGCGGCGGTAGCTGCGGTAGGCGCACACAAGCTCTACGATGGGCAGGCCGAGTCCTGCGCCGTAAACCCACACGAGCGCCGTTCGGCTCATCGCTTCGCTGTAGCTGAGCCTTTCGCCGTCCGTCCGCGTGACGGTGATGCCCATGCACCGCTTGCCAACGGTCGTGCCGAAGCGCGCGAGCAGCAGCGGCTCAAGGAGGATCAGCAATCCCCAGCCGATCAGGCCGCAGACGATGTTCTCCCAATCGGTAACATTTGCGAAGCTGTGGTGCAGCAGCACATACTGCACGAAGGAGACCGGAAGCCCCACGAGCGCGAGGTCGATGCCGCGGGCAAGGAAGCGCCGCCACGGGTGCGGCTCGGCAACATCTCTCTGCCCCGCCACCGCGTCCGGCTCAAGCTCGGTAAGATACGGCTCCGCCTGTAATGTGGAATAGCTTGTCACCTCCCGCGATATGGCGTCGCACACATTCCGCGCCGCCAGCAGACGCCGGCCCTCCGCCTCCAGCGCCGCGCTGCGCGAGCGCATGGCGGCGGCAAGGTCCAGCTCGCCGCTTTGCAGGCGGCGGATCTCGTCGAGCGAAAAGCCGAGGCTCCGCAGCAGCGCGATACGCAGCAGCGTTTCAAGGTCCTCCTCGCTGTAGTCGCGGTATCTGTTCTCCTGCCGTGCGGGAGCAAGCAGACCCTCCTGCTCGTAATAGCGGATATTTGCGCGCGTCAGACCGCTGCGCTGTTCGATCTCCTTGATGTTCATAGGCTCTCCTTTTTTGCTCGGTAAGGGGTCGTCCCAAGGCTATGATACCCTATTGTAGGGCATAAAGCAGCTTGACAGTCAAGCCCTTTTTGCCATTTTCGCAAAAAATTATTAAATTTGCAAATTTAGTGGAAATCCGCCGAAAAAAATGGTATGCTGTTATATGTATGCCGAAATCGAAAGGAGGGCGCGAATGAACACAGTCAACGAAGCGATACTCGCGGAAGCGGCTCCGTTCCGTCCGCGCCCTTCCGGGCGGCTTGCGGCATGGTTCGAGCGCAGCTTCCTCTTTACCGCGCTGGCGCACATCCTATCGTGGTACATACGGCTGCAGCGGCTCGGCTGGCGCTTCCAGCTGGCGCTGGAGTGTTTGAAGCACGCGCTGTGCTGCGTGATTCTTCCGCTGTGTATGCTCTGGTTCTCGCAGGCCATCACGCTGCAGGGCTTCGGTGCGGCGTGGACATGGCTCTGGATGCACGGCAGCGCCTGCGCGTTTTTCGTGCTTCTTTTCGGCGCGGCGCAGCTTCTGCTTCGTGCGCTGCTCGGCAGCTACGGTCCCGGGACGCTCCTGTGCGGCGCGTTTGCCGCGCTCACCGCGCTCGTGGACCACTACAAGGCCGTGATCAACGGCTTCCCGCTGATGCTCAGCGACTTTACTCTCTTTCCCAATGCAGGTGATATTGTGTCTTATGCCATGCCAAAGATCAGCTTCTCCGCCGTCACCGTGCGAAGCCTGATCCTCTTTGCTGTTCTGGCGGCCGCCGCCTGGCTGTGCCGTACGAAGCTGCCGCGCCGCGGCGCTTCGCTCTCGTCCTTTCTGTGCGTCGCCGTCTCTCTCCCGCTGCTGCTCTCCTGCTTCGGCGGCAGCGCCATGCTCGACCACGCCGCCGCGCTGACGGACGGCTGCGCCGCGCAGGAGGAGCGGCTCGACCGCGGCGGCGCGCTGCTCGGCCTGTTCTCCGCGTGGGCCGCGGGCGAAAAGGTGGACTATTCGTCCTACGACGCCGACACGGTCAACCATCTTCAGAATATGCTCTACCTCGCCCGCTCGGATGAAGCGGACGCGGCGGAGGACGGCGGTGTGAAGCCGCACATCCTGATGATCCTCTCCGAAAGCTTTTTCGACGTGACCCGCTTTGAGGGCATCACCTTCCGCGAGGACCCGCTGCCGAACTTCCATCGTCTGTGCGAAACGAGCACGAACGGCCGCTTCCTTTCCAGCACCTACGCCGGCGGCACAGGCAATGTGGAGCTGGAGACGCTGACGGGGTTCAGCGGCGATCTGCTCAAGGAGAGCGACGCCATCACCGCCCTGCAGCGCAAGGACGGCGATGTGTACACCGACCTTCCTTCCGTCGCGCGCGACGCTGCGGCGAACGGCTACGAGACCTACTACATCCACTCGCACAATTCCACCCTCTACCGCCGTGCGGAGGTCATGCCCGCGCTCGGCTTCGAGAATGTCATTTTCTCCGACGATTTTGAGGTCCCCGTCAATTTCAGCGGACTGTATGCCTCCGACGAAACATTGGTGGACGAGGTCATTGACCGCTTTGAAAATCGCAGGGACGGCGCGCCGGTGTTCATGCAGATCACCACGATGGAAAATCATCAGCCCTACACCGCGGAAAAGTACGGCTATCCCTCCGGTCTTGACTACACCTGCGAGCGCCTGAGCGACAGCGAGCGCGAGGTGTTGGACGCGCTGCTCATCGGTCTGCACCACGCCGACGCGGCGCTCGGCGAGCTGGCGGACTACTTTGAAGCCTGCGGCGAGCCGGTGATGCTCGTCTTCTACGGCGACCACCTGCCGTCCATGACGCTCTCCGACGCCTCCACGCTCTACTCCACGCTCGGTCGCGTCCCCACGACGGACTCGCTCCAATGGACGCCCGACGAGCTGAAGGAAATGCTTTCGACGGACTATCTCATCTGGACGAATTACGAGGCCGAGCCGGAGGCGGACTGCGCGGAAAGCTCCGTTCTGCTTGGCGCGAATGTACTCGCCCGCGCGGGACTGGATCGTTCGCTCTACCTCCGCTGGCTCAACGAAACGGCGAGCCGCGACTACCTGCTCTCCCGCCCGCGCCTGTTTGTCGATGCCGACGGCACGGCCTACGGTGAAATTCCGGCAGACAGCGCACAGACGCTCGACGCACAGCGCATGATGCAGTACGACCTCGTATACGGCGAGCGGAAGCTGCTCAAATACTTCCGCGTGGAGGAAAACGGATAAGCTCCACCGAGGGGGACAGCCGAGGCTGTCCCCCTTTTTTCGCGCCCATTTTCGAAATTGCGGTCATATTCGTGCCTGTCTCCCGCTATGAATGGGAATAGAGACCATAATTTCGGAGTAGGGAGGGCTTTCTATGACCCATTCGTTTTGGCGAAGCTACGGCTTTCTCGCCGCGATGCTCGGCTGTATCGTACTCGGCTGCGCCGTCGGCGCGGTCTGGCCGGAGGCGGCGTGTCTGGAGCCGCTCGGCACGGTGTTTATCAACCTGATGTTCTGCCTTGTCGTGCCGCTGGTGTTCTGCTCGCTTGCGGGCAGCCTTGCCAATATGCGCTCGCGGCGCAAGGCGGGGCGTATCATGGGTGCGACGCTCGCAGCGTTCGTCGTCACCGGACTGTTCGCCGCGTTCCTCATGCTCGTACTCGTTCGCATCTTCCCGCCGGTCCTTGCGCCGTGGACGAATATTGCCGCGGGTACGGTGGACGCACCCACGCCGCTTTCCACCCTCATCGTCAATTTCTTCACCGTCAACGACTTCTCCGCCCTTCTCTCGCGGCGCGCCATGCTGCCGCTGATCGTCTTTTCCCTGCTCTTCGGCTTTTCCGTTTCCGCCTGCGGCGGACCGGACACGGTGACGGCGCGGGTGCTGGACGACGCGACCAAATGCCTTTTGAAGATGGTCTCGCTCGTGAGCTGCTACGCCCCCATCGCCTTCTTCGGCTTTTTCGCCGCGATGGTGGCAAACTACGGCCCGCAGATCACGGCGGCCTACGGGCGCGCCATGGCGCTGTATTACCCGCTGTGCTTCGTCTACGCGCTGGCGGCGTTTCCGCTCCTCGCCTATCTCGGCGCGGGGCGCGCGGGCGTGCGGACGCTGCGCCGCCATATCCTGCGCCCCGCTGTGACGGCGCTCGGCACCTGCTCGTCGGTCGCGACCATTCCCGCGAACATGGAGGCCGCGGAGGAAAGCGGCGTGCCGCATGAGGTCAGCGACCTCGTGCTGCCGATGGGCGCGACGATGCACATGGACGGCTCGTGCTTCAGCTGCGTACTGAAGGTCGCCTTCCTCTTCGGCGTGTTCGGTCTGCCGTTCGAGGGGGCGGGGCTTTTCCTGCGGGTGCTGGCCGTGGCGGTGTTCTCCTCCGTCGCCATGAGCGGCATTCCGGGCGGCGGATACATCGCCGAGTTCATTCTTTGTTCGCTCTTCTTCCCCGAGCAGATGGCAGTCGCCTACCCCATCGCCGTCACCATCGGCAACCTTGTAGACCCGCCCGCCACGATGGTCAACGCCGCGGGCGACTATGCTGTTTCGTTCCTCGTCGCCCGCTGCACCGAGGGGCGCGGTTGGTTGGAGCGCACGGCGGAAGAGGTCGGTCAGCCGTAAGAGAAGCCAAAAACGCGGGAGACGCGCCGCAGCGCATCTCCCGCGTTTTTCATCGGTCCTGTTTTCGTTGTCAGCCCTTCAGGTGGGCGGCAAGGGCGGTAATGAGGGTATTCTTCCCTTCGCCTTTTTCGGCGGAAAACGGCACGAGCACATCCTCCCCGCCGAGGTCAAGCGTCTCGCGGATGAGGGCGAGGTTCGGCTCGATCTCACTCTTTTTGAGCTTGTCGAGCTTGTTCGCCACGACCACCATCGGGCAACCGATCTGACGGAACCATTCGCGCATCGTCACATCGTCCCCCGTCGGCTTATGGCGGGCATCGACGATCAGCACGCCGAGGTCGATAAGCCCCGCGCTCTGGAAATAATTCTCCATCAGGCGGCCCCAGCGGTCGCGCTCGGCCTGCGAGACCTTGGCGTAGCCGTAGCCCGGCAGATCGACGAGGTAGAGCCTCTTGTCGATCCGGAAGTAGTTGATCTGGGTGGTCTTGCCAGGGGTCGCGCCGACGCGGGCAAAATTTTTGCGGTTCACAAGGCAGTTGATCACGCTCGACTTGCCGACATTCGACCGCCCCGCAAACGCGAGCTGCGGCAGGCCGTCGTGGACGAACTGTGCGGGCGCGGTCGCGCTGAGGACAAATTCCGCTTTGTTGAAGTTGATCGCCATAAGGTTTTCTCCGCTTCTGAAGTTTAGACTCGCAGCATCGGCAGCTTTCCGCCCTCGGCGGGCGCGAGCAGCGCGTCGGAGCAGCCGCTCTGTAGGGCGTCGGGATAGACCAGCGCCTCGGCAAAGACGGCGTCCACCGTTTCGACCGGAACGAAGCGCAGCTTCGCGCGCACCTCCGGGTCGATCTCCGCAAGGTCCTTTTCGTTCTCCATCGGAAGGATGACGGTGCGGACGCCCGCGCGGAGCGCGCCCATGCTCTTCTCGCGCAGTCCGCCGATGGGCAGGACCCGTCCGCGCAGCGTGACCTCGCCGGTCATAGCGACCTCGTGGCGCACGGCGCGGCCCGTGAGCGCCGAGAGCAGCGCCGTGGTAATGGCAATGCCCGCGCTGGGACCGTCCTTGGGGACCGCCCCCTCGGGGAAGTGGATATGAATGTCTTTGGTCTTATAAAAGTCCGCCGGCAGGCCAAGCTGGGCGGTGCGCTGGCGCAGGCACGAGAGCGCCGCACGGCAGCTCTCCTGCATCACATCGCCGAGATTGCCCGTCAGCTCCAGCTTGCCCGTGCCGTCCATCACACCGGCTTCGACTGGCAGTATCTCGCCGCCGACCTGCGTCCACGCAAGACCGTTCACCACGCCGACAAGATCGGTCTTTGCCGCCTCGTCTCGCGTGTAGCGCGGGACGCCGAGGTAATCCGTCAGGTTCTTTTCTGTAATGTTGATTCGCTTTACATCGCTTGTGGCAAAACTCATTGCCGCCTTGCGGCAAAGCCTGCCGAGTTCGCGTTCCAGATTACGCACGCCGCTCTCGCGCGTGTAGCCGGAGATGACCGCGCGCAGCGCGCTCTCGTCCAGCCGCAGCGCGGCGGGGGCAACGCCGTTCGCCTTCTTCTCCTTAGGGAGCAGATAGTCCACGGCGATATGTACCTTTTCCTCGTCCGTGTAGCTGGGCAGCTCGATGACCTCCATGCGGTCGAGCAGCGGGCGCGGAATGGTGTCGGTCGTGTTGGCGGTCATGAGGAACATGACGTGGCTGAGATCGACCGGAATTTCCAGATAGTGGTCGCGGAAGGCGTAGTTCTGCTCGCTGTCAAGCACCTCGAGCAGCGCCGACGCGGGGTCGCCGCGCTGGTCGCTTGCCAACTTGTCCACCTCGTCGAGAACGAGCAGCGGATTCATCGAGCCGCTGCGGGAGATGGCCTCGATGATGCGGCCGGGCATCGCGCCGATGTAGGTCTTGCGGTGGCCGCGGATGTCCGCCTCGTCGCGCACGCCGCCGAGCGACAGCCGCGCGGTCTTGCGGTTCATCGCCTTGGCGATGCTCAGCGCGATAGAGGTCTTGCCCACGCCCGGCGGGCCGACGAGACAGATGATCTGCCCCTTGGCATCCGGATTGAGCTTCCGCACGGCGATGAACTCCAGAATGCGTTCCTTGACCTTGGCAAGGCCGTAGTGGTCCCGGTCGAGCCGACGGCGCGCCGCCTCGACGCTCGAGCGTTCCTTCGTCTCCACGCCCCACGGCATATCCAGCACGGTGTCGAGGTAGTTACGCAGGACGCTCGCCTCCGCGCTGCCGAACGGCTGGCGGGAGAGGCGCTCCACATCCTTGAGGAGCTTTTTCTCCGTCTCCTCCGGCAGGCGGCAGGCCGCGATCCGTGCGCGGTACTCGTCAAACTCGGCGTCGCTGTCGCCCTCGCCGATCTCGTTTTGCAGAACCTTGATCTGCTCGCGCAGGATCATGTCCTTTTGAATTTGACCGACGCGCTCGCGCACCTTGCTCTCGATGTCCTGTTCCATGGCGATAACGCCGATCTCGCGCGTGAGGATCTCGTTCACACGGCGCAGGCGCACGAGCGGACGCAGCTCCTCCAGCACGGACTGCTTGTCCTGATAGCGCAGGTTGATGTTCTGCGCGATGAGGTCGGCAAGGTAGCCCGGGTCGGTCGCGTCCATAACGGTTGCCAACAGGCTCTCCGGCTGCTTGGGCAGCAGCTCGTTATACTCGCCGAAAAGTGCGTAGGTCTGGCGCAGCATGGCCTCGGTGCGGTTGCCGCGACGCAGCGGCTTCGCTTCACCGATCAGTTCGACCTGCGCCTGCAGAAACGGCTCGCGCTGCCAAAGACGCTTGAGCCGCGCGCGGCTGCGCCCCTCCATCACCACGCGCACCATGGAGTTGGACGCGCGCAGCACCTGAATGATATGCGCTACGGTGCCGATCTCATAGAGATCTTTTTCCTCCGGCGCTTCGACGGCAAGCTCGCGCTGGGTGACGAGGAACAGCTCCTGCCCCGTCTCCATGGCGCGTTCAAGGGCGCGGACGGAAATGCCGCGCTCCACATCAAAGCTGGTCGTCATGCGCGGAAAAACCGTCAGACCACGCATGGCGAGCGCCGGAATGTTTTTGGTCATTGCTTCCATAGGGTCTCCTTACTGGATCAGGAGGCGCTGTCCACCGGCGGAAGCTCCGCGGGCGGCTGTTCCTCCTTTTCCGGTCTGTGGCTGAGCTGCGGCGGCTCCTTGCCGTTCACGCAGTCCGCCGAAATGGTCACACGGTCCACCGTGCGGTCCGAGGGAAGATCGTACATCACCTGCGTGAGCAGGCCCTCCATCACCGCGCGCAGACCGCGCGCGCCGATCTTGCGTTCGATCGCCTTGTCGGCGATGGCTTCAAGCGCCGGCTTATCAAAGATAAGCTCCGCGCCATCGTAGCTCAGGAGCTTCTGATACTGTTTGACGAGCGCGTTTTTCGGCTCGGTCAGGATGCGGACAAGATCCTCGCGCCGCAGCTCGTCGAGCGCGGCGATGACGGGCAGACGGCCCACCAGCTCGGGAATGATGCCGAACTTGAGAATGTCGTGCGGCTGCACCTCGCGCAGAATGCGGGCGCTGTCCTTCTCCCGCTTGCCCTCGATGACCGCGTCGAAGCCGATGCTCTTGCGGTCGAGACGATGCTCGATGATCTTGTCCAGCCCCTCGAACGCGCCGCCGCAGATAAAGAGAATGTTGCGCGTGTCGATCTGGATGAACTCCTGATGCGGGTGCTTGCGTCCGCCCTGCGGCGGGACATTCGCGACCGTGCCCTCGACGATCTTCAAAAGCGCCTGCTGCACGCCCTCGCCGGACACATCGCGCGTGATGGAGGTGTTCTCGCTCTTGCGGGCGATCTTGTCGATCTCGTCGACATAGATGATGCCGCGCTCGGCAAGTTCCACATCATAGTCTGCCGCCTGCAGAAGGCGCAGAAGAATGTTCTCCACATCGTCGCCGACATAGCCCGCCTCGGTGAGCGTCGTCGCGTCCGCAATGGCAAACGGGACCTTGAGGATTCGCGCGAGCGTTTGGGCAAAGAGCGTCTTGCCGCTGCCCGTGGGGCCAAGGAGCAGAATATTGCTCTTTTGCAGCTCCACGTCGTCGCCGCCGCCGAAGAAGATGCGCTTGTAGTGGTTGTAGACCGCCACGCTCAGCGCGACCTTCGCCGCGTCCTGTCCGATGATATACTGATCCAGCACGGCGCGGATCTCGTGCGGCGTGGGGATCTCGTCCGGCGAGTTGATCTCCTCGCTGCCCGCCTCGTATCCATCTTCAACGATCTCCATGCACAGCCGGACGCATTCGTCGCAGATACGCACGCCGCCGGGTCCCTGGATCATGCGGTGCGTCTCCTTCTCAGACTTGCCGCAAAACGAGCAGCGAAGGAGCTTCTTATTGGTTTCTTCACTCATTTTCTGTAATGCCCTTTCCCTTTACAGGCGTTGTGTTATCTCTTATAGATAACCTTGTCGATCAGGCCATAGGCGCAGGCCTCCTCCGCCGTCATCCAGTTATCGCGTTCGGAATCGAGCTTGATCTGCTCCGGCGTCTTGCCGGTGTTTTCGGCAAGGATCTTGTTGATGCGCTGCTTGATCTTGAGGAAATGCTCCACATCGATCTCCATATCGGTGACCTTGCCCTGCGTACCGGCGGAGGGCTGGTGGATCATGACCTCTGCGTTGGGCAGCGCGATGCGCTTGCCCTTCGCGCCGCTGGAGAGCAGGAACGCGCCCATGCTCGCGGCCATGCCGACGCAGATGGTGGACACATCGCACTTGATATACTGCATGGTATCGTAGATCGCCATGCCGGCGGTCACGCTGCCGCCCGGGGAGTTGATATAAAGCTGAACATCCTTGTCGGGGTCCTGCGCCTCCAGATAGAGGAGCTGGGCGACGACGAGGCTCGCGGTAGTGTCGTTGACCTCCTCGCCGAGGAAAATGATGCGGTCGTTCAGCAGGCGGGAGAAAATGTCGTAGGACCGCTCGCCGCGGTTGGTCTGTTCAACAACATAGGGGACTAAGCTCATGGTGGATACCTCCTTGTATCGCGTTAAGAAACGTTCATACCCTGTTCAAATTTGCGGTATGTATGCAATCAACCACAAATGAGAGCATTTGTGGTTGATCGGCTATCTCTATTTTTGCCTTTTCAGTATAACCGGCGCGGGGCTTATTCAGCCTTCTCCGCGGCCTTTTTCGCGGTCTTCTTGGCGCTCTTCTTTTCTTCCTCGCCCTCGGCGGCCTTCTTGGTCGTCTTCTTGGCGGCGGGCTTCTTCTCCTCGCCCTCGGCAGCCTTCTTCGTCGTCTTCCTGGCGGCAGGCTTCTTCTCCTCGCCCTCAGCGGCCTTGGGCGCCTTGGCAGCCTTTTCGACCTTGGCGTTGTCCACGACGACGGCAACCGCCTTCTCGTTCAGGAGCTGGCTGTGGACCGTGGGCGCGTCGAGGTACTTCTTGAGCATTTCAAGATCCATGCCGTACTGCTCGGCCATGGCCTTGTACTTCGCCTCGACCTCCTCCTCGCTGACCTCAAGCTTCTCTGCCTTGATGATCTCTGCGATGGCGAGGTCCATCTTGACCTGACGGGTGGCGGGTTCCTTGCCGTCCTCGAGGAACTTGGCCTCGTCCATGCCGGTCATCTTGCAGTACTGGTCATAAGGAATGCCCTGTGCCTGCAGGCGCTGCTTGAACTCGTCGAGGAAACGGCGGCTCTGCTCCTCGATCATGACCGCGGGAATGTCGGCCTCGATGCCGGCGGCGACCTTCTCCAGCAGCGCGTTCTCGTAAGCGATCTTCACGCTCTCCTCGCGCTCAGCCGTGATCTTGGCCTTGATGTCGTCCTTGAGTTCCTTGAGCGTTTCGAACTCAGAAACATCCTTAGCGAACTCATCGTCCATCGCGGGCATCTGCTTTTCCTTGACCTCGTTGACCTTGACGTGGAACACGACCTGCTTGCCCGCGAGGTCCTTGGTGTAATTCTCGGGGAAGGTGATGTCAATGTCCTTCTCCTCGCCGGCCTTCATGCCGACGATCTGATCCTCAAAGCCGGGGACGAAGCTGCCGGAGCCGATCTCCAGCTCGTGGTTCTCGCCCTTGCCGCCCTCGAAGGGAACGCCGTTGTCGAAGCCCTCAAAGTCGATGACGGCGGTATCGCCCTTCTTGACCTTGCGATCCACGGAAACGAGACGAGCCTCGCGCTCGGCCATCTGGTTCAGGCGCTCCTTGACATCGTCGGCGCTGACCTTGACCTCGTCCTTAGGGGCGCTGACGCCCTTGTACTGGCCAAGCTTGACCTCGGGATAAACGGCGACGGTCGCCTTGAAGGTGAAGCCGTCCTTATCGATCTTGTCGCCCTCGATCGCGATCTCGGGATAACCCACCACATCGAGGCCGCTCTGGCCGATCGCCTGCGTATATGCATCCGGAAGAGCAGCGTCCACAGCGTCGTTATAGAACACCTCGGCCCCATACATCTTTTCGATCATCTTGCGGGGGGCTTTACCGGGACGGAAGCCGGGTACGCTGATCTTATTACGCATCTTGAGATACGCCTTCTGAACGGCGGCTTCAAATTCCTCGGCGGTCACCTCGACGGTGACGGCGACTCTGCTCTGTTCCAGTTTTTCAACAGACTTGACATTCATGTTTCTTTTTCCTCCGTATCAAGCAAATGATGCTCATTGCGAATTGGTATTCTATCATACATTTTGCAAAATATCTACCCTTTTTTCCATCATTTTTTCGTCAGTCGCAGATTTTTTTCGGGACAAAGCCCAGATAGTCCGCGGAAACGAGGGCATAGTCGGTATTTTCCCGCCTGCCCTCGAACGCGCGGCGGTGCGTGGGACCGTGCAGATGGCCGTAATAGCAGCGTTCGACATGGTAGCGGTCGAGCAGCTCCAGCAGCTCCGGACAGCGGTAGCCCTGATAAAGCGGCGGATAGTGCAGGAAACAGAGAACGGGCCGCTCCCCCGCCGCCTTGAGCGAAGTCTCCAGCCGCATCGCCTCGCGCGCGAGCATCTTGCCCGTGTGCGTTCCGGCGGCATCCTCCTCATAAAACCAGCCGCGCGTGCCGCAGAGGGCGTAGTCCCCGTAGAAGAAGCAGTTGTTAAACAAAATGTCGATGCTTTCGATGCCGTTGGCCTTGAAAAACTTCTTCATCTTCGTGGCGGTCCCCCACCAGTAGTCGTGGTTGCCTTTCAGGATGATCTTGCGCCCGGGCAGCGCGTCGATGAACCGGAGGTCCGGCAGCGCCTCGTCGAGCGAGATGCCCCACGAAAGGTCGCCCGCCAACACCGTCACATCGTCCGCGTTCAGGCGGGAAAAGGACTCCCGCAGGCGCTCAACATGGTTCGCCCACTTGTCGCCGAAGACGTCCATCGGCTTGCTGCCGCCGAGCGACAGGTGCAGATCGCCGATCGTGTAGAGCGCCATCGCCCTCCCCCCCTTTCGCAGAAGTTACCGAAACGCGTCCTCGATGTACTCGACGCGCGGCGGCGTTTCATCGTCGTAGACCTCGGCCACATCGAAGCGGGCGCAGAGGTCGGGATAGTGCCGCGTCATGTAAAAGGCCGCCGTGGTGCGGACGCGGCGCTGCTTCGCCACCGTGACGAAATCGCGCGGCAGGCCGAAGCGCAGGTCGCCGCGCAGCTTGACCTCCACAAAGCAGAGGACATCCCCTCTGCGGGCGATGAGGTCGATCTCGCCGAAGCGGCAGCGGAACTGGGAGGCAAGGATCTCATAGCCGTTCTCCCGCAGATATTCAGCCGCCAGCGCTTCGCCGCGGTCGCCAAGGGCCTTCGTTGTACTCATTTTCTCCCCGCCTCCCACTTTTTCAAAAAGCTCCTGCGGTGACAGGGACAGGGGCCGTAGGCGTCGAGCATGGCGTAGTGCAGCTTCGTGCCGTAGCCCTTGTGTTTGGCGAACCGATACTGCGGGTACTGCTTGTCCAGCACATCCGTCACAAAACGGTCGCGGCTGACCTTGGCAAGGATCGACGCCGCGGCGATGCTCATGCTCTTAGCGTCCCCGCCGACGACGGTGCGGTGCGGCGTGGAGATCGCGCATTTCGTGCCGTGGTCACGGTTGCCGTCGATGAGGGCAAAGTCCGCGCGGACGCCCAAGGCGTCAATGGCGAGCTGCATCGCCTTCACGCGGGCATTCAATATGTCGATCTCGTCGATCTCCTGCGCGCTGACCGCGGCCACGCTGTAAGCCAGCGCCCTTTCGCGGATCATGTCAAAAAGCGCCTCGCGCTTTTTTTCGCTGAGCTTCTTCGAATCATCCAGCCCCTCGATCACGCAGCCCTCCGGCAGGATAACGGCGGCGGCATACACCGGTCCCATCAGCGGGCCGGCGCCCGCCTCGTCCACACCGCAGACGAGGGCATGGCCCTCCGCGTGCGCGGCGGCCTCCAGCGCGTAGTCCGCGCGCGAGACATGTTCCTTCATACATTCTCCTCCGGCAGCTCGAGAGTAAAGCGTCCCAGCTTTCCGGCGCGGTATTCGTCGAGCAGGATGCGCGCCATGCGTTCGGTGTTCACTTCTCCGCCGGACACGAGGAAGCCGCGCTTGCGGCCCGCCTTTTCCAGCAGCTCCCAGCCCTGTTCGTCCGGCTCGACGGCGATCTTATAGCGCTCGGTGAGCGCCTCCGGATAGTGCGTGCCGAGGTAGGCCATCAGGCGGGAGGCAAGGTCCTCAAGGTCCATCACGTCGTCGCGGATCGCCCCCGTGAAGCCAAGGCGCACCCCCACCTGCGGATCCTCGAATTTTGGCCAGAGGATGCCGGGGGTATCGAGCAGCTCCAGCGTTTTGTCCACCGGTACCCACTGCTTGCCGCGCGTCACGCCCGGGCGGTCCTCCGCCTTGGCGGTCCTGCGGCCGGAGACCTTGTTGATAAAGGTCGACTTGCCGACGTTCGGGATGCCCAGCACCATCACGCGCAGCACGCGCCCGACCTGTCCCTTTTCCTCATAGGCGCGGATCTTATCCGCAAGCAGCGTCCGTACGGCGGGCGCAAACTGCTTCACCCCCGCGCCGCTTCTCGCGTCCGCCTCCAGCACCGCATAGCCCTGCGCGCGAAACCACGCCGCCCAGCGCTTCGTCGCGGCGGGGTCGGCCTGATCGACGCGGTTGAGGACCACAAGGCGCGGCTTGCCCGCCGTCAGGTCGTCAAGGTCGGGGTTACGGCTCGCGTGCGGGATGCGCGCGTCAATGATCTCGCACACCGCGTCCATATTGCCGATCTCGGCGGCGACCATGCGGCGCGTTTTTGTCATGTGTCCGGGGAACCAGCTTAAACCTTCCAGCTGCATAAAGTTCTCCCCCTTACTTCAGCTTCAGCGGCCCGAGACGGCTGAAGTCGCGCTTGTCGGTCAGGCTGTCTTTCCCGGGAAATACCAGAAGGACGGCCTTGCCGATGATGAGCCGTTCGTCCACCGCGCCGAGGGCGCTGTCGCGGCTGTCGCTGCTGCGGTTGCGGTTGTCGCCCATCAGGAACAGCTCGCCCTCGCCGAGCGTCAGCGGGAATTCGGTCCCCTCCTCCAGATAGGTCAGATCGTTTACGTAATCCTCTTGCAGCAGCTCGCCGTCCACGAACACGCGGCCGAGCGTAAAGTCGATGTCCACGGTCTGCCCTTCGGTGGCGATGACGCGCTTGACGATCGGCTCCGCGTCAAAGCTTTCCTTATAGGCGATGACGATGTCGCCGTACCGAAAGTCCCCGCACAGCCAGCTGTTGACCACGATGAGGCGGTCGCCGTGCTGCAGCGTCGGCACCATCGAATGACCCTGTACCCCCATCAGGCGCACGGCAAAGGTGAACACCAGCGTGATGGTCAGCACCGCGCCGACCAGCGAGCGCACCCATTCGTAGGTCTCGCGTCCCGCAACGCGCTCGGTGATCTCCTCCCCCTCGTCGGGGTCGGTGGGGAAAATGTCGTTTTCAAATTCGCTCATAGCCGTTTCTCCATCGCTCAAGCGGCAGAATGCCGCAGGATAATTCACGCTGCTATCATACCACGCGCCGCGCAAAAAAACAACAGCGCTTTTCCCCGCCGCGGGCAAAAATAAAAACGGCGCGGCACAGCCGCGTCGTTTCTATTTTTGCTTTTCTTACAGCTTCTCGCGGATCTTGGCAGCCTTACCAACGCGGTCACGCAGATAGTAGAGCTTCGCGCGGCGGACAAAGCCGGTGCGCACGGTCTCGATCTTCTCGATCGAGGGAGAGTGCAGCGGGAAAACCTTCTCGACGCCGACGCCATAGGCCAGACGGCGGACGGTGATGGTCTCCTCGATGCCGCCGTGCTTCTTGGCGATCACAATGCCCTCGAAGACCTGGATACGCTCGCGGGAGCCTTCCTTGATCTTGACGTGGACGCGGACGGTGTCGCCGACGTTGGCAACGGGCTTCTCAGCCTTCATCTGCTGGCTTTCGAGTTCCTTGATGAGATCCATGGATATTTCCTCCTAATTTATAGGCGTTCGTGACCGCTTTTCCACGGCGCATCTGGGTTCTTTCACCCGCGCACGGCAGAGGACCGCCCTTTTCAAGCTCGGATAGAATATCACACCGCGGCGGGAAATGCAAGCACTTTTTTCATTTTTTCGTAGATTTTTCGTCTCTTTCCGCCCGCGGACCGCCAATGCTTTCTATTTCTCCCACTGCATACGGATGTGAGGGATACCGTCCTCCAGAAATTCTGCCGAGGTCTGGCGGAAGCCGAGGCGTTCATAGAGCGCGCGGGCATAGGTCTGTGCCTCGATGGTAACGCGCTGCGCGCCGAGCCTTTCCTGCGCGACGCGCAGCCCCTCGGCGACGATCCTCGTCCCCAGACCGCAGTGGCGGCGCACGGCAATGACGCGCCCAATGGACGCATCGTCGAAGTTCACGCCCGCCGGAATAACGCGCAGGCAGGCAGCGATGCCGCTCTCGTCCCGAAGCCAGACATGGTACGACACGCGGTCGGCGTCGTCCACCTCCTGATAGGGACAGTTCTGCTCGACGACGAAAACGGATACGCGCAGCTTATAAAGATCGAAAAGCTCCCGCGCCGTCAGTTCGTCAAAATGCTTGACCACCAGTTCCATATTGTCTTCCCTCTTTTCAAAGCGCTACGGCTTTCCCCGCGTGGAGAAAATACAGCGTCTTTTCCTTCACGGGCTTCCCGAAGATCTGCGCGAGCGCGAGCGAATACGCCTCGAGCTGCGCTCGGTAATGCTCCGCGCGCTCGGCGAGCGCGTCCGGCGCGACGCGGTCCGTCTTGAAGTCCACGACGACCAGCGCGCCGTCCTCCTCAAAGAAGCAGTCCGCCACGCCCTGCAGTAGGATCTGATCGCCCGCCGCGGCGCCCGGCACAAAGGCCGCCGCGCTCTGGAGCAGCGAGAAGCGGTATTCCCGCTCGACCGTCTTTCCCGCGGCGCGGATGCGCGCGCACAGCGGACTTTGCAGGAAACGCGCCAACGCCGCGGCGTCCACCGCCCGCGCCTGCTCCGGCGTGAGCAAGCGGCGCGCCTCCATATCCGCGACCGCCGCGCGCACGGCGGCGGGGTCGGCAGGCACGGAGAAATCGAGGAACTGGAGCGCCGCGTGCATCGCCGTGCCGCGCTCGGCGGGCGTGAGCGGCTGCCCGCCCTCTAAAAACTTAGGTCTTGCAAGGCTCCGCAGACGCGGCGGCAAAGGCGCGTTCTCCGCGATCTCCTCATCCAGCGCGCGGCCCTTGAGCTGCGTCGCGGTCAGCTTGGCGCTGAGCGTCGTTTCCAGCGCGTAAGGGTACTGCCATTCCAGCGCCGCCGTGTCGAGCGGCTGCTCCGGCGCGGGCGGCGCGATCTTTTCCTCCGCCGCCCGCCCCGCGGGTGCAAAGGCATAGCCGTTGTGGATCTCCACGCTCCACGGCGCGTCCGTCGGCGTGATGAGCGGCGCGGCGGCGTTTGCCAGCGCGCGCAGCGGCTCGGCCTCCGGACGGCACAGCAGCGGCAGCAAGATCCAGTCCGCCATGCACCTCTGCTCCTCCACCGTTTTGCTCCGCACGGGGCAGGAGGTCACGGCGCAGAGGTCGGCAAGGTGCTTCGCCGCGCCCGCGCGGGCGCAGACCATGACGAGTTTTTCCTTCGCGCGCGTCATGGCGACATACAGCACGCGCAGCTCCTCCGCCTTTGCCTCGCGGCGCAGGCGCCGCTCCAACGCGGTGCGCGCAACGGTGGGGTATTTGATAGAGCGCTTCGTGTCCACGCGGACGGGACCTAACCCATACTCCGAATGGACCAATACGGAGCTTTGGAAATCCATGCGGCTGAACGGACGCGCGAGGTCGGCGAGGATAACGACCGGAAATTCCAGTCCCTTGGACTTATGGATGCTCATGATGCGTACGCCCTGCGCGGCATGCATGGTCTGCGGGACGGGCGGCTCGCCGCTCTCAAGCAGCTCGCGCAGATGGGAGACGAAGGCGAACAGACCGCGTCCGCCCCCGCGCTCGAACTCCTCCGCCAGAGAGAAGAACGCACGCAGGTTCTCCTTGCGCGCCGCGCCGCCGCGCATCGCGCCGAACACGGCGGGAATGCGGCAGCGCTCGTAGAGCGCGGCGACCAGCTCGGTGAGCGTGAGCGTCTGCGCGCTCTCGCGCAGCTCGCGCAGCAGCGCGAGGAAGCGCACGGCATCCTCCCCCTCATCCGCACACAACGCATCGTAGAAATCGCCGCTCGGCGTCCCCGCGCGCAATTCGGCGAGCCGGTCCGGCGGGAAGCCGAACAGCGGCGAGCGCAGTACGGAGATGAGCGGCACATCCTGCCGCGGATTGTCGAGGATCTCCAGCAGCGCGAAGGTCACGGCGATCTCCATCGCGGCGTAGAAGTCCCCGTCGCTCTCCGCGGCGCAGCGCAGCCCCTCCGCCTCCAGCGCGCGGCGGTAATCCGTCAGGCGCGTACGGGGGCTTCGCATGAGGATCACGATGTCCTCCTCCCGCGCGGGGCGCGGCTCGTGTGTCTTGTCATCCTGTACAGTAAAACAGCTTGTCAGCAGTTCTCGGATATAGTGCGCCGTGAAATTCGCCTCCGCGCGAGCGGCGCGGAGCGTTTCCGTGTCGTCCTCCGGCGCGGACATCTCCACAAGGTGAAATTCCGTCCGGCAGGCGGCGTTTTCCGGATAATTCGCGCCGACATGCAGCGCCTCGTCCTCGCCGTAGTCCAGCTCGCCCATTTCCCGGGAAAGGACGCTGCGAAAGACAAAATTCGCCGCGTCCAGCACCGTATCGCGCGAGCGGAAGTTCTTGCTTAAAAGCAGCTTCGCACTTTCGCCCTCCGCCGCGTCGGCGGCGTGCGGGTAGCGCAGGTAGTGATCGAGGAAAATGCGCGGGTCGGCGAGACGGAATCGGTAGATGCTCTGCTTCACGTCGCCGACGGTAAAGAGATTTTTCCCCTCGCGGGAGATGGCGGAGAAGATGCAGTTCTGCACCTCGTTCGTGTCCTGATACTCGTCCACCATGATCTCGCGGTAACGCTGCGCGACGGTACGCGCGAGGTCGGTCGGTCTTCCGTCCGTTCCGACGAGCAGCGCGATGGCCTCATGCTCCTGGTCGGAGAAGTCCGCCGCGTTGCGGCGGCGCTTCTCCTCCTGATAGGCGCGGGAGAACCGCTCCGTCAATCGCAGCAGCGCAAGCATGGCGGGCGCCATCGCGCGCAGGTCCTCCATCGCCTCGGCGGAGGTCACGGCAAACAGCTCGTCAAGCCCCTTCACCGTTTTCTTGCAGCCGTTCCACACGCTTTGCACCCGCGCCTTGAGCGCCTCATTCTCGCATTTGCGGACCGCATTCAGGCGCGGGAAGTCCACGCCCGCCGCAGCCGCCGCGTCCCAGTCCCGCCCCGCGGAAGCGGCGCGGGCGCACTGCTCCGCCGCGTCCAAAAAGAGCGGGGCGTATTTCTCCGCGAGGGCGGCGTCCGTTTTCGCCTCCTCCGCCGCGCCGCGCAGCAGCTGCTCGCAATGGCGCAGCTTGCGCCCGCGCTCGGCAAGAAGAAGCTCGCCATAGACCGTATCCTCCACCCGCGGCGGCAGCTCGTTCCAGAGCCGCTCCTGCGCCGCGAGCCAGCGGTCCATATAGGGCTGGGCCTGCAGCTTTCCGTGCAGCTCCAGCACCAGCGCGCCGAGCGCGCGGTCGTCCCGCCCCGCGCCGAGCGTATCGGCAAGGAGCGGCGCGCCGTCGCCGTCGCGCATCGTTTCGTAAAATTCATCCAGCGTGCGCGCAAGCACCCGCTCGCGCAGCAGCCGCGCGTCGTTTTCGTCCAGTACGCGGAAATCGGGCCGCAGGGCATGACCGCGCGCATCCTCGGCAAGAAGATGGCAATTTTCGCGCAGCAGCGCCGTGCAGAAGGCGTCCACCGTCTTGATGTCCGCGCGGTAGACGCGCAGCATCTGGCGCTGCAAATGCGCGTTGGACGGGTCGGCCTGCAGCTTTTCGCCAAGGACCTTGGCGATCTTGCCGCGCAGCTCTGCCGCGGCCGCGCGGGTGTAGGTGATGATGAGGAAATCGTCGAGGTTCGCACCGTCCTCCGTCACATAGGAGAAAAGCCGCTCGACCAGCACCTTCGTTTTGCCGCTGCCCGCCGCAGCGGACACCAGCAGGCTGCGCCCGCGGTCCTCGACCGCCGCGCGCTGTTCGTTTGTGAGAATGTCAGCCATCGGTCTCCCCCCTCTCCCCCGTTGCTTCGTCCACATACGCCCAGAACTGGTCGGCGGTCGTTGCGCGGAGGTATTCCGCGTGGTCGCCGCCGCAGCCGTTTTCAAAGTGACAGGCGGGCGCAAAGGCGCAGTAGGTGCAGGCGCTGTCCTGCTCGCTGCGCGTCCATGGGTCGGCATCGATGTTGCCCGCGGCCAGCTCGCGCACCATGCGGCGCAGCATTTCATCCACATACAGCCCCAGCTTGCCGAGCTGCGCACTCGTGGCAAGGCTGCCCGCCAGCTCCGTGCCGCCGTCCCTGCTCTTTTTCACGCGCACGGGGAGATAGCACGGCGTCTCGAGCGCGCTGTGCTCCATCGCACGCAGTACCTCGGGGTCGGCGAGTACCATGCCGCTGCGCTGCAGCTCCTTGTGCATGGCGCGTTCGATCTCCTCCTCGGTCGCGCCGCGCGGCAGGTTCAGCAGCTTCTCCCGCGCAGGCAGATACAGCACGCCCGCCGGCTCGATGGGCAGGTTTCCGAACAACTCCGCCCCCTCGCGCCGCAGGGCGAAGAGGTAGAGCAGCATCTGCAGCCCCAATCCGTAGCGCAGCTCGGCAAGGTCGAAGCGCTTTGCGCCCGTCTTGTAGTCCACCACACGCAGATACAGCTTGCCGTCCTTGACCCAGCCGTCCACGCGGTCCACCTTGCCGACCACGCGCAGCTCCTCGCCCGCCTCACGGATGGTCACGGCGGGCAGCTGTCCGGCGGGGCCGAATTCCAGTTCGAACGCCATCGGCTCGAAGTCGGAGACCGAAAGCTCCTCCACCGTCGAGTCCATAATACGGTAAACGGAGTCGCACAGGCGGCGGAACAAATAGCGGAAGCGGGCGTTTTTTTCGTCGAGGTCCGGCAGTTCGCGGGCAATGTACTCTTCGATGGCCTGCCGCACGAGCGCGTGCAGTTCCTCGCGCCGAAGCGCCTTCACGCCGCCGCGCTCCACGGCGCGGCAGAGCGTCTGCTCCATCACATCATGCACGAAGGTGCCGACCTGCGGCGCGTCAAAGCCAGCGGGCGTGCGCTCCTTCGCGCGCAGACCGTATTGCATGAAGTAGGCAAAATGGCACGCTCTCGCCTTGTCCATGCGCGAGGCGCTGAGCGTGATGCTGCGCCCGTAGAGCGTGTGGACCGCGGCGGGCGAAAGCGAGCCGCGCGTGTAGCGTGCGGCGTCGCGCATGGCGCGCAAAGCCGTCTCGCAGCCGCCGCGGCGCTCGAAATACTGCCACGCCTTTCCGCCGATGTACTCGCCCGCATAGTCCAAAGCGCCCGCCATCGTTGTAAGGCGGTATGCCTTGTCAGCAGCTTCCGTTTCAAGCCTTATGCTTGGGCAAAGCGTCTGCAAGCGCCCCACGATAAAGCTTGGGCGCAGCTCCGTCCCCGCGTTGTCGAAGCGCGGGTAGGAAACATACAGCCGGTCGGTCGGCTGGGCAAGCGAGGCGTAGAGATTTTGAATTTCCAGCCGGAACTGCGCCATGCCATAGGGCGCGAGGCGCACATCCAGAGCTTCGAGCGCGGCGCGGTCCTCGTCCTTGAGGATTCCGCCGCTGCCGCCCACGGCGGGCAGCACATGGTCGTTCGCGCCCAGCAGGAACAGCACGCGCACGGAATGGCGGTCGTTGCGCGTCATTTCGGCAAAGCTCACCTGATCGAGCGAAACAGGGATCGTGCCGACGGAATACTGCGTGAGGACCAGACGCATGAGCCGCGCGAACTCCTCCGCGTCGAGCGCCGTATCGCCGAGCATCTCCACAAATTGATCGAGTACGCCGCAGAGTATGCTCCAAAGCTGGGAAAGCTCCTCGGCGCGCTGCGTTTCGCCGCGCTGCCAGAGCGCCTCGGTCCGGCGCTGCAATTCCTCCGGCAGCCGGATCTCCGTGAGATAGTTATACAGCGCCGTGACCTTGCCGCGCACATCGCCCTCGCCGCGCATACCGTCGTAAAGGTGCGCGAGCGGCGCACGGACCTTCTCGCGCGCCTCGTTCACCCGCGCGAGCAGCGCATAATGCTCGTCGCGCCACGGCACGCCGTAGCCCTCCGGATGCGCCGTCCATTCCGTGTCGCGCAGCCATGTCAGACCGCGAAGGTCCCACTTGAGGGCGTAGTTTTCCAGCAGGTCGCATTCCTCCGCCGTCACGCCCGCGAGACCGGTTTTCAGGCAGCGGAACACATCCTCATATTCCATGCCGCCGCTCACCGCGTCGAGTGCGCCGAGCAGGAGCGAGGGAACATTCCGCCGCAGAATGTCGCTGCGGCGCGCGCAGTAGAGCGGAATGCCGCAGCGGGCAAATACCGCGCGCAGGATCCCCTCCTCCGCGTCCATGTCGCGGGCGGTCACGGTGATGTCGCGGAAGCGGTAGCCCTCCGTGCGGACAAGGCGCAGGATCTCGCCCGCCGCCCACTCCGCCTCGGCATAGGCCGTGGACGCCTCGTACAGCCGGACCTGCTCCGTCGGCTCGCGCCACGCGACGGTTCCCTTGAAAAAGCAGCGCTCCACATGCTCCAGCGCGTCGCGCGGCGGCGGCGCGTGCAGCGCCTCCTCCGTGCAGGGAACACCCGCGTCCCGTGCGAGCGCGTAAAGCTGCTCGCGCACGCGCAGACTCTCGGCAAACAGCTCGCTGTCGCTGCCGTCGCCGAGAAGCGTCACCGTGACGCTTCTCGCCCGACGGAGCAGGATGCGGAGAATATTCCTTTCGCGGCCCGTGAAGTAGGAAAAGCCGTCGAGAAAAATATCCTTGCCGTCGATATAGCCGGACGCCGCGAGATTCTCCTCCAGCTTTTCCAGCCGGTCGCGCGCGTCGCGCCCGCCCTCGTGAAGCTTGGCGAGATACGCGCCGTAGAGCAGCGCCACATCGCGCAGGCGCTCGCCGCTCTCTCCCGCGATGGCCTCCGCCTTTTCCGCCAGAACCTCCGGCGCGACGGCATAGGCCTGCAGCTCCTCCAACAGCGCGAGCAGGCTTTCCAGAAAGGCGGCGCGCTGCGAGGGGCGGCGGTAGACCCGCAGGCTCGGCGCGAGCGAGACCAGCACGCGCTGGAGCAGCAGGAGCTTGCCGCCGTTGTCGAGCGTCACATCCGCCGCGCCGCCCGTGAGCGCAAGCACGCGCGAGGCGAGCAGCTTGAAGGTCAGCACCTCCGCATGGCGGCTCGCCGCCGCACCGCAGGCGCGGCACACATCCACCTCCGCCACATGCGAGGCATGCTCCGGCACAAGCAGTATTTGCTTCGAGCGGTCCCCCAGCGCACGGATCTCGTCGAGTACCCGCGCGGATTTGCCCGTGCGGGCGCGGCCCAGCAGAATACGCAGCACAGCGTCCGCCCCCTTTCGTCGTTTTTCTTATTTTACCATCATTCCCGCCGCTCGACAACAGGATAAATGCCGCCGCGCGCCAATTTTGCCGAGCGCGGGTATTTTCCGCTTGACAGAACTTCCGGCTCGTGCTATTTTTAGTTCAAATTTGAATTTTCCAATTTTGCAGCATTCGGAAAGGAGCGTCCGCAATGAACGCCAGCATGGAATTTGCCCGCAAGCTCGCCCGCGCCTACGCCGCCGCCTGTAAACCGCTGTGCCGTGAGCTGAAGCTGCCGCAGACGGCCTTCGACATCCTGATGTTTCTCGCCAACAACCCCAAATACCGGACGGCGGGCGACATTGTGGAGGTCCGGCGCATCAAGGCCAATCTTGTCTCGGTGAATGTCGATAAGCTCGTGCATGAGGGCTACCTTCGGCGCGAGACGGTCGAGGGCGACCGGCGAAAGACGCTGCTCGTCTGCACGGAGAAGGCCCGGCCGGTCATTGAGCGTGGCCGCGCGGTGCAGTCCGCCTTTTTTGATCGTCTCTTCGCCCACACGGACGAGGAGATGCGCGCCGGATTTTTCAAAACGCTTGCGGTCATGGATGCCGATCTTGACGCAATGCTGAACGAGGCGGACTAAACATGCAATTGCTCACCACGATATGCGTCACCTTTTTCGCCGGTATGGGTGCCGGTCTCGGCACCGGCTTTGCGGGCATGAGCGCCGCGGCGGTCATCAGCCCCATGCTCATCACCTTTCTTGGCATGGACCCCTATATGGCGGTCGGCATCGCGCTCTCGTCCGATGTGCTGGCAAGCTCCGTATCCGCCTACACCTACGGCAAAAACAAAAACCTCGATGTCCGCAACGGTCTTATCATGATGGCGAGCGTACTTGCCTTCACGGTCGTCGGAAGCTATATTGCAAGTCTCGTTCCCTCGGCCACGATGGGGAATTTCTCGGTCTTTATGACCTTCCTCCTCGGCGTAAAATTCATCGTCCGTCCCGTTATGACCACCAAGGAGGCCATGCAGGGCGTTTCGCCGCGGAAGCGCGCCGTGCAGTCCGTTGTCTGCGGCGTGCTGATCGGCTTTATCTGCGGCTTCATCGGCGCGGGCGGCGGCATGATGATGCTGCTCATTCTGACCTCCGTGCTTGGCTACGAGCTGAAAACCGCCGTGGGGACGAGCGTTTTTATCATGACCTTCACCGCTCTCACGGGCGCACTCTCTCACTTCGCCATCGGCGGCGCGCCGGACTGGACGGTTCTTGCCCTCTGCGTGTTCTTCACGCTGGTCTGGGCGCGCATCGCCGCGGTGTTCGCCAACAAAGCGACGCCGAAAACGCTCAACCGCGCGACGGGCGTGGTACTCGTCATGCTGGGACTGGTCATTCTGCTCTTCAACCTGCTGGCATAAGAAAAAGCCGCCGATCGGCGGCTTTTTCTGCTCCTATGCAATCACCCAAGCAGCTCGGCAAGCAGCTCGGCGAAAAACGAGCGCAGCACGACCTCGTCCCCGCCGCCCTCGGCGGTGAGAACGCCGTCGCACAGCGGCTCGAACGCCGCGCACCACCAGTTCGTCATCAGCTGCGGCTCAAACGCGCACCAGACGAGCGCGCAGAGGAGACCGACCGCGAGGGAAATTTCCAGCTTCGTGTACTTCATCAAAAAAACCGCCCATCTCAAGGATTTTCCTTGAGTATGGACGGTTTTTCCGTTTTTCAAACAAATACTGTGCAAAAGGTTTGCAGCGTGCCGCAGCGCAGCGCGTCACACGCGGCTCTGCACGCCGCCTCCTCACGGAACAGGCCGAACACCGCGCTGCCCGAGCCGGTCATCGCGGCGCTCTCCGCGCCATGGGCGAGCAGGGCGCGCTTGACCTCCTCGATGCGTGCGCGCTGCCCGTCGTCCAGCACCTGCTCAAAGACATTTTTGACGCTCGCGCACAGCGCCGCCGCGTCACCGTTTTCCACGGCGGCGAGCATCGCCGCCGTGTCGGGGCGGTCGGTCAGCGTCACACGGTCCGAGCGCCGAAAGAGCGCGGGCGTGGAGATCGGAAAGTCCGGCTTGCAGACCGCGGCGTAAAGCTTTGGCGCGCGACGCAGAACGGTCAGCACCTCTCCCCTGCCCTCGGCCAGCTGCGTGCTGCCGCGGACGCAGAACGGCACATCGCTGCCGACGCGCGCGCCGATCTCCTCGAGCCGCTTGTCCGCGAGCGCGGGCGCGATCAGACCGCGCAGCGCACGCAGCACCGCCGCAGCGTCCGCGCTGCCGCCCGCCATACCCGCCTCGGAGGGGATGCGCTTGGTGAGCGCGATGCCGATGCCGTCATGACGGTCAAGCGCTTCGCAGAAGGCGCGCGCCGCCCTGACGGCGAGATTGCGCTCGTCGCACGGAAGCTCCGCGCCCGCAACGCGGCAGGTGATGCCGCTTCCTTCCCCGATCGTCACGGTCACATCGTCACAGAGCGAAACGGTCTGCATGATCATACGCAGTTCATGGTAGCCGTCGTCCCGCCTGCCTAAAATGTCGAGCGTCAGATTGAGCTTGGCGTAAGCGTACTCCGTCCATCGCTTCATCTTCTCTTTTTCTTGTGCTGTATCTTTTTCTTCTCCTCCGGCTCCGGCTCGTCGCCGAGCCACGCACCGCAGTGCGGGCAGTGCTTCGGGTTCCCGCGTCCGAGGCTCTCATGGCACTGCGGGCAGCGGTAGTACAGCCACCACACGAGAATGGACAGCAGCGTCATCGCCAGGCCCAGAAGCCCCAGAAATGTGCTGTCAAAGCCCCACACGCCGACACCGGCGACAAACGCGCCGCCGAAGAGAAGAATGTCCTGCCACATTCTGGCCCTTTTATAGTTCATAAAATACTCTCCTATTTGAAAAAGCGCCCGCCGAGGGGCGCTTTTTCGGTATATCGGTCAGCGGATCTTGCGAGCCTCGACATAGTAGCGCTTATCCTGCGCGTGACCCATCGAGAAGGTCTTGCGGGGCAGAACGCCGTCTGCCATAACGGTCTTGAACAGCTGCTCCTTGCCCATCGCGGGAAGCAGGAAGCCCATGTTGCCCGCCTTGGAGCCGAGTTCACGGGTGACCTCGTCGCCGTGGATGTAGTCCACCTCGCCGCCGAACTTCTTGAGATACTCGTCGATAAACGCCTGAAGCGTGCCGACCGCGAGCTGCACCTTGGGGTCGGGGACGGTGATGAAATCGTCGTGGCCGGCCCAGCAGACCTCAATGGTATGGCCCTCGCCCTTGCCCTCGTGGGTGTTGGGATAGAACTTCTTGAACTCCTCCATGAACTTCTCATGGTCCACGCCGAAGAGGACGCGGTGGATCGGCTCGAACTGGAGCGCATCGTCGTGGTTATTGACGACCTCAACGAGCGCATAGCGGGCGGGCAGCGCGAGGTACTCCTCGGGGGTCTTGCCCTTCTTCTGCTCTTCGTAGCAGGCCTTGGCGGTGGCGAGGGAGTGGTTGCCGTCGCCGACCGCGAACAGCAGCGGCGCCACGCCGGACACGCCATACTTACTCTTCATCGCCTCGTCGGTAGCCAGACCGGCGAGGGCGTCCGCCACGGCGTCGATCTGCGCCGCGGAGAGCTTGAAGCCCTTGATGTGGCCGCCGTTTTCCATCAGGTCGAAGTCATAGACCTTCTCCATGCCGTCCGCCGCGGCGGTCAGCGGCTCGATGACGGTCTTTGCGGGGTCGTCGATGAGCAGCATGACATGGGGCAGCTCGATGGGCGCGTTGCGGCGCACGCGGGCGCGCGGGGGGATACGGTCGAGGACCGTACCCTCGGTGGCGCGGATGAGAGCGCCGGAGCCGGGGGTAAAATCGTACTGATCGAGATCGACCATACCGATCAGGCCGTGGCGGATCTTGCCGTCGCTCTGGCCGCGCTCGATATAGACGAGGGAATCCTTGAGCGTTTCAAAGATGTTCTCCTTGAGATACTTGTCCATCGAGGCGTTGATGTCGGCGATGAACTCATCGACATTGGGGGCCTTCAGGTTGGCCTCGGGCAGAATGAGGCGCAGGGTGGACGGCGCGTCGCCGACGGTCTTTTCCACGCGCTCCCAATACTCCGGCTCGGATGTGAACTGGTCGCAGGCAACCACGGCCCACTTCTCCATATCGACGCCCTTGTTGGGCAGCAGGATGTCAGAGGGATAGAAGCCGAGCTTACTGAATTTTTCGTTCATGGTGTTTCCTCCTGATGTTGGTTGTTGAAGCGGAGCAGCGCCCCGCCTGTTTCGCTGTATCGGTTTGATTATACAATGAACGGCGGGCAAAATGCAATCCGTTCCGGCAAATTTTACCTAACATTTTTTCTGTTTTTGCTAAATTTTTTTAGGGTGTATAGATTTTCTTCCGTTTGTCCATACTACACATGACCAACCAAACACGATTAGGAGGGATCCCATGGTCATCGATAAAGTCGCGCTGACGCTCACCATCATCGGCGCGCTCAACTGGGGCAGCATCGGCCTGTTCGGCTTCGACCTCGTCGCGTTTCTCTGCGGCGGGCAGATGGGTACGGTCAGCCGCGTGATCTACACACTCGTCGGTCTTGCCGGCGTGTGGTGCATCACGATGCTCTTCCGCGAAACGGAACCCATCGAGGGCGGCGAGCAGGCATAAGGAAGCGCGGGGGCAGCCGTCCCCGCGCTCCTTTATTACTTATGCTTCGCTTCCAGCCGTCGAACCGTTTCCTCGTCCGGCGTGACATAAACGGTGCGGTAGGTCTCGTAAACGACCTTGCCCGGCTTGGCGTTCGCGGGCTTTTTGACGAATTTGACGCTTGTGTAGTCCACGGGAACGTTGCTGCCGCCCTGCGCCTGCGAATAGTAGGCGGCAAGCCGCGCCGCTTCGAGCAGGCTCTCGTCGTCATACGCGCCGTCCTCGGTGCAGAGAATGACATGGCTGCCGTGGATCTTCTGCGTGTGGAGCCAGAGGTCCCGCTTGTCCGCCCTTTTTGTCAGCGCATCGTTCTGCACATTGCTGCGGCCGACAAAGATACGCAGCCCGCTCGATGAGCGAAACTCACGCGGGGCGATGGGTCTTTCACGCCCCCGCTTTTCCTTCCCGCTGCGGCGGATATAGCCCGTTTCCTGCAGCTCGCGGCGCAGCTCGGCAAATTCCGGCTCGGTCTGCGCCAGCGCGATCTCGCCCTGCACGCTCTCGAGGTAGTCGCGCTCCGCGGCGGTCTTTTCGATCTGCTCGCGCAGATGCTTTTCCGCCGTCTTCGCCTTGGTGTAGCGCTTATAGTACTTTGCCGCGTTCTGCTGCGGCGTGAGGAGCGGATCGAGCGGAACGTCGATCTCCGCCCCGCTTTCATCGTAGTAATTCTGTGCCGTCAGCCGCGCGGCCCCGCGCTCCATGCGGTAGAGGTTCGCGGTGATAAGATCGCCGCAGAGCCGCAGCGTGTCGCGGTCCTGCGCGGCGGCGTACTCCTTTTCAAGCATCCCGAGCTTACGCACCGCACGCTCATGCGCGGAGGTCACGGTGCGCGTCAGCTCGCGCCCTCGGCGCTGCGCGGCCTCCTGCCGGTCGCGCTCGGTGTAGAAGGCGTCGAGCAGCGCGGAGAAGGTCGGGAAGGTCATCTGCACCGTCTCCGCGCCATACTGCGTGATGGGGCAATAGGTGAAATCCACCGGCCTGCCTTCGCGGGAGAGCATCGTCGGTGTGAAGTTATTTTCCTGTACGGTATTCGTCAGCCGCTCTATCTCTGCGGCAAGGCGCTCGCAGCCGTCCGCACGGTCGCAGAAGCGGGCGTCCGCCGCGCCAAAGGCGCGCTGCGTCAGCTCGCGCGCGATGAGCGGCGAAACGCCGAGGCAGCGGTCGAGCAGGAAGCGCTCCACGCTCTCCTCCGCTCCCCCGCCGCAGCGTGCAAGCACCGCCGCGCCGTCCGGATCGTCGAGCAGCGAGACCTTGTCGAGCGGCGCGGGAAGCCGGTAGTACAGGCCCGGCAGCAGCGCCCGCGCGCCGGAGACCTCAAACTCCACGCGGCGCATACAGTCTAAGATGCGGTCGTCCTCGTCCAGCAGGATAAGGTTCGAGCGGCGGCCCATCGCCTCAAGCACCAGTTTCTTCGTGCCGGATTCGCCCAGCTCGTTGACGTTGCGGATCGTAAAGGTCACAACACGCTCCAGCCCGCTCTGCTCGACATCCGTGATGCGTCCGCCGACGAGGTGCTTACGCAGCAGCATACAGAACATCGGCGGCTCGGCGGGGTTCTCACGCAGGGCCTCCGTGAGCTGCACGCGCGGCTGGTTCGGTCCCGCGTTAAAGAGCAGGCGCAGATTGCCGCGCAGAAGCAGCACGATCTGGTCGCGCGCGGGCTGCTGCACCTTGTCGATCCGCACGCCGAGCAGCTTCTCTTTCAATTCATTTGTCATCGCCCGCAGGCAGATCGCGTCAAGCGGCATCGTTGGCCTCCATCATGAAATTGAACAGTTCGTTGATCCGCTCGTGCCGCCCTTGCAGATAGAGCCAGCCAAAAAGCGCTTCGAGCGCCGTCGCCTTCTGATACTGCGCGCGGTCGGCGCTGCGGGGAATGGTGTGGACGTTGGCGTTGCGTCCGCGGCGAAACACATCGTGTTCCTCCTCCGTCAGCTTATCGGTAAGAAGGTCGGCCAGCTCCGCCTGCTTCGGCGCACACACCAGCTCCACCGTCGCGCGGTGGAGTCCCTTGCCCGTCGCCTTGCCGTGCGCGCACAGATATGTCCGCACCAGCAGCTCGTACACCGCGTCGCCAAGGTGGGCAAGGCCGATGCTGCTGATGGCGCGGATACCGTCGGCATCAAGAGTATAGGAAAAATAGTCGGTCATTTGTTTCTCCCGTCAACTGATATTTTTGCCATTATATCTCTCCTTTGTGCGAAACGCAACGGGAAATCCGCCCGCTTTCGTTTTCTCACGCTACCGCGCTGCATCGCTACTTTACGAGCAAACAGGGCTTGACATTTTCTCCGTGGACTTGTACAATAGTTCATTATTGATTTTGGCACATTCGCACACAGCGATCATTACGGAGGAAAACAGTATGGAACGCATCAAGCCCCGGACACTCTCCGGCTTTATGGAGCTTCTCCCCGCCCAGCAGCAGCAGATGGAGCGCATCATGGACATTCTGCGCTCGACCTACGGCCGCTACGGATTCACCCCGCTCGACACCCCTATCATCGAGGCGAGCGAGATCCTGCTCGCCAAGGGCGGCGGCGAGACGGAAAAGCAGATCTACCGCTTCACCAAGGGCGACAGCGACCTTTCCCTGCGCTTCGACCTGACGGTGCCGCTGGCGAAGTTCGTCGCCCTGCACTACAACGAACTGGCGTTCCCCTTCCGCCGCTTCCAGATCGGCAAGGTTTACCGCGGCGAGCGCGCCCAGCGCGGACGCTTCCGCGAGTTTTATCAGGCGGATATTGACGTCATCGGCGACGGCGAGCTGGACATCATGAACGACGCGGAGATCCCCGCCATTATCTACGATGTGTTTTCCGCGATGGGACTCAAGCGCTTCCAGATCCGCATCAACAACCGCCGCGTTCTCAACGGCTTCTACGCCATGCTCGGTCTGACTGACAAAAGCGGCGAGATCATGCGGACGGTCGATAAGATCGAAAAGATCGGCGCGGACACGGTGCGCGCCATTCTCGTGGACGACGTGCAGCTCACAGGCGAGCAGGCGGACGAGATCCTCAAGTTCATCGCCATTTCCGGTACGAACGACGAAGTCCTCGCCGCGCTCAGCGGCTACTGTGGCCGCGACGAGCTGTTCGACAAGGGCTATGAGGAGCTTGCCACCGTCGTGAAGTATCTCGGCGGCTTCGGCGTCCCGCAGGAAAATTTCAAGGTGGACCTCACCATCGCCCGCGGCCTCGACTACTACACCGGCACGGTCTACGAGACGGCACTGCTCGACTACCCCGAGATCGGCTCGGTCTGCTCCGGCGGCCGCTTCGATAACCTCGCCGAATATTACACCGACCGCAGACTGCCCGGCGTCGGCATTTCCATCGGCGTAACGCGTCTCTTCTACGTTCTCGGCGAGCAGGGCCTGCTCAACGGCGCGCTCAACACCGCGCCCGCCGACGTGCTGCTCCTCCCCATGACGGAGGACATGAGCTTCGCCGTCTCTCTCGCCACCAAGCTGCGCGAGCGCGGCCTGCGCGCCCAGCTCTACACCGAGAACAAGAAGTTCAAGGCCAAGATGAACTATGCCGACAAAACAAAGATCCCCTATGTTCTCTTCCTCGGCGAGGACGAAGTTGCCTCCGGCATCGTCACCTGCAAGGATATGATCACCGGCGAGCAGACCAAGGGTACGCCGGAGGAGACCGTCGAGCGTATCTGCGCCGCCATCCGCGAAAAGAATGCGCAGAAGGTCATTGTCGAAAAGTAAGGCCGACGCTCTGTTTCAGGGGTTTGGGCAAAGAGCGGAAAATGTCTAATTTTTCTTGATTTTCGGGAGTCAGGCACAGCCTGGCTCCCTTTTATTCACAGTTTTTTGATGTTTTCCTTATTCCATTTTTGCGCCGCTTGTGCTATATAGTAGGTGTTGAGTTTTCTGCTTTGGCGCGCTGCGCCGGACGCATCACGATACAGGAGGTCTGCCTATGGCAAAGCCAACGGAACAGAGCGGCGAGAGCTTTATGCTCAAGCTCTCGCGTTTTATTGTCGATAAGCGCAATCTTGTTTTTCTCGTCGTTATCATCAGTCTTATCTTCTCGGTCTTTTCGCGCGGTTGGGTGGAGGTCGAAAGCGATCTGACCGCCTACCTGCCCGAGGGTTCGCAGACCCGTCAGGCGCTCAATGTGATGGACGATCAGTTTGTCACCTTCGGCACGGCGCGCGTCATGGCGGCAAATATCCCGCTTGCCGATGCTTTTGAAATGCAGAAGCGCCTGGAGTCGCTCGACGGCGTGCAGGGCGTGGAGTTCGACGAAACGGACGCGCACTACTCCAGCGTCAGCGCCCTTTTCACCGTTACCTTCGATTACGACGAGGACGACGAGCGCTGTCTGGAGGCGCTGGAGCGCGTGAGAGCGGAACTTTCCGCCTACGACCTCTATGTTTCGACCGACCTCGGAAACACGCAGGAGGAGACCATCGACCACGAGATCAGCATCATCATGGTCTATGTCGCCATCGTTATCGTGCTGGTCCTGCTCTTCACCTCCGAGACCTACGGCGAGGTGCCGGTCCTGATCCTGACCTTTGTGGTGGCGCTCGTCCTCAATCAGGGGACGAACTTCATGATGGGCAAGATCTCCTTTATCTCCAACTCCGTGACGAGCATTCTGCAGCTCGCGCTGTCCATCGACTACGCCATCATCTTCTGCAACCGCTTCAAGGAGGAACACCGGACGCTGCCCCTGCGCGAAGCTGTCATCGTCTCGCTGAGCAAATCCATTCCGGAGATCGGCGCAAGCTCGCTGACAACCATCGGCGGTCTCGTCGCCATGCTCTTCATGCAGTTCCGGCTCGGTCCCGATATGGCCGTGTGCCTTATCAAATCCATCGTGTTCGCGCTGCTCTCGGCGTTCATCGTCATGCCTGGGCTTTTGATGCTCTTCGGCCCTCTCATCGACAGGACGGGCCACCGCAGCTTCGTTCCCAAGATCCCCTTTGTCGGCAAGTTCGATTACGCCACACGGCATGTCGTCCCCATTCTTTTCATCGTGCTTGCCGTGGTCGGCTTCCGGCTCTCGTCCGACTGCCCGTACGCCTATGGCTACAGCCTGCTCACCACGCCGAAGCTGAACGAGACGCAGATCGCCGAGAACATGATCAACGATAACTTTACCTCCAAGAACCTCATGGCGCTCATCGTCCCCGCGGGCGACTACGAGAAGGAGCGCGCCATTCTCGACGAGCTGGAGCGATACGACGAGGTCGACTCCACGTTAGGGCTTTCCAATGTGGAGGCCATGGGCGGCTATACGCTGACCGACCGCCTCACGCCCCGCCAATTCTCCGAGTTGACCGACCTTGACTATGAGGTCTCCGAATTCCTCTACGCTGCCTACGCCGCAAATCAGGAGAATTACGGCAAGATCGTCGGCGGCCTTGCGACCTACTCCGTCCCACTCATTGATATGTTCCTCTTCCTCTATGACGAGGTGCAGCAGGGCTATGTCACGCTGGACGCCGATCTGCAAAGCACCCTCGACGACGCCTACACACAGATGACGAACGCCAGGCTGCAGCTTCAGGGCAGCGAGTACAGCCGTATGCTGATCTACTCCACGCTGCCCGTGAGCGGCGACGAAACCTACTCCTTTACTGACCGTATCGTCGCCCTTGCACAGAGCTATTATCCGGACGGAAGCGTTTACCTCGCGGGCGACTCCACGAACGAGTACGACTTTGAAAAATCCTTCGCGCGCGACAACCGCGTGGTGAGCATCGTTTCCATACTGGTCGTTATGGCGGTGCTGCTCTTCACCTTCAACTCTGCCGGTATGCCGGTGCTGCTGATCGTCGTCATTCAGGGCTGCATCTGGATCAACTTCTCCTTCCCCACCCTGACGGGGAAATACCTGTTCTTCCTCGGCTACCTGATCGTCAGCTCCATTCAGATGGGCGCGAACATCGACTACGCCATCGTCATTGCCAGCCGCTTCCAGGAGCTGAAAACGAAAATGGAACACCGCGATGCCATCATCGAAACGCTTAACTTCGCGTTCCCGACCATCATCACCTCGGGCGCGATCATGTCCATCTGCGGCTTTCTGATCGGCAGCATGACCTCGGAGGCTGTCATCGCCGGCATCGGCGAGAGCCTCGGGCGCGGCACGGTCATCTCCATCATCATGGTCATGTTCGCCCTGCCGCAGATCCTGCTCGTCGGCTCGAAGGTCATCGACATGACCTCGTTCGCCGTGCCGAATGTCCTGCCCCGCCACATCGGCGAGGGGCGGATGCGGCTCGACGGCGTGGTGCGCGGCGAGATCCACGGCACGGTCAGCGGCGTGGTCCACGCCGTTGTGGACGGCGACGTGAACATGACCGTTATTTCCGGCAGCATTGCCGAGGAGGGAGGGAACACCGATGCGAGCGAATAAGGCCTTTTCCCGCGTTCTCGCGCTGGTGCTGTGCGGTGTACTGTGTCTCTCCCTCTCCCTCCCCGCATTGGCAGCCGCCGACGGGGACGAAGTGATCTACCTCCGCACGGCGGAGGATCTGCGCGCCCTTTCCGATAACTGCGCGCTGGACAGCTGGTCGCGGGGCAGGCGGGTCGTCCTGACCGCCGACGTCTCTCTGCACGGCGTGGACTTTGCCCCCATCGCCACCTTCAGCGGCACCTTTGACGGCGGCGGCCACACCATCCGCGGGCTGCAGATCACAGACGAGCTTTCCCCCGCCGGTCTCTTCCTCACGGTGGAGCGCGGCGCGGTCATCTCCGGTCTCACCGTCGAGGGGCAGGTCGCCCCCGGCGGTACGAAGGAATTTGTCGGCGGCATCGCCGGACGCAACTACGGCACGATTGAAAACTGCTCGTTTTTCGGCGTCGTGGCAGGCAGCGCCTCCGTGGGCGGCATCGCCGGACGCAACGAGGAGAGCGGTCTGCTCTCCGGCTGCACCGTGCGCGGCAGCGTTTCCGCCAGCCGCTACACCGGCGGCATCACGGGCTACAACCTCGGCACGCTGCGCGGCTGCATAAACTCCGCGGGCGTGAACACGGCAAATATCGATCCTTCGCTCAGCCTTGACGACCTGAACCTCGACGCCGCCTCGGCTCTCACCGATCTGGTCTCCGTCGGCGCGGCGGAAAGCCGCAGCGCCACCTCGGACACCGGCGGCATCGCAGGCTATTCCACCGGCACGATCTCCGACGGCTGCACGAACCGCGGCACCGTCGGCTATCCGCACTATGGCTACAATGTCGGCGGCGTTGTCGGACGCAGCAGCGGCCGTATTTCCGCCGCTGTGAACCATGGCGCGGTCCACGGCCGTAAGGATGTGGGCGGCATTGTCGGTCAGATGGAGCCGTATCTCCACCTCTCCCTGCGCGACGACCTGATCGCCAGACTGCGTACCGAACTGGATAAGCTCAACGCACTCGTTTCCGCCACGCTGGACGACATGGACCGCACGAGCAGCGGCGTCTCCGCGCGGCTCGATTCCGTCTCCGCCTACACGAACGCCGCCGTGAACGACGCGGACGCGCTCTCCGGGCAGACAACGGATTTCATCGACAAGAACATTGCCTCCATCAACGAGCTGTCCGACCGCGTGGACTACGCGATGGAGGCGCTGCCCGACGTTCTCAAGGCGTTGGAGAGCGCGGCGGACCGCACGGGCGACGCCATCGACGCGCTGGAGCAGTGCGACAAGGACCTGACCATGAGCAGCACCGACCGCGCAGAGGTCAGCGCCGCCAGCTCCGAAATTCAAAAAAGTAGCAACGCGCTCAACGATGCCTCTAAGGAGCTACATGGAAAGGTCGAGCAGCTTCAGAACTATCTAAAAGACCCAAGCAGCATGACCGCCGACGAGGTACGCGATCTGCTCTCCGGTGCGCTCGGCGACCTCTCCGACGCCGTCAGCGCCATGGCGGACATCACGACCAACATGGCGAAGATCACCGCCATTCTCGCCAACTTCCTCAAGGACGCCGCGCCCAAGGCGCACGACGACATTCAAAGGGCGCTGGACGCGCTCAACGGCGCTTCGGACAGCCTCGGCACAGCAACGAGCAAAACGCGCAAGCTCATCGAGGACCTCAATAAGCGCGACGATATTACCTTTGCCGAGCTGGGGCAGGATTATAAGGACACGCTGCAAAGCCTGTTCGACAATCTCCGCAGCACCATGAACGAGCTGGACGCGCTCAACGGCGAGCTGACGGCCGACACCTCCTCGCTCACCGCCGACCTGCGCGCCGTGAACGACCAGATGAGCGTGGTCGTCAATCTGTTTCTCGATGTGTTCGTGGACATGAGCAGCGCCGACGCATCCGATGTGTTCGAGGATACCTCGGACGAGGACATTGACGCGGTGACGCTCGGCAAGGTCCGCGGAAGCACGAACCACGGCATGGTGGAGGGCGATCTGAATGTCGGCGGCATCGCGGGCGCGATGGCCATTGAATATGAACTGGACCCCGAGGACGACGCGAAGCAGTCCACCTCGGTCCTCAACCGCGTGTATGAGACCAAGGCGGTCGTGCAGGAATGCACCAACCGCGGGAGCATCACCGGCAAGAAGGACTGCGTCGGCGGCATCGTCGGTGAGATGGACCTCGGCATCGTACTCCGCTCCTATTCCTACGGTAGTGCAAAGAGCGAAACAGGCAGCTATGTCGGCGGTATTGCGGGCCTTTCCTCCTCCAACATTCGTTCGTGCTGGGCAAAGCTGACGCTTTCCGGCAAGAGCGGCGTAGGCGGCATCGTCGGCTCCGGCAACGAAGGCTCCGCTGTCGGCTCCGGCTGCACGGTAAAGGATTGCCGCAGCCTTGTCACCATCGAGTCCTGCGACCAGTTCGCCGGAGCGATCTCCGGCCGCGACCTCGGCATGTTCCGCGGCAACCTCTTCGTCTCCGACACGCTGCGCGGCATTGACCGCCGCTCCCTCGCCGGGCAGGCGGAGCCGGTCGAGTATGAGGCGCTGCTCGCGCTTGAGGACTTACCGGAGGACTTCCGCCGCTTCACGCTGAAGTTTGTCTGCGGAGATGAAACGCTCAAAACGCTTTCCTTCTCCTACGGCGATTCGTTCGACGGCTCCGTCTACCCCAGTCTGGCCGACCATGAGGACAGCTACGCCGTGTGGGATCGCTCCAATCTCAACAACCTGCGCTTCGATACGGTGGTTACGGCGGAATATGTGCCGTTCCGCAGCGCGCTGCAAAGCAAAAACGAGCGTGAGGACGGGCGCAGCGTCTTTTTCGTGGAGGGAAAGTTCCACGAGCATGACGCGCTGTATGCGCTGGAGCTTGCGCCGGAGGGCGAAGACTTCCCCTTCCTTGCCGACGACCGGCACACGGCGATTGAAAACTATTTCTCCTTTCTCCGCGAGCGGACGCTGCCCGCAATGACGGTCTACCGCTCGGTGGCGGAACAATGGGAGCTGCACTTTCCGCGCGGCGGGCAGGACACGCACACGGTGCGCTACCTTGCGCCGGACGGAAAGACAAAGGACTACGCCGTACTCGTCCGCCAGACGGACGGCGGCTGGCAGGCCGTCGAGACTGAGACGATGGGCAGCTATCTCCTCTTTTCCGTTGAGAACTGCGACGCGGAGATCGCCGTGCTGACGACCTCGGCCGTCTGGTGGCTCTGGGCGCTCTTCCTCGCGCTGACCGCCGCCGTGATCCTTCTTCTCATTCACCTTGTCCGCCGCAGGCGCAGAAGAAAGGCGGCAAAACCGCAGGCAAAAGAAAACGGAGCAGCCGGATAAGGGCTGCTCTTTTTCTGCTTGTCAAGGGGCGAAAACTGTGCTATATTATCAAAAGAGTATAAATAAGGTGGGTTTCAGCATGGAAAGCAATACCTTTAAGGGTTCTCTCTTCGGCGGCTTCAACCGCGAGGATGTGATCGACTACATTACCAAGACCTCTGCCGAAAGCACCGCGCGCATCGAGGCTCTGGAGGCCGATGTGGACAAGCTCTGCGCGCAGGAGCAGGAGCTGCGCGCGCAGGTCAGCACCCTGCGCGGCGAAAGCCGCACGCTCACGGAGGAGCGTGACGCCGCCGCCGCGGAGCGCGATACGCTGCGCGCCGCGTTGGACACGGCAAACGACGAGCTGACCGCTCTGCGCGCCGAGGCGGAAGCTCTGCGCGCGGAAAACACCTCGCTCCGCTCCGAGACCGATACGCTCCGTCCGCTCGCTGAGCAGTATTCCACCATCAAGGAACACCTCGCCGGCATTGAACTGGACGCGCACCAGCGCGCCGAGGAGTACGAACGCGGCGTCCGCGAACGCCTTAGCACGATGATCGGCGAGTGCCGCTCCCATTGCGACGGTGTCCTCGCCACGCTGGGCGAGACCTGCGCCAATGTGTCGAATGAACTGCGCCGCGCCGAGGTCAGCGTCTCCACCCTCCCCGCCGCGTTCAACACGCTGCGTGCGGGTCTGGAAAAGCTGGAGGAGGAAAAGTGATCGTCTCACAGCGCACAAAAGGGTAAAAAGGAAGCTTCGCGCACCGCGCGAGGCTTCCTTTTCTATCGTTCGTTCCGTTATTTCATGCCCTTGATCTTCACAAGCTCTTCGAGCAGCGCGACCGTCCCCTCGATACCGAGGAGCGAGGAGTCGATGCACAGATCGTAGCTCTTGGCCTCGCCCCAGTCCT
Source organism: uncultured Oscillospiraceae bacterium (assembly GCA_934553255.1). Taxonomy (GTDB): domain Bacteria; phylum Bacillota; class Clostridia; order Oscillospirales; family Oscillospiraceae; genus Hominicoprocola. Next base: position 47,894 of record CAKTEZ010000010.1, read on the forward strand.
TGGAGGAATAGTAGTTATAATAGGACGCGCGGGACTTGTCGGTCTTTTTGATGCGCTCCTTCGCCTCGTCCTCGGAGATGTTGTTGCGCGCGGCAACGCGCTTGATGCGGTTCTCCAACGGGGCGGAAATGAAAAGGTTGATGACATCGTCGCGGTCCTTGAGCGCATAGTCCGCACAGCGGCCGATGAGAACGCAGGGACCCTTGTCCGCCAGCTTTTTAATGGTGTCGTAGGTTGCGAGATACACCTGCTGCTCGATGCTGCCCTTGGGCGTCACATGATGCATGGTGAAGGAATATGGGTCCATCGCAATGGAATACAAAAAGCTCTTGGGACGCTCATCAAAGCTGTGGAACAGCTCCTCGCAGAGGCCGCTTTCCTCCGCCGCCTTCTTGAGCAGCAGATCGTCATAATACGCGATCCCCAGCTTATTCGCCAGCGCCGTACCGATCTCGCGGCCGCCGCTTCCGTACTGTCTGCCAACGGTAATGACCATAAGGACTCCTCCTTTTTCGCAAAACGAAGTGGTGCTATAGAGAGTATAGCACCACTTCGTTTCCGGTTCAATCCTTTTTTCGGGACCTTTGTTCAGATTTTGCCAAGCTCGTGGAGGAGCTTCTCCGGCGTCATCGGCCACGAGCGCATCCACACGCCGCAGGCGTCGTGAATGGCGATGCCGATGGCGGGCGCCGCGCCGTTGCAGGCGATCTCGGAGATGGACTTCGCGCCGAAGGGACCGAAATCGTCGTTCACATCGATCAGCACGGACTTGAAATCCTCCGGCGCTTCGCCGATCATCGGCGCGCCGTAATCCGTGAGGTTCGCGTTGATGCACCTGCCGTTCTCGTCCAGCTTCATATCCTCATAGAGCGTATGGCCGATGGACTTCATGGCGGCGCCGTACATCTGGCACAGCGCGATCTCGGGGTTGATGGGCGTACCGGCGTCCTGCAGAGCGTAGAACTTCTGCACCTTGATCTCGCCGGTCCTGACATTGACCGCGACCTGTGCAAAATGCGCGCCGTAGGGTACGGAGGAGGCCGTGGTGACATAGCTGCCGTGCGCGACCATCTGCCCGCGACCGTCGCCCGCGATCGCCGCGTGGGACAGCTCGCCGTAGGTGAGCGCCTTCCCGCTCGTCTTGGAGTAGACCTCGCCGGGTGCGCGAACATCAAGGTCCTCGACCTTCTCGTTCATCTGCAGCGCGGCCTCCGTCAAAATCTTTTCTTTCAGCTTCTTCGCCGCCAGCAGAGAGGCGTTGCCGCTGAAGAATGTGCCGGAGGAGGCGTAGGCGCCGGTGTCGAACACGCAGGAGTCCGTATCGCCGGACACGACCGTGATCTTCTCCATCGGGAGCTTGAGGACCTCCTTCACCGCCTTGGCGGAGATGGTGTCAAGCCCCGTGCCGAGGTCCGCGCCGCCGCTGTTGAGAATGACCGTTCCGTCCGTTTCCAGCTTGGCGATGGCTTCGGCGTGGTCCAGCCCGGGCAGACCGCTGCCCTGCATGATCATGGCAAAGCCCTTGCCGATCTTCCAGTCGGGATCGTTGGAAACTACCTTCTTGCCCCACTCGATCATGTCGCAGCCCTTGGCAATGGCTTCGTCCAGACCGCAGGAGCCGACGGGAACGACATTGCCCTCGCGGCCCTCGCCGAGACCCTTGAGGATCTCGAGCATATAACCCTCGCTGACATGGTTCTTCTCCACCATCGTGCGGTAGTCCACGCCCAGCTTGTCCGCCAGCTCCGCCATTGCCATCATGATGCCGTAGGTACCCTTCGGCGTGCCGTAGCCCTGATACGCGCCCGCGGGCGGCGTATTGGTGTAAAAGACCTTCAGGTCATACGCCATATTATCCACAGCGAAGAGCGGCAGCGTCTTGGAGCAGCTGTTCATCGGGACGGTCAGGCAATGGTTGCCGAACGGACCGGTGTTGGCGCAGACCTCCATAAAGAGCGCGGTGATGGTGCCGTCCTTCTTGCCGCCCATCTTCACCTTCACGCGCATGGGGTGACGGGTGGAGTTGGCGTAAAATTCCTCGGCGCGGGTGTTGCGGTAGTAGACGGGCTTTCCGGTGACCCACGCGGCGTAGCCGGTCAGATCCTCCACGAGAATGTCCTGCTTGCTGCCGTAGCCGCCGCCGACACGCTCTTTGATGACATGGATCTTATTTTCCGGAATGCCGCACACCCAGCTGACGATGCGGCGCACATGGTACGGCACCTGCGTAGCGCAGTTGAGTACCAGACGCCCGCCCTCGATATGCGCGTAGCAGACATGCGGCTCGAGCGGCGTGTGCTGGATCTGGCTGGTCTGGTAGGTGCGCTCCACGATGGCGTCCGCCTCGGCGAAGCCCTTTTCCATATCGCCGATGCCGCCTTTGTTGGACGCCGCGATATTCTTGTGGATGTCCGCGCCCAGCGGGAACTGGTAGACGACCTTGCCCTCGCGCTCGTCGCCCGCGAGCTTATTGTACTCCGCGAGGTCCGCGGGTGCACCCACATTGTAGATGACCTCGCCGTTGTGGACAAGCGGCGCGCCCTCGGCCATGGCCTCCTCGACCGTGTAGACCGCGCCCTGCGGCTCATACTCGACCTTGATGAGCGCGGCGGCCTGATCGGCGATCTCCGGCGTGCGGGCGATGATGCCCGCGACGCGGTCGCCAATATGGCGGACCTTCAGATTGAAGAGCCGACGGTCGTGCGGGGACGGCTCGGGGTTGCCCTGGCCGGCCTGCATATAGTGCGTTTCCGGCGTATTGTAGGCGGTGAGAACGGCGGCGACGCCAGGCAGCTTCTCCGCCTCGCTCGTGTCGATGGACTTGATGTAAGCGCTGGCAAAGGGGCTGCGGAGAACATGCAGGCACCATGCGTTCTCCGGCACCTTGTCCTCCACGAAGACCGGCTCGCCGGAGACCAGCGCCGCGCCGTCGATCTTGCCGCAGGGCTTACCGACGACCTCAAGGTTGGGACGGAAGGACGGCGCGATCTCGCTGCGGAATTCGCCGAAGTCGCGCAGCTCAATGGCAAGCTTGACGGCGAGGTAGTAATGCTCATAGCCCGCGTCGCGGATAAAGATGCTAGTGAGTACATCCTTGATCTCTTCACGGGTGGGGTCGGGCTTCTGCTCGAGAAGCCATGTCAAGATCAGCGCGGCGGCAGGCGCGTTGTACGCGCTCTGCACGATGCCCGCGGCGACCATGGCCTTCTGCACATTGTTCAGCTCACGCCCGTTCAGCAGGCTCTCGGCAGTACGGATCTCCGCGCCCTCAGCCTGATAGAAGAGAATGAAGTTCGCATACTTGAGCTTGCCGTTAAAGACAATGGTATCGCTGCCGGCGAAGCCCTCGGCGTCGTCGCTGTCGCGGACGCTGCGGTAACCGGCATGGTACAAGACATCACGAAGCCTTGCGGTGGGTTCGGCGCGAAGGACGACCTCTTCGCCGTTGATTCTGCATTTCAGTTCCATCGCTGTTACCTCCCGAGTGTGAAAACAATGCCTGCAAGGTACTTCTTGTACGCTGCGCTGCCGGTCAGGTCGTCCACATAGGTGGCTTGCCTGGCAATGTCCGGCGTCGTGCCGTAGACAAGGCCGCTGCCCTGCACGCTCAACGCGTAGATGCCGCCGCTCTCGGCGGCGATGAGCGCCGCGTGGCTGGAGGAGGTATTTCCGAAGCGCTTGACGCTGCCCTCGCGGTCCTTATCGACCACGACATATTCGATCAGGTGCTTGCAGTCGCTTTGCAGATACTCGCCGACGGGCTTATCCTGCTCGCCGTGCGGCGTAACGGACTTGAGTACCGCGTCCGCCGCGGTCAGCGCGGCGGCAAGATAGCTGTCGGAGCGGCGCAGGCCGAGGTTGCCGCCGACCGTCGCGCTGTTGCGCTTGGCAAAGGAGGCGCAGAAGCCGGC
>CAKTEZ010000011.1 GCA_934553255.1 uncultured Oscillospiraceae bacterium
CGTACTTTTCGACGGCGGCAGCGTTCTTGTGCTGCTGAGAAAGGCTGACGCCGACCGTTCCGCCGAGAATGGCGAGCGCCAGAACACCGGCGGCGACAGCCGTAAGCTTGCGATTGACGGGAAGAGATCCTTCCTTTGCATTCTTTGTACCCACACGCCTTTCATGCAGGATCGGCACCAGATTGACGATGCCGAGTACCAGCGTGATGGCGACGATGACGAGCGTGGAGAGCGCGTTGATGGAGGGATTAACGCGCTTGGACATGGTGTAGACCAGAATGGAAATGTTGTTCACGCCGTTGCCTGTGGTGAAGTAGGAAATGACGAAGTCGTCAAAGCTCATGGTGAACGCGATGAGCGCGCCGGAGACGATGCCCGGGCGGATCTGAGGCACGATGACGCGGGTGAGCGCCTGAAACGGGGTGGCGCCGAGGTCCATCGCCGCGTCGATCAGGTTCGGGTCGAGCGAGCGCAGCTTCGGCGTGACGGAGAGCATGACGTAGGGAATGCAGAACATGATGTGGGCGAGCAGAAGCGTCAAAAAGCCCTTTTTCACCGCCAATACGCTGAAAAACATCAGCAGGCTGATGCCGGTGACGATGTCGGGGTTCATCACGGGCAGGTCGTTCACACGCTCGACCATCGCCTGCACGACCTTTTTGGACTTGGAAAGTCCGATGGCGGTGACGGTGCCGACGACGGTGGAAACGATAGTTGCAAGAATGGCAATGAGGACGGTGTAGAACACGGCCTCCATCATCGTGGAGTCGGCAAACATCTTCTCATACCAGCGCAGGGAGAAGCCGCTGAACTTCGTCAGCGAACGGGAATCGTTGAAGGAAAAGACGATGATGTAGAGAATGGGCAGGTAGAAGAACAGCAGCGTCAGCGCAAGGATGAGCTTGGAGGCGGCAGAGGTTTTCTTTTTCATCGTCCGTCACTCCTTTCCGCGGCTGGCGGGCTGCACATCGACCTTGCGCGTGAGCCACATCGAAAGCATGATGATGATCGCCATAATGAGAGAGATGGCGCTGCCGAAGTTCCAGTCACCGGAGGTGAGGAACTGCGACTCGATGATATTGCCGACGAGGACGAATTGGCCGCCGCCGAGCAGCTTCGGAATGAAGAAGCTGGAAACGGCGGGCAGAAACACGAGCGTGATGCCGGAAATGACGCCGGGGAGCGACAGCGGCAGCGTTACGCGCAGGAACGCCTGCACGGGCGTGGCGCCGAGGTCGTTCGCCGCTTCAAGGAGACTTTTGTCCATCTTGGCGAGCGAGGTATGGATCTGCAGGATCATGAAGGGAATGAAGTTATACACCATGCCGAGGATAACGGCAAAGCTCGTGTGGATCATCTGCGCGGGACCGATGCCGAAAAAGCTGAGGAGGGTGTTGAGAATGCCCTCGTCCTGCAGAATGCCCATCCACGCATAGGTGCGAACGAGCATATTCACCCACGTCGGCATGGTGATGAGCAGGATCATGATGGTGTTTGAGCGGCTGCTCATCTGGGCAATGGCGTAGGCGATGGGGTAGCCGAGCGCAATGCAGATAAGCGTCGTCAGCACGGCGATGTAGAGCGAGCGGCCCAGCACCTCCATAAACACGGCGTCGGTGACAAAGCGCTTGAAGTTATCAAAGGTGAACTGGAAGGTCAGTACCTCGTTGCCGGAAACGGTGAAGGCGTATAGCACGATGAGCAGCATCGGCAGCACGATCATCACGCTGATCCATGCAACATAGGGATATGTCATGGAACGGAACTGCTTCACCACTGCCCCTCCTTCTTCATCACATGAATGTCCTCGGGACGGAAGATGAGGCCGACCTCCGCGCCCTCCTCGCAGGCGCGCGTGGTGGAGACCTTGTACTCGTAGCCCTCGGTGGAGAAGGTCACATCGTACACGCCCGGCTCGATGGTCTCGGGGTCAAAGTCGTACTTGACATCGGTGATCTCGACCTGCTCGCCGTCCTCAAGGGACCACGCGGACGCACTCGCCCAAGTCTCCAGATCGGTGTCGAGCGCGATGCTCTCCTGAATGTCCTCGACCTTCTTGAAGAAGTTCATCGCGTAAATTTCTTCCTGATAGACCTTGCTCTCCACGCGGTTCTCCGCCATGACAGCGGCCTTGACCGTGATGGCCGTACCGGCGGCGGTGGAGAAGGTGACGGAGTAGCTGCCGACCTCGGGCTTGATGTCGTATTCGACGCTCTTGATGGAGATCGGCTCCTCGGTCTCGATGTCCCACGCCTCAGCGGAGGCAAGGGCGACGACCTTGGCATCGTCCAGCTCGCCGACATCCTCCACATCGATGAGGAAGGCGCTGGCGCTGATCTTCTCACCGGCTTCGTCGTTGACCACGGGACGGTCCTGTGAGACCTGCATTTTGACCGTGATGGTCGTGCCGACGCGGGTCTCGACCACGGTATCGTAGTGCATCCCCTTGAAAAGCTGGGACTTCACCACGCCCTTGAGCATCCCCTCGGAGCGGGGGACGATGTCGAGATGCTCGGGACGGATGACCACATCCACCTTTTCGTTCTTAGTGAATCCGCGGGCGCGGCAGGGGAACTTCTTGTCCTCAAACATCACCAGATCGTCGCCCTGCATCACACCGTCGATGATGTTCGTCTCGCCGATGAAGTTGGCGACGAATTCATTGACGGGGTAGCGGTAGATCTCGGTCGGCGTGCCGATCTGCTGGATCTCGCCCGCGTTCATGACCACGATCTTGTCGGACATGGTCAGCGCTTCCTCCTGATCGTGGGTGACGAAGATGAAGGTGATGCCGACCTCCTGCTGAATGTACTTGAGTTCCTGCTGCATCTCCTTGCGAAGCTTCAGGTCGAGCGCGCCGAGCGGCTCGTCGAGCAGCAGAACGCTCGGCTCGTTGACGAGCGCGCGGGCGATGGCGATGCGCTGCTGCTGGCCGCCGGAAAGCTCGGTCACATTGCGGTCGGCATAGTCCTCAAGGCTCACCAGACGCAGCATACGCATGACCTTCTGTGCGATAACATCCTTCGGCTCTTTCTTGATGGTCAGACCGAAGGCGATGTTGTCGTAGACATTCATGTGCGGAAAAAGAGCGTACTTCTGGAACACGGTGTTGATCTCACGCTTGTAGGGCGGGATGTTCACGATGTCCTCGCCGTCGAAGAGGACCTTGCCCTCGGTCGGCTGTAAAAAGCCGCCGAGGATACGCAGCAGCGTCGTTTTGCCGCAGCCGGAGGGACCGAGCAGCGTGACGAACTCATTCTCATAAATGTCAAGGCTCACGCCCTTGAGGACGACCTGCCCGTCCTCAAAGCTCTTGACGATATTCTTGAACTGGATCAGTTTCTTCTGTTCCGGCATGGTTCCAATATCCTTTCTTTGTCATTCGGCGCCGTGCGTCCCTCAGAACAGGGGAGGGGTAGAGACCCACAGCACACGCGCCGTCGTTTTGCGCTCGTTCCTGAGCTGGTGGAAGCTGCGCCCGTGGAGGTAGAAGGTCTCTCCGCGGCGCAGGGGATGCTTTTCGCCGTCGCAGACGAGTACGATGCCGCCCTCGAGGACATAGCCGAATTCCTCGCCGCCGTGCGGCTCGACCGTAAAGCTCTCGCCGCCGGAGGGCAGCTCGATCAAGATCGGCTCCATCTGGTTCTTCTGGGTGTTGGGTACGATCCAGTTCACGGTGCAGTCTCCGCGCTCGTCAACGAAAAAGTCGTCGGCGTGGAAGATGAAGCGGTCGTTTTTATCCTCCTGAAAGAACTCGGCAAGATTAGTGCCGAGCGCCTCCAGAATGTCGCTCAGAGAGTCGATGGACGGGGAGGTGAGGTCGCGTTCCAGTTGGGACAAAAACCCTTTCGTCAGCTCGCTTCGGCTGGCAAGCTCCTCAAGGGTCAGTCCCTTGCGCGTTCGTAATTCCTTGATCTTATAGCCGATGTCCATGCGGCACCTCCCACTTTCATTAGAGTTCGATTTACTAAACTTTCGGTTTATTTTTATGAAACCAAGCTTATTATACACAAAGCGTGCCGTATTGCAAGCATAAAATAAACAAAAAGTTTAATATTTCGAACGCGGACAGACGGGAGAAGAAAAAAGAGAGGAATGCTGTGCAGTTTGCACAGCATTCCTCTGAAAAAACATATTTTACCGGTAATCGCACAGCAGGAACATCGGCTTGACGGCCACGACCTCGTCGTATTCCTCCTGCTCCACCTGCACGTCGGCGTTGAGTGCGCGGAGATCGGCCTTTACTGCGTCAAGCGCTTCCTCAACGCTCTGGGCGCGGCCCTCGCGCAGGACGCGTACCATGCGCGCAAGCACGACCGGATGGGCGTAGCGGGCAGGGAGGGGGAAATCGTCCGGCAGAACATTTGCGAGGGCGGACTGCGCCTCCTCCCAGGCGCGGGCGACGGCGCTGCGGTTGTTCTTCGCCGTAGGCAGCACCTGCGAGCCGGAAAACAGGAACACGGCGGCAAGGCCGAGGAGCATGAAGTAGAGGCCGGAATCGTCGCCGCGCACCTTGGCGAGAATGCCGTAGACCGCGGCGGCAAGACCCGCGAGGACGATGGCGAGCGCCACCCACTTGTAGGCGGGGTTCGTGCGGTCGATGGTGCGCTTCTTTCGCGCGGCGGCGGAAAGCTGTGCGGTCAGCTCGGGGTAGCCGGAGAGGAATTTCTCCGCTCGCTCCAGCTCCTCGCGCGCGCTCTGCGCCTGCGGCGTCAGCTCCTTGAGGTAGCGCGCAGCCTCGCGCGCCTGCTTTTCCGCCATGCGCCGCTCGCCCTCCGCGCTCAGGCGGGGAAGCTCCGGACGCACCTGCGCGAGATGCGCCAGCAGGAGATCGACATCCTCCTCCCGCTTGAGGCTGCACTGCTTCTCCTGCCCGTCGTCGTACTCCACGACGAGGTAGGGGACGGAGCCGAACACGCCCTTTCCGGTGAAGCCGCCGCGGCTCATGGCGACGCGCTTGTAAACGCGCCGCACGGACGAAAACGCGACATAGCAGCTGCGGTCGATAAAGTAGCTGCCGAGATAGATCGCGCGCTCGCCGACGCCGCAGCTGCCGAAGCGCCTGCAGGCCTTTTTATCTGCGGCTAAAACGTCCTTGGGAAGCGCGGTCCTTCCGATACAGGCAGGTGTGAAAAGCATGGCATGTTCCTCCAGAGTGAGCAAAGCGGCGGGAGGAATGCTCTCGCCGCTTTGCGGAATAGGGTCTTACTTGTGCAGGGTCTCGTAGTGCGGCTGGGTGTGGCGCTTCTTGACGGTGTACAGGAAGATGCCGAGGAACAGAGCCGCAACCAGAATGCCGATGGGGTAGGCGAGCGCCGTGTTGTAGACGACAGCGCCCTCCGCGGTCTTGGTGTTGATGAGCTTGCCGAGGCACTCGTTACCCAGCAGGAAGTAGGTGGCGGAGACCGCGCTCATAAAGGTGGCGGGGACGGCGGTGATCCAGTAGTTCTTCTTCTCATAGAACAGGTACATGGAAGCGGCCCACAGGACGATCATGGCAAGGGTCTGGTTCGTCCAGCTGAAGTAACGCCAGATAATGGTGTAGTCGATCTTGCCGAGGGCGTTGCCGATGCCGAGGAACGCGCCGACGCCAAGCACGGGGATGCAGAGGATGAGGCGGTTCTTCATGCTCTTCTGGTCGAGCTTGAGCCAGTCGGCCAGCACCAGACGAGCGGAGCGGAACGCGGTGTCGCCGGAGGTGATGGGGCAGGCGATGACGCCGAGCATGGCGAGCGCGGTACCGATACCGCCCATCGTCTTGAGGCAGACATCGTAGATGGCGGCGGACTGGCCGTTGGCGAGCGCCGCGGCAAGGCCGGTGTTCAGACCGCCGGTGACCTCATACAGCGCGCAGCCGGCAGCAGCCCAAATCAGAGCGATGATGCCCTCGGAGACCATCGCGCCGTAGAACACGAAATGGCCCTGCTTCTCGCTCTTCATGCAGCGGGCCATCAGCGGGCTTTGCGTGGCATGGAAGCCGGAGATCGCGCCGCAGGCGACGGTAATAAACATGAAGCTCCAGATGGGGGTGCCGGAGGGATGCATGGAACCAAAGTGGCTCCAGATCTCGGGAATGGTGTAGGCGGGATTGACAAAGATGCCGATGGCCACGCCGAGCGCCATGACGATCAGGCAGATGCCGAACACAGGATAGATCTTGCCGATGATCTTATCGATGGAAAGGAAGGTCGCAATGAAGTAGTAGACCAGAACGACGATCAGCCAGAACAGCGTTGTGGCGACGACGCCGGTGTGGCCGCCCTCCTTGAAGAGCGTCACGATCAGGCCGGCGGGGCCGACGGCGAACACGGTGCCGACCATAACGAGCAAAACGACGCTGAACACGCGCATAACATTCTTCATCGCGCCGCCGAGGTAGATACCGGCGATCTCGGAGATGGACGCGCCATCGTTGCGCTCGCTCATCATACCCGAGAAATAGTCGTGGACCGCACCGGCAAAGATGGTACCGAAGGTGATCCACAGGAACACGATGGGACCCCACAGGGCGCCCTGCAGCGCACCGAAGATCGGGCCGAGACCCGCGATGTTCAGCAGCTGGATCATAAAGAGCTTCCACTCAGGCAGGACCACATAATCCACGCCGTCGTTGATCTTCACGGCAGGGGTCTCGCGGTCGTCCGGGCAGAAGGTGTTTTCGACGACTTTACCGTAGACGAAGTAGCCGCCGATCAGCAGTGCCAGACACAGCAGAAAGCTAATCATTTTGAACTCTCCTCCTTAATATCCCGTGTTTTTTCGTATATATGCCGACTGGAAACGTTTCCAGTCGACGGCTACATCATAGCACGAAAGAGAAAAAGTTCAATCGCCAAAAAGGACAAATATTTACCCGCCCTTTTGCTGCGTTTATGTATTTAACTTACACATTTTTCACAAAAGGATGAAGGAAATGGAAAAATATTATATAACGGGCGCGGGCATCGGAGCCTAACCGAAATACTTCCGGCGGAATGGCACCTCGTCCGCGATGAACTCGCGCCCGCGCAGGTAGCTGAGGATACCGGCGTCGGTGGGGAAGTCGAAGCGCAGACGGTAGGAATAGAGAAGCTGCTGTGTCTCCCCGCAGCGGCGGTTGACGCTGCCGACGCCATATTTGCCGTCGCCGAGCAGGGGGTGACCGAGGTCGGCAAAGCTTGCGCGGATCTGGTGCGTGCGTCCTGTGAGCAGCTCGACTTCAACGAGCGACAGGCGGTCGCGCGTCTCCAGCGTTTCGTACAGCGTGACGGCGCTGCGTCCGTCCGGCACGGGGTGGTGATAGACGCGCACGGTGTTCGTCCGTTCGTCCTTACGCAGGAAGCATTCGATGCGGCCCTTGGGCGGCTCGGGGCGGCCGAGACAGACGCAGAGGTAGAACTTGGAAAGCTCGCGCGCACGGATCTTTTCGTTCAGGATACGCAGCGCCTCCGCGTTCTTTGCCGCAATGACGATGCCGCCGGTGTTGCGGTCGATGCGGTTGCACAGCGCGGGCGTAAAGGCGTTCTCCTCGCGCGGACGCCACTCGCGCTTCTGGTAAAGGTAAGCGAGCATATGGTTGACGAGCGTATTGACCTTTTCGCCCTCATCGGCGTGGACGACCATGCCGACGGGCTTGTCGAGCAGCAGGATATTCTCGTCCTCATAAATGATGTGCAGGCGGGGGACGGCGATGGTAAGATGGACATTCTCCTCGCTCGGCGCTTCAAAAAACTCGTCGTTGATGTAGAACTGCAACGCATCGCCCTCGCGCAGGCGGTAATCGCGCTCGGCGCGGGCTCCGTTGACCTTGATGCGCTTGAGGCGGATGTACTTCTGCGCCAGCGAGGCGGGCAGCAGGGGGACGGCCTTTTGCAGAAAGCGGTCGAGCCGCTGGCCGGCATCGTTTTTATGAATGGTGAACTCTCGCATGGCGGCGCTCCTTTCGCGCGTAAGAACGCTTTGAGATCATTCTACGATACCCCTCGTCAAATGTAAAGAAAAGCGGCAAAAAAGTTGGCAAAAATCCTCAAAAAATGTTTGACATCCGGCGGCATGTCCACTATAATACTACTCGTGTCATTGCGAGGTGTATCATGCTTTTAGATGTTAGAAGGATCATTAACACCCCCGGAGGCAGAATTGATTTCCGCTTTGAGCAGGACTTTTCTGATGTGGACTTCGGCGGCGTGTGTCCGGCCGTTCGGCCTGTCTTAGTGGTAGGACAGGTGCGGAACATCGCAGGGATGCTCCGTTTGCAGATGGAACTTGATACGACGCTTTCGGCTGTGTGCGATCGCTGCGGCGAGCCGTTCGACAAGCCCTTCCACCTCTCCTGCGAGTATCTGCTCGCCGCCGAGCTGGAGGACGAGGACAACGACGAGATCCTGCTGCTCGACGACGGCGCGGTCGATCTGGGAGAACTCTCCCGCGAGGTGTTCATCCTCAATATGCCCACAAAGCTCCTCTGTCGAGAGGATTGCAGGGGTCTGTGTCCCGGCTGCGGCGTGAACCTCAACCATGAGGTGTGCCGCTGCAAAAAGGAAGTGGATCCGCGGCTGGCAAAGCTGGCGCAGCTGCTCGACAAGGGCAAAAACAAGTAATTTTTACTGCATTTGCAGTTTTCGATCAAGGAGGTGTCAACATGGCAGTCCCCAAGGGGAAAGTATCCCGCGCAAGACGCGATAAGAGACGTTCTTCTCACTGGAAGCTGGAAACTCCGGGCCTCGTCGCTTGCCCGAAGTGCGGCGCGCTGCGCCTGCCTCACAGAATGTGCAAGGAGTGCGGTACCTATAACGGCCGTCAGGTCAAGGTCGTCAAGTCCAATGTCGCCGCCGAGTAAGCACATCGGATCATTGCAATCTACCAAAAAACGAGCGGGAAGAGCGATCTTCCCGCTTGCTTTTTTGCGTCTGCCGACACAGGCGCAAAGTTTGTGCGAAAATGCCGCCGTTTTCCTTGCGAAAACGGAAAACATCCGTTATACTATATAAGTTAAATTTTGCACGAAAGGGAGGCTGACCGCGTGAGTACCGTCATCACATCCATCGACGCGGGGTCTCCCGCCGAACGCGCCGGCATCAAGACGGGTGAGCAGCTTCTGATGCTCAACCACCATGAGATCGTCGACATTCTGGACTACCGTTTTTTCTGTTACGATCCGGTCCTGCATGTCACCCTGCGCGAGGTGGACGGCAAAACGCGGCGCCTGACGGTCGAAAAGGAGGAGGGGGAGGACCTCGGCCTCAATTTCGACACCTACCTGATGGATGAGCCGCGCCCCTGCTCGAACCATTGCGTGTTCTGCTTCGTCGATCAGATGCCGCCGAACATGCGCGACACGCTCTACTTTAAGGACGATGACGCGCGGTTGAGCTTCCTCATGGGCAACTATATCACGCTCACGAACCTCACCGAGCGCGAGGCGCAGCGCATCATTGACCTGCGTATCAGCCCCATCAATGTTTCCGTGCAGGCGACCGAGCCGCAGCTCCGCCGCACGCTGCTGGGCAACAAAAACGCCGACAAGAGCATTGAGTATATGCGCGCGTTCGGCGGAGCGGGCATTGAAATGAACGGCCAGATCGTCGTCTGCCCCGGCTGGAACGACGGCGAGCATCTGCGCCGCACCATCGAAGACCTGATGGACATCGGCTTCAACTCCTGCTCCGTCGTTCCGGTGGGCCTGACGAAATTCCGCAGGGGTCTGGCGCGGCTCGAACCCGTGACGCCGGAAAAAGCGGGGGAGATCATCGACCTTGTGGACGAGTACGGCGCGAGATGCCTGGAGAAATACGGTACGCGTATGTTCTTCTGCGCCGACGAGTTTTACATCAAGGCGGGCCGTCCGCTGCCGGACGAGGAGTACTATGAGGAATACCAGCAGCTCGACAACGGCGTCGGGATGCTCCGCAGCACGATGAATGAGTTCCTCCGCGCGCTGGACGATGTGGAGAGCGGCGACATGCCGAGCTTTACCGTCGCCACCGGCGTGGCCGCCGCGCCGTTCATCGCGCGGCTCGCAGACGAGGCAAAGAAGAAATTTCCCCAGCTTCGCGGCGAGGTCGTCGGCATCGTGAACGACTTCTTCGGCCACACCATCACCGTTTCCGGTCTTGTCACCGCGCAGGACCTGATCGCGCAGCTGAAGGATCGACCGACGCTCGGCGAGCGGGTCCTGATCCCCGCGAATATGCTCCGCCACGGCGAGGGTGTGTTTCTTGACGACTACACGGTCCCGCAGGTCGAGCAGGCGCTCGGCCGTCCGCTGGTCGTTTCGGAAACGGACGGCTACTCGCTCTGCGACGCCATTTTCCAGCAGCAGTCCTAAATCTGAAATCTACCCCCGACAGGAGGAATGCGATATGTCCAAGCCCATCGTTGCCATCGTCGGCCGACCGAACGTCGGCAAGTCGATGCTGTTCAATAAACTCATCGGCCAGCGCCTTTCCATCGTGGAGGATACGCCGGGCGTCACCCGCGACCGCATTTACGGCGAATGCGAGTGGTGCGGGCGCAAATTCACGCTGGTCGATACCGGCGGCATTGAGCCGCGCACCGACAGCCAGATATTGACCTTCATGCGTGAGCAGGCGCAGATCGCCATTGAGAACGCCACGGTCATCATCTTCCTCACCGATATTAAAACGGGCCTGACGGCCTCCGATCAGGAGGTCGCCAATATGCTGCTCCGCTCGCGCAAGCCCATCGTGCTGGCGGTCAACAAGATGGACTCCGTCGGCGCGCCGAACCCCGATTATTACGAGTTTTACAACCTCGGTCTCGGCGACCCTGTCGCAGTCTCCGCCGTTCATGGTCACGGCACGGGCGACCTGCTCGACGCCTGCCTTGCCTACTTCCCCGAGGAAGAGGAGACGGAGGAGGAGAGCGATGTACTCAAGGTCGCCATCATCGGCAAGCCGAATGTCGGCAAATCGTCGCTTACGAACCGCATTTTGGGGCAGGAACGCGTGATCGTTTCCAATGTCGCGGGTACGACGCGCGACGCCATCGACTCCTATTTTGAAAACGAGACCGGCAAGTATGTTTTCATCGACACCGCCGGTATGCGAAAAAAATCCAAGGTTGAGGAAAACATCGAGCGCTACAGCGTGCTGCGCGCGACGATGGCCATTGACCGCGCGGATGTGTGCCTTATCATGATCGACGCGACCGAGGGCGTGACCGAGCAGGATACCAAGGTCGCGGGGCTTGCACACGAGGCGGGTAAGGCCTGCATCATCGTGGTCAACAAGTGGGACCTTGTCGAAAAGGACGGCAAGACCATGGACAGGATGCGCGAGGATATTCGCCGCGACCTGAGCTACATGACCTACGCGCCCATTCTGTTTATCTCTGCCGCGACGGGGCAGCGCGTGCCGCGCCTTTTTGAGCTGATCAACTATGTTCACTCGCAGGCCTGCACCCGCATCACCACGGGGATGCTCAACAATGTTCTCGAGGACGCGCAGACCCGCGTACAGCCGCCCACGGACAAAGGCAAGCGCCTGAAGATCTACTATATGACGCAGGTGGGCGTCTGCCCGCCGCACTTTGTCATCTTCTGCAACGACCGGCAGCTGTTCCACTTCTCCTACCAGCGCTACATCGAAAACTGCATCCGCAATGTTTTCGGGCTGGAGGGGACGCCCATCATTCTCTCCATTCGTCAGAAGGGGGATAAGGAGGAGTAAAGGAAATGTACTTGCTGGTAACTGGTTTCTATGCTTTCCTTTCTCATTTGGACTATCTTTACGCGGCGGTCGCGGCGTATTTCTGCGGCTGCTTCAACGGGGCGCTGTTGACCTCACGGCTCTTTTTCCACGACGACATTCGCACCCACGGCAGCGGCAACGCGGGCCTGACGAACTTTTACCGCACCTACGGCGCGAAATACGCGGCGCTCGTCGTTGTCTGCGATATGCTCAAGGCGGTCGCGGCGGTGGGCTTCGCCGCGTGGCTCGGCGCACGCTTTGATCCGCGCATCCTGCCGGACCTTCCGCTGACCGCAGCGGAGCGGGCGGAGTATGTGCTGCACTTCAAGTATTGGGCGGGGCTTTTCTGCGTCCTTGGCCACATGTTTCCCTGCACGGCAAAATTCAAGGGCGGCAAGGGCATCTTATGCTCCGCAACGCTTACACTGCTGCTCGACTGGCGTATCGCGCTGGTGTGCTGGACGCTGTTCGCCCTGCTGTGGCTGACGACGCGCTATGTGTCGCTCGGCTCGGTGAGCGCGGCCGCCGCCTTTCCGGTCCTGACTTGGCTCGTGTTCGGCGACGCGCTCGCGGCGGCGCTTTCTGTATGCATCGCCGCGCTCGTTGTCTGGGCGCACCGCGGAAACATCAGAAGGCTTCGAAACGGGACGGAAAACAAGTTTCATTTCCATGTCAACGCACCGAAAACGGAGGAGGAAGAATGAACCTTGTCGTACTCGGCAGCGGCGGTTGGGGAACTGCCATCGCCCTGCTGCTCCATAAGAACGCAAACGCGGTCACACTCTGGTCGCATAACGCAGAAAAGGCTGAAGAAATGAGGCAGTCAAGGTCTAATCCTTTACTGCAAAATGTCTCCATTCCCAAGGGGATCTCCATTACGAACGATCTGAACTGCCTGAAAACGGCGGAGCTGGTCGTGTTCGCGCCGCCGAGCTTTGCGCTGCGCGCGGTGGCAAAGCAGGCCGCGCCGTATCTTCCCGCGGGCGCGGTGCTGCTCTCGGTCACCAAGGGGATCGAACGCGGGACGCATCTGCGTATGTCGCAGGTCATCGCGCAGGAGACCGGCGGAGCGCATCCGCTCGCCGTTCTCTCCGGCCCCTCGCACGCCGAGGAGGTCGCGCGCGGCATTCCGACCGGCGTGGTCGCGGCCTCGGCGGACGAACAGACCGCGCGGCTGGTCCAGACGCTGTTTACGAACGATGATTTCCGCGTCTACACACACGATGATGTGGTGGGCGTGGAGCTGGCGGGTGCGCTCAAGAATGTGGCGGCGCTGTGCTGCGGCGTGAGCGACGGCTACGGTCTCGGCGACAACACCAAGGCGCTGCTCATCACGCGCGCCATGGCGGAGACCTCGCGCCTTGCCGAGCGCCTCGGCGGGCGCAAGGAGACGCTGGCGGGGCTTGCGGGCATGGGCGACCTCATCGTTACCTGCACCTCCCGCCATTCGCGCAACCGCCGCGCGGGCATCGCCATCGGCGAGGGCCGTGCGCCGCAGGAGGTCATTGCCGACATGGGCGGCGTGGTCGAGGGCTATTATGCCGCGGTGAGCGCCAAGGAGCTGGCGGACGCGATGGGAGTGGAAATGCCCATCTGCTCGGCGGTGTATGATGTGCTGTACCACGACGCGGCGGTGGACGACATGATCCGCCGCCTGATGCGCCGCGCGCCGAAACGGGAAACGGACAACAAGTGGGTATAAAAAGGAAAGGCGGTCGGCACAGACCGCCTTTTCGGCAAGGAGAGAACGCATGAAGCTATCGGAGCAATTGGAACGCTATATGCCGTACAACGAACAGGAGGAGCGCGACCGTGCATTGCTGCTGCGCGCTCTGCGCGAAGAAGAGAACATCTTTTCCCGTGAGAATGAGCGTATGCACATGACGGCCTCGGCGTGGGTGACGAACGAGCGCCGCGACCGCGTGCTGATGGCGTACCACAACATCTACGACTCATGGGCATGGCTCGGCGGCCACGCGGACGGGGATTGCGACCTGTTGTCCGTGGCTCTGCGCGAGGTGCGCGAGGAGAGCGGTATCGTGCATATCCGTCCGGCGAGGGAGGATGTCTTTTCGCTGGAGGTGCTGACCGTGGACGGACACGAGAAGCGGGGACGGTATGTCTCGTCCCACCTGCACCTGAATGTCACCTATCTTCTCATCGCCGACGATACCGACGCGCTGACCGTTAAGCCGGATGAGAACAACGGCGTGAAGTGGTTCACGCCGGACGGCGCGGTGGAGGCCAGCAGCGAGCCGTGGTACCGCGAGCGCATCTACAAAAAGCTCAACGCCAAGCTCGCCGCGCTGCGGTAGAACGGGGAGAATGCGGCGCGCGGGATACCCGCCGCGATCGCCGGAGAGCGGAGACAAAAGAGCAAAGAAAAAAGCCGCCCACGAAAGTGAGCGGCTTTTACTGCCATCTTTTAGATCGCGCGGGTAACCTTACCGGAACGCAGACAGCGGGTACAAACATAGACATGGCGGGGCGTACCGTTGACCATCGCCTTCACGCGCTTGACATTGGGCTTCCAAGGACGATTGGAACGTCTGTGGGAGTGGGAGACCTGAATACCAAAGGCCACACCCTTGTCGCAAAACTCGCACTTTGCCATCCGTTGCACCTCCTTGCTGTAATCAAATCAAGACTTGCACATTGCAAGCATTGGCTATGATAACAGATTGCAAGACAAAATGCAAGCAAAATTTTCGATTTTTCCGGAAAAATTTTGTTTTTCTGCGCCGCGCGCATATACCGCCCGCGGGGACGAAAAATCGACGCCCTTTCCCCTTGTAAAAACAGGGAAAAGCCGATATAATGAAACGAGAACTAAAGGAGGGGGAAGCGCCTTATGAACACCAGCCGCAGCGTCAGGGTAAAGGACATCGTTGAAAAATTCCGTATGGAGGTCCTCTATAAGGGGACAGACTATGAAACAGAAATACTGACCATTACGGATGTCAACCGCCCGGGTCTGCAATTTGTCGGCTTTTTCGATTATTTCGACCCGCGCCGTTTGCAGATCATCGGCAAGGCGGAGACGATGTTCCTCAAGGGCTATTCCGCCGACGAGCGCCGCACACGGTTCGAGGCTCTGTTCAAATATGAGATCCCCGCGTTGGTCATTTCGCGCCGACTCGATGCGTTCCCCGAGTGCATGGAAATGGCGCGGAAGTACGGGCGCACCCTTTTGCGGACGGAGTATACCTCGGTCGAGTTCACGAGCATGACCATCGACTACCTCAACCACGAGCTTGCGCCCATGATCACCCGCCACGGCGTTCTGATGGACGTGTACGGCGAGGGCGTGCTGATCTTCGGCGACAGCGGTATCGGTAAGAGCGAGACGGCCATCGAGCTGATCAAGCGCGGCCATCGGCTGGTCGCGGACGACGCGGTGGAGCTCCGCCGCATCGGCGACACGCTCGTGGGTACGGCGCCGGAGCTGATCCGCCATTACCTTGAGGTGCGCGGCATCGGCGTGGTCGATATTCAAAAGCTGTTCGGCATGAGCGGCGTAAAATCCAGCACACAGATCGATCTGGTCATTCAGTTCGAGCGCTGGAACGATGAAAAATTTTACGACCGCCTCGGTCTCGACGAAACGCATACCGAGATCATGGGGGTCTCCGTTCCCATTCTGACCATCCCCGTTTCCGCGGGCCGCAACCTTGCGGGCATCGTGGAGCTGGCTGTGATGAACAATCGCCAGAAGAAGTACGGCATTAACTCGGCGCGCGACTTTGTCGAGCAGATCGACAGCCATATCGACCATCAGGCGGCGCAGGAAGCGGAGCAGTAAGGAGTTTCTATGGAGTCCATGTTTTCAGGCAATCGCGGCGGCTGGGCGGCAGCGTTGGACCGGAAGGTCGCAGACTATCTGCCCGACCTCAAATATAAAAAGAAGGAACCGCTCGCGCGGCATACCTCGTTCCGCATCGGCGGACCGGCGGCGCGTATGGCGTTTCCCGCCACCTGCGAGCAGCTCGTCATTCTCGCGGGGCTTGCAGAGGAATGCGGCGTGAAGCCGTTCCTGCTCGGCAACGGCACGAATCTCCTCGTCGCGGACGAGGGGCTGGACACGCTCGTCATTCAGACCGGCGACGGTCTGGGCGGACTGTCCTTGGAGGGGGAAACGACCGTTTCCGCCGACGCGGGCGTGTCGCTCGCGCGGTTGGGGACTTTCGCGTGGAAAAACGGTTTGACCGGACTGGAGTTTGCCCACGGCATTCCCGGCAGTCTCGGCGGCGGCGTTGTGATGAACGCGGGCGCCTACGGCGGCGAGCTGAAGGATGCGCTGAGCGAGGTTACGGCGCTCTTTCCCGACGGTGTACGGACGCTGCGCGGAGAGGAATTGAAGCTGGGCTACCGCCGCAGCGTCTTTACGGACTGTCCGGAGGCGGTGGTGCTGCACGCGCGGCTCGCGCTCACGCGGGGAGACGCGGACGCCATCAAGGTCCGCATGGACGAGCTTGCGGCAAAGCGCCGCGCGAGCCAGCCGCTCGACCTGCCGAGCGCCGGCAGCACCTTCAAGCGTCCGGAGGGCTACTTTGCCGGAACGCTCATCGAACAATGCGGCCTGAAGGGGCTGCGCGTCGGCGGGTCGGAGGTCAGCCGAAAGCACGCTGGATTTCTCGTCAATGTCGGCGGGGCGACCTGCGCGGATGTGCTGGAACTGATCGAGAAGGTGCAGGGGACCGTTCTTGCGGCGACCGGCGTTGCGCTGGAGCCGGAAGTAAAGATCGTCCGATAGGGCAGAGGGGAGAGAATGCGATGGAGATATTGGTCATTTCCGGCCTGTCCGGCGCGGGCAAATCCAGCGCCGCCTCCTGTCTGGAGGATATGGGCTACTACACCGTGGACAATATGCCCGCGGGCATCATTCCGAAATTCGCCGAGTTTTCGGCGGTGAACGACGGCCGCTATGACCGCGTTGCGCTCGTGAACGACATTCGCGGCGGCAGCGAGAGCTTTTCGGAGTTGCTCGATGTGATCGGCCGCCTGAGCGCGGCGGGGACGCTCTGCCGCCTGCTCTATCTGGAGGCGGACACGCAGACCATCATCAAGCGCTACAAGGAAACGCGCCGCCGTCACCCGCTCATGCAGGGCGGCATGACCATTGAGGACGCGGTGCAGCGTGAGACGGAGCTGCTGCGCCCGCTGCGCGAGCGCGCGGACTTCGTGCTGGACACGACGCAGATGCCCGCCGCCAAGTTGCGTAGCAAGCTTTACGAGCTGTTCGGCGAAAAGGGACCGCGCGGACGCATGAGCGTCAGCGTCGTTTCCTTCGGCTATAAGTATGGCGTTCCGCTGGAGGCGGATCTTGTGTTCGATGTGCGCTTTATGCCGAACCCGTTCTATGTGCCGGAGCTGCGGCCAAAGACCGGCATGGACGACGAGGTATACAACTATGTGTTTTCCTTCCCACAGGCCAAGAAATTCCTGACAAAGCTGGAGGATATGCTTGCCTTCCTCCTGCCGCTCTATCAGGAGGAGGGAAAGACCGTGCTCGTCATCGCCGTCGGCTGCACGGGCGGGCGGCACCGCTCCGTGTCCATTGCGCGCGCCGTGACCGAGTATCTGGGAAAGCTCGGCTACGCCGCGTTTGAAAACCACCGCGACATCACGCGCGGCTGAGGGAGGTTCCTATGTCGTTTTCATCGGAGGTCAAGGCCGAGCTGTGCCGTGTGCCGCTCACGCGGCGCTGCTGCGCGCGCGCCGAGGCCTATGGCGTGCTGCTCTATGCGGGCGGCTTTTCCGCGTCGGAGATCCGCATCGTGACCGAGAGCGAGGATTTTGCCGCACGGCTGCCGAAGCTGTTCCAGAAAGCGTTCGGCCTCCGCTTCGACGCGCTGCCGGAGGAGGGAGTCGGAAAGAACACCTTCCGCATCACCGACGAGCATAAGCTGGAAACGATCCTTGAAGCGCTCGGCTACGACGCGAGGGCGCATTATGCGCTGCATGTCAACTTTGCCCTCCTGGAGGAGGACTGCTGCCGCGCGTCCTTTCTGCGCGGGGCGTTTCTCGCGGGCGGGAGTGTGACCGACCCGCTCAAGCGCTACCATCTGGAGCTGGCGACCCCGCATTTGCAGGCGGGGCGCGAGGTCGAGGCGCTGCTGCGCGATATGGGCTGCGAGCCGAAGAATGTGCTGCGTCAGGGCAACGGCGTGACCTACTTCAAGCAGAGCGACTCCATCGAAGAGCTTCTCACGCGCATCGGCGCGCCCTCTGCGGCAATGGAGGTCATGGCCGCGAAGGTCGAAAAGGAGATGCGAAACACCGTGAACCGCCGCGTCAACTGCGACGCGGCCAATCTTGATAAGGCGGTCGCCGCCTCGCGCGAGCAGGTCGAGGCGCTTACGCGCCTGACCGACGCGGGCATCGTAGCGGCGCTTCCCGTCAAGCTGCAGGAGGTCGCGGTCGCGCGGCTTTTGCAGCCGGAGCTGACGCTCAGCGAGTTGGCGGAGACCTTTGACCCGCCGCTCACAAAATCCTGCCTGAACCACCGCATGCGAAAACTCATGGAGCTTGCGGGCAAAGAGAAAGCGTAAAGAGAGGAAAGCCATCATGCCGTTCGCCCATCTGCATGTTCATACGGAATACAGCCTGCTTGACGGCGCCTGCCGCATCAAGGGGCTTGCCAAGCGCGTCCGCGAGCTGGGGCAGACGGCGGTCGCCGTCACGGACCACGGCGTGATGTACGGCGCGATCGACTTTTACCGCGCGTGCAAGGCCGAGGGCGTCAAGCCCATCGTCGGCTGCGAGGTCTATGTCGCTCCACGCACGCGATTTGATAAGCAGCACGAATTCGATTCCGAGGCGCGCCACCTCGTCCTCCTGTGCGAGAACGAGGTGGGCTACCGCAACCTCTCCTACATGGTCTCCAAGGCGTTTACCGAGGGCTTTTACATCAAGCCGCGCATCGACCTTGACCTGCTGCGCGCCCATTCCGAGGGGCTGATCGCGCTTTCGGCGTGTCTTGCGGGCGAGATCCCGCGACGCCTGCGGAACGGCGAGTACGACAATGCAAAGGCATATGCCTTGACACTTTCTGAAATATTTGGTCCCGACCATTTTTATTTAGAGTTGCAGGACCACGGGATCCGCGACCAGGCGGTGGTCAACCGCGGGCTGCTGCGGCTGCACGAGGAAACGGGGCTGCCGCTCGTCTGCACGAACGACGCACACTATCTTACGAAAGCGGACGCCTACGCACACGATGTGCTGCTGTGTATTCAGACCGGCAAGACCGTGGACGACGAGAACCGTATGCGCTATGAGCCGCAGAATTTCTATCTCCGCTCGACGGAGGAGATGGAGGCGCTCTTTTCGCAGTACCCCTGCGCAATCGAGAACACCGGCAAAATTGCGGAGATGTGCAATTTGGAGTTTACCTTCGGCAAATATCACCTGCCGGAATTTAGGGTGCCGGAGGGCTACACCTCGCTGACCTATTTTAAGAAGCTGTGTGCGGACGGCTTTGCCGAGCGCTACGGCGAGGGGACGGAAAAGCAGAAGGCGCAGCTGGAATATGAGGAGAACATGATCGAGAAGATGGGCTTCGTCGATTACTTCCTCATCGTCTCCGACTTCGTGCGCTATGCCAGAAGCGCCGGCATTCCGGTCGGCCCCGGGCGCGGCAGCGCGGCGGGCAGCATCGTGAGCTATTGTCTGCACATCACGGACATCGAACCGATGAAGTACGGCCTTTTCTTCGAGCGTTTCCTGAACCCGGAGCGCGTCTCCATGCCCGATATTGATATGGACTTCGGCGATACCCGCCGCGGCGAGGTCGTGGACTATGTGCGCCGCAAGTACGGCGACGACCATGTGGCGCAGATCGTGACCTTCGGCACGATGGCGGCGCGCGGCGCGATCCGCGATGTGGGCCGTGCGCTGAACATGACCTACGCCGACTGCGATGTGATCGCCAAGCTAGTGCCGAACGCGCTGCACATCACCCTGGACGATGCGCTCAAGCTCTCGCGCGAACTGAAGGAAAAGTACGACGGCGACGAGCAGGTGAAGCGGCTCATCGACACGGCGCGCGCTCTTGAGGGAATGCCGCGCCACGCCTCGACCCACGCCGCCGGCGTGGTCATCACGAAGCGTCCCGTGGTCGATTATGTTCCGCTCGCCACGAACGACGACGCGGTGGTCTGCCAGTATGTCATGACGACGCTCGAGGAGCTGGGGCTGCTCAAGATGGACTTCCTCGGCCTTCGCAACCTCACGGTGCTGGACGACGCGGTAAAGCTCGTGCAGAAAACGCAGCCGGATTTTTCCCTCGCGGGCATACCGGAGAATGACGCCGCGACCTACGAGATGCTCGCCGCGGGCAGGACCTCCGGCGTCTTTCAGCTTGAATCGAGCGGCATGACGGGCGTTTGCGTCGGGCTTAAGCCGCAGAACATCGAGGACATCACGGCGCTCATCGCACTCTACCGCCCGGGACCGATGGACTCCATTCCGAAGTTCGTCGCCTGCAAGCACGACCCGAGCAAGGTGACCTATCTCATTCCGCAGTTAGAGCCGATCCTGTCCATTACCTACGGCTGCATCGTCTATCAGGAGCAGGTCATTCAGATCTTCCAGCAGCTTGCGGGTTACTCGCTCGGACAGGCAGATATGCTCCGCCGTGCCATGAGCAAGAAAAAGGTCAAGGACATTGAAAAGGAGCGCGGCGCGTTCCTGCACGGCGACCCAAGCCGCAATATCAGGGGCTGCATCGCCAACGGCATCGATGAGGCGTCCGCACAGGCCATCTACGATGATATTTACGCCTTTGCAAATTACGCCTTCAACAAGGCGCACGCCGCGGCCTACGCGGTCATCGCCTACCAGACGGCGTATTTCAAGTGCCATTTTGCGAAGGAATATATGGCGGCGCTGCTCACGAGCGTACTCGACAGCAGCGAGAAGATCGCGGGCTACATCAACGAGTGCCGCGAATGCGCTATCCGGCTCCTGCCGCCGGATGTGAACCGCTCGGACGACCGCTTTACGGTCGAGCCGGAGGGCATTCGTTTCGGCCTTGTCGCCATCAAGAACATCGGCCGCGGGCTGATCGCGCGGCTGATGCGCGAGCGCGAGGCAAACGGCCCGTTCACGGATTTTCAGGATTTCTGCTATCGCATGGACGGGAACGACATGAACAAGCGCGCGGTGGAGAACCTGATCCGCGCGGGTGCGTTCGATTCCATGGGCGCACGCCGCGCACAGCTTATCGCGGTGTATGAGAAGGTGATGGACGGCATCGCCGACGGCAATCGAACCAATGTGGAGGGGCAGATCGACTTCTTCAGTATGGGCGGCGGAAGCGCGCAGCGCGAAGGCCTGCGCCTGCCGGACATTCCGGAGTTCTCCGCGCAGGAGCGTATGCGGATGGAGAAGGAGACCACAGGGCTTTACCTCTCCGGCCACCCGATGGACGACCACCGCGAGACCGCGCGCCGCGCGGGCGCGGCTGCCATCGGCCGCATCATGGAGGATTTCTCGCAGGAGGCGGGACCGACCGCCTTTGCTGACGGTCAGCGCGTGAGCATCGCGGGTGTGGTCACATCCAGCAAGGTCAAGACAACAAAGAACAATACTCTCATGGCGTATGTCACGGTGGAGGACAGCACGGGTACGATGGAGATGCTCTGCTTTTCCAGAACGCTGGAGACGAGCGGCAGCTACCTCAAGGAGGGACAGATCATCCTCGCCTCCGGCCGCCTGAGCGTGCGCGACGAAAAGGCGCCGCAGCTTATGTGCGATACGGCGCGCCCGTTGGAGGGTGAGCTTCCGCCGGAAGAGGCGGGCGCCAAGGCGGGGGAGAAGCTGCAGACGCTTTTCCTGCGTATGCCGTCGATGGACAGCCATGAGATGACGCAGTTCCGCCGCATCGCCTATCTCTTCGAGGGCAAGGAGCCGGTGCGGATCCGTCTGGCCGACAGCGGAAAGCTTATCGGCACGACGGCGACGCTGCACCCCGCGTTCGTCCGTGCCATGCGCGAGCTACTGGGCGAAGAAAATGTGGTGCTGAAAGAATAACGGACCGCTGTGCCGCGGTCCGGTGGAAACGGAGACAAATTTCATGCGTTTGCAAAGCGCGATCTTCACCCTGCCGGACGCCCTGCTTGACGGCGAAGCAGGGCGTGAGGGAGCGGATAAGGTACTTTCTATTTTAAAGATGGAGAGCGTGTGGCTGTACGCGGTCACGGCGCTCGACCGAAAAGGGGCGGAGGAGCGGCTCCGCGCGGCGGGGCTTGCGGAGCATTTCCGCGGCATCCTGACTGAACAGGAGGCGAATTGCCCTGTGTACAGCGGGGCCATGCTGGAGAAGGCGATGCGGCGGCTGCGGTCGCAAAAGGCCGATACCGTGGTGTTCACCGGCACGCTCGCGGGCGTGGAGACCGCGAAACGGGCGGGCTTCCGCGCGGTCGCCGTCGGCGGCGCGGCAGGGGCGGACGAATGGAAAAAGATGAGCGCCCTCGCCGACTGTGCGCTGCCGCGCTACGGGGACTGGCTCAAATCGGAGTAAGACAGCATACGATGATACGGAAAAGGAGGACGCGGCGCGTCCTCCTTTTGTGCGTCTATTCCTATTTCTCCTCCGGCGCTTCAAAGAGCGCGTTGATGACGCTCGTGTAAAGCTGCTCGGTGTTCTTCCGGAAGCGTTCGGCGAGATCCTTCGCCATGACCTCCTTGGGGATCATCAGCTCCATCTTCAAAAGCGGGCTGTCCTGCTCGTCGCAGAAGGCGAGGGAGACGGTGTAGGTCCCATTGGGGCGCGGCGTGATCTCGGAGCGGATCTGCGCGCGGCGGCGCAGCTTCTGGTTAAAAAGGGTGATGTTCTTGTCCGCAGCGAGACGCACGGAGTAGGGCAGGCTCGTTTCGCAGATCTGACCGTTCCGCAGCCCCTTTTCCGTGATGGCGTACAGCCCGTCCTCCGAAAGCGTCAGGTGGTCGGAGGAGACAAGATTGCTCATGCACTCGGAAAAGTCAAAGAAGTCCACGCCGTCGTCGATCATCGCCAGCTCCTGCATCGCCTCGAACGGCACCGGCTCAATGAGACGCGAGGCAATATAGAGAATGAGGAACTTGATCTCCAGCTTATCCTGAATGAAGCCCACGCGTGCCATGTGAAGCCCTCCCTGTCCCTGATTTGCCCCATTATACCGCGTTTCCCTGAATTTGTATAGAGGATTTTTCACCAATTCGACCCTCCGGCATAGACTGGACTGAAAGAAAGCCAATCTTTCATCAGTACTTAAATCAGGAGGTATTCCCATGGCTGAAAAAGTGACCGCAGGCCCGATCTCAAGCGCCAACGGCGTGCGTGAGGCGGTCTGTATCCATACGAAAAAGATTTTTTCGTCCTGCAAGGATAAGGACTGCATCGAGGACCTGACCTTTTACCCCACCGCCACGGCGCAGAGCATTCTCAACGCCTCGCAGAGCATCCGCGGCGGCCGCGTGGAGCTGCTGCATGTGAGCGTGGATGTGGAGCCGGTGAGCTTCAACCGCGGCTTCTTCACGGTCGATATGCGCTTTTTCTACCGCGTGATCCTGCAGGCAATGAACGGCGGCATGCGCTGCACCGAGGTCGAGGGTCTTGCCACCTTTGACAAGCGCATCATGCTCTTCGGTGGCGAGAGCCGCGCGAAGGTGTTCTCCTCGTATCCTGTCCTCGGCGGGCCGGACGATCCGATCAACCTGACGGCAAATCTGCCGACGGCGGTGGTCGAGGCGGTCGATCCGCTGCTGCTGTGCGCCCGCATTCTCGACTGCTCCTGCGGCAACTGCTGCGACTGCGCGGCCATCACGGGCGTACCCGCGGGCATTGCCGAGGCATTTGACGAGCCGCTCCTCTTCGAGCCGCAGACGCGCCGTGTGTGCATCTCCATCGGGCAGTTCTCCATCGTGCGGCTCGAGCGCGGCACGCAGCTTCTTATCCCCGTGTTCGACTACTGCATTCCCAGCGGCAGCTGCCAGCCGGTCGGCAGCGTGGCGTGCAACACCTGCGACGATCCCTGCGAGATGTTTGAAAGCGTCAGCTTCCCGGTGGATGATTTCTTCCCCGCGGGCATCGCGGAGTCCGAGGCGGACGCGAATTTGCCCACCAACTGCTGCACCTGCGGCCGATAACCAAACACCCGAGCGAAGGTCCGGTATGCCCGGACCTTTCTTTTTTTATGCGCCGGACAGGCATAACCTGTCCGCTTTTCTCATACGGTAGGGTATCAAACGGAAGGGGGAGAGGACGCATGGAGGAAGGCCGCGCCATCGCGCGCTATGAGGAGGCGGCCGCGCTGCTGCCGCCGCGCTTCCGCACCGCGGCGCTGCAGCTTGACGACCACCGGAAGCGGCGGACGGAGGAGTTCCGCCTGCGCGCGCTCCGGCTGCCTACGGCGCTGCTGCCGGAGGGGGAGTTTCCGCTGCCGTATTTCGGCGCGGAGTGCGGCGTTACAACACAGGAGCTTTCTCGGATGGTCGATACGCTCAGCGAATACTCCCGCTACGCCTGCGCCGAAACGCTGCGGCAGGGGTATCTGTGCCTGCGTGGCGGTTTCCGCCTCGGTGTGTGCGGCACGGCGGTGCTGCGGAATGGCGCAGTCACGGGAATGCGGGACATTTCCTCGCTCGCGCTTCGGATCGTGACCGAGCGCATCGGCCTTGCCGACGCTCTCGCGCCGCAGCTCTACGGCGCGGGACGGTTTCAAAGCACGCTCATTCTCTCGCCGCCCGGCGGCGGCAAGACCACGCTGCTGCGCGACCTGATCCGCACGCTCTCCCTCGGCAGCGAGGAGCGCGCTGCGCTGCGCGTCGCCGTGCTGGACGAGCGCGGCGAATTGGCGGTCAGCGCAAGGGGAGAGGCGCAGATGTCGCTCGGCACGCATACGGATGTGCTGGTAGGCTGTCCCAAGGCGGCGGGTGTCGGTATGGTTCTGCGCGCCATGAACCCGCAGGTCATCGCTGCGGACGAGATCACGGCGGCGGAGGATGTCACCGCGATGGCGCAGGCAGCCAACTGCGGCGCGGCGCTGTTGGCGACGATGCACGCCGCCGACCTCGCCGAGCTGCGGCGCAAGCCGCTCTGGGACGCGCTGCGCGCGGCGGGCGTATTTCACCGCGCGGTGACCATCGAGGGCAGCGGTGAGGAACGCCGCTACCGCGTGGAGACTCTTCCGTGAGGCTGTTGGGCGCAGCGCTTATTCTCTCCGGCAGCCTGCTCGTGTACGCACGGCTGCTGTACACGCGCTGGAGGGAGCGGCAGGCGCTGCGCGAGAGCATCGCGGCTCTGGAGTATCTGTCGCGCGAGCTGTCCTGCTCGCTCCTGCCGCTGCCGCGCCTGCTGGAGCGGCGCGGTCTGGGAGCGTATGCCGACGGGCTGTTTTCACAGACGCTCGCACTTCACGCCGCCGACGGCGACATGCCGCTTGCAGACTGTTGGCGCGCGGCGGCAGAGCGGCTCCCGCTCGCCGCTCCGGAGCAGGAAACGCTCGCCCGTATCGCGGAGGCGTTCGGCGGCACAGAGGAGGGTGCGCTTGCGGCTCTGCGCGGCGGCGTCTCGGCGCTGCGCGCCGCTCTTGCCGAGCGGCAGCACGAGGAACGGCAAAGCGGGCGGCTCGCGGGGGCGCTCTGTCTGAGTGGCGGGACACTTCTCGTGATACTGCTGCTCTGAAAAGTGAAATTACTTTACATAGGAGTTTGCTTATGGACATTGACCTCGTCTTTAAGATCGCCGCGGTCGGCATTGTCGTCGCCGTACTCAATCAGCTGCTCGTGCGCTCGGATCGTCCCGATCAGGCCATGCTCGTCAGCCTTGCGGGACTGGTGGCGACGATGATGCTGCTCGTGCGCGAGATCAGCTCGCTGTTCGACCTCGTCAAGACGCTGTTCGGCTTTTAGGCGATGGAGGTCCTGCTCAAGATCACGGCGCTGTGCCTGCTTGCCGCCGTGGTTGCGGCGCTCCTGCGCCGCAGCGAGGAGGGGTTGGCGCTCGTTCTGATGTTGGCGGCCGCCGTGTGCGCGGCGGCGCTGCTCGCCGCCGCTGCGGGGGAGCTTTCCGCACTCTCCGGCGAGTTGATCGCGCTGACGGGACTGGCCCCCGCGGTATTCGTGCCGCTCGGCAAGGTGCTTGCCATTGCGCTGACGGTGCGCTTGGGCTGCGCGTTCTGCCGCGACGCCGCGCAGGAGACGCTTTGCATCCTGCTGGAAACGGCGGGCGCGGTCTGCGCGCTGCTTGCCGCCGCGCCTTTGCTGCGCGCGGTCATCGAGCTGGTGGGGGGCTTTTTATGAAGGGACTGCTTCGACGCCTGATCCCGCTTCTCCTCCTTGCGCTCCTGTGCCTGCCCGCGCGCGCCGCCGAGGTGCCGGTGGACCTTGCCGACACGCTGCCGCAGACGGCGGCGGAGCTTTTGCGCGAGGGCGGCTCGGTCACGGAGAACGGTCTGAGCCGCCTTCTGGAGCGGCTCGGTCCCGCGCTGCGCGAGGCCCTGACGCAGTCCGTGCGCGGAGCGGTCACGCTCACGATGGTCGTGCTGCTCACAGGGGCGGCGCAGGGCTTCGCCGTGGCGTCCGGAGGCGCCGCGGAGCGTTGGGTCTCGCTTGCGGGCGTGCTGAGCGTGACGGCACTCTCCGCGGGTGACCTTTCCGCGCTCATCGGTCTCGGCGCCGCGACTATGCAGGATGTCGCCGCATTCGCCAAAATGCTGCTGCCGACAATGGCGGCCGCCCTCGCGGGCAGCGGGGGCGTTCTCACGGCAAGCGCATGGCAGGTCGGCACGCTCTGGGCAGCCGACGCACTCATGAGCGTCATCAACGAGCTGCTCCTGCCGCTGACCTACTGCCATATCGCACTCGCGGCGGCGGGCGCGGCGCTGCCGGAGAGCGGACTGGAGCATCTGGCGGACGGCTTGAAAAAGCTTATTTCGTGGGGACTGTGCGGCATCGTCGCGCTCTTCACTCTCTACCTTTCGGTCAGCAACGTCCTCACCGGCAGCGCGGACCGCGCGGCGGTCAAGGCGGCGCAGGCGGCGGTCTCCGGCGCGGTGCCGGTGGTCGGAGGGCTGCTCTCCGAGGCGGCGGAGGCCGTGCTGGGCGCGGCGCATTCGCTCCGCGCGGTCATCGGCGCGGCGGGCGTGTTCGGCGTGCTGCTGCTCTGCCTGACGCCGCTCGTGCGGCTTGGGGTGCAGTTCCTGCTCTACAGGGCGGCGGCGTTCGCCTCGGCGGCGAGCGGCGTGAAGCCGCTCGAGCGGCTGCTCGAGCAGCTCGGCGACGCCTTCGGGCTGATCCTTGCGATGACGGCGTCCTGCGCGCTGCTGCTGCTCGCGGCGCTGCTGGTATCCATTTCAATGGTGGTGATCTGAATGGCATTTGTGCGGCAGTGGCTGCTCGGCGTGGTGGCCTGCGCCTTTCTCGTCGATCTGGCCGATCAGATCGCGCCGGCGGGAGTGCTGCGCCCGCTCGTGCGCTTCTGCGGCGGACTGGTGCTGCTGTTGTGTCTGCTCCGTCCGCTGGGAACGGCGGAGCTTCGCGAGCTTTCCCTCTCGACCGACGGTCTTTCCGAACGCCGCGCGGCGTTGGAGGAGCAGTACGCGGCGGAGAACGCCCGCGCGCTCGCTGCGGTCATAGCCGAGCGGACGGGCGCATATATTGAGGACAAAGCACACGCTCTCGGTCTGGAGGTCACGGCGGAGGTCGAGGTAGCGGAGCGTGGCGGAACGCTCGTTCCGTGCCGCGTCACGCTGTACGGTGCGGAGAGCGAGGCGCTCGCCGCGCTGTTGGAGCGGGAACTGGGCATCGCGCGGACCGAACAGGAATGGAGGGCGGCGGAATGAGGGAGCAGCCATGGAAAAGGGCGGCGGAAGCGCTGAAAAAATACCGTCTTGCTGCGCTCGTCGTGCTTCTCGGCGTGGTTTTGATGCTGCTGCCGGACGGCGCGGCGAAGGACGCCGCGCCGCCGGAGGCTGCGGCAGGGGAGACATTCGACCGCGCCGCCGTACAGGAGGAGATGGAGCGTATCCTCTCCGCCATCGACGGCACGGGAGAACTGCGGCTCATGCTGACGGTGGACGCGGGGACCAGACGCGAGCTGGCGCAGAGCAGCTCATCCTCGCGCAGCGGCGCGGATGAATGGGAGCAGAGGAGCGAGCCGCTGACGGTCGGCGCGGGCAGCGGCGTGCAGGAGGTCGTGGTGACCAACAGCATCTACCCGCGCTACATCGGTGCGCTGGTGGTCTGCGAGGGCGGCGGAAACGCCGGAGTGCGGCTTAGCGTGACCAACGCAGTCAGCGCGCTCACCGGTCTGACGAGCGACCGGATCACCGTTGTGCAAGGCAAACCCTGAAGAATTTATTTTTGGGAGGACGAATATGAAGAAGCTCTGGAAACGGAATGCGGTGGCGGCGGCGGTCCTGCTGCTGGTGTGTGCGGCGATCTTCCTCAACGGGCGCTACGCGGAGAATGTGGAGGAGACGGATAAGATCCTCGGGCAGTCCACGCTCGTGGACGGCACGGCGGGCGACGCGGCGGAGGTCTCCGCCGAGGCTCTGCCGGACGACTACTTTGCCACCGCGCGGCTCACGCGCCAGCAGGCGCGCGACAGCGCTTTGAGTCTGCTGCAGGAGGCGAGCGGCAGCGCGGAGGTCGATGAACAGACGGCGAACGAGGCGGCGCAGAGCATTCAGACGCTGGCGGCTTATACGCTCAGCGAGGCCCAGATCGAGAACATGATCACCGCCAAGGGCTACGCCGACTGCGTGGTCTTTATGGCCGACGACAGCGTGAGCGTGGTCGTTTCCGCGGGCGAGGACGGACTGCAGACCGAGGACATCGCCCGCATCACCGACATCGTCAAGCAGGAGACCGATCTCGGCGCCGACCGCATCAAAATATTAGAGGTAAATTAGCTGTTGTAATTTGCATGAAAAGATGGTAGAATACTGATAATTAAGCATAAGCATGCAAACTATCACTACCATACAGCAAGGAGAGACAGCAATGGGTGAAAACCGCGAGTATCTGACGCAGGCCGAAACGGACGGCAGCATCAATATTTCCGAGGATGTCGTCGTCGCCATCGCGTCCGAGGCCATCGGCGAGATCGAGGGCGTGGGAGCAATGATGACCACCATGACCGAGCAGCTCACCGAGCAGTTCATGGGGAAAAAGCCCGCCCGCGGCGTACACATGGAAGTGCAGGACGGCGAGATCACGCTCGACATTTACCTGACCGTTCGCTACGGCTTCGCCATTCCGGAGATCGCCGCCAAGGTGCAGGATGCGGTGATGAGCGCCGTCGCCGCCATGACGGGCTTTACCGTCATGGCGGTCAATGTCCATGTCGGCGGCATCAGCTTCAACTAAAGAAAAAGAGAAAAGGACAAAAAATCTATGGTTCGCAATACTGCAAGAGAGATCGCCGTGCATCTGGCCTACGAGCTGAGCTTCACGGACAAAAGCGTGGAGGATCTGCTCGACGAGCGGCTCAGCCGCGAGGGATTTGCCGAACTGTCCGAGGAAGACGAGCTTTACAGCGAAGCACCCAACGCCAAGCAGGCGGAGTATATCCGCACCCTTGTGCGCGGCGTCGCCGACCATGCGCCGGAGCTGGACGAATTCATCGCTAAATACGCCAAGGGCTGGAGCTTTGAGCGCATTCCGCTCGTCGCGTCCGCGGTCATGCGCGTGGCAATGTATGAGATCCTCTACTGCCGCGACATTCCCAACTCCGTCGCCATCAACGAAGCGGTGGAGATCGCTAAAAAGTACGAAACGCCGGAGACCGTGAAGTTCATCAACGGCATCCTCGGCTCCTTCGTGCGCGCGGAGATCAGCGCCGAATAAGACGAAGAGCAGAGCGCCGGAAAGCGCTCTGCTTTGTACTGCACATATTGAAAAGCGGTTTTGCTTTACAGGAGCGCGCATGGAACAGCAAATGATCTTCTCGGTCAGCGAGGCCAACAACTTCATCAAGGCGCTGCTCGACCAGGTCCCGCAGCTGCAGGAGATCTATGTCCGCGGCGAGATCTCGAACTACAAGCTCTACCCATCGGGACACCACTATTTCACGCTCAAGGACGCGGAGGGCGCGATGCGCTGCGTGCTGTTCAAGGGCAGCGCGCTGCGGCTGCGCTTCCGTCCGGAGAACGGCATGAAGGTCATCGCTTTCGGCCGCATCGGTGTGTTCCCGCGCGACGGCGCGTACCAGCTCTATGTTTCCGACCTCACGGCGGAGGGCGTGGGCGACCTGCACATCGCCTTCGAGCAGCTCAAGGCGAAGCTTTACGCCGAGGGGCTGTTCGATCCCGCGCACAAAAAGCCGCTCCCGCCGTACCCCAAGACCATCGCCGTCGTCACCTCGTCGGCAGGCGCGGCGGTACACGATATGCTGCGTATCCTCCGCGCGCGCTGGCCGCTGACGGAGGTAAAGCTTCTCGGCGTGCGCGTGCAGGGGGCGGAGGCTCCGGCGGAGATCGTCGGCGCGCTGAACTACGCGAACAGGCACAAGGTCGCAGACCTCATCATCACGGGGCGCGGCGGCGGATCGATCGAGGACCTCTGGGCATTCAACGACGAGCGCGTGGCGCGGGCGATCTATGCCTCGGAAATTCCGATCATCTCTGCCGTCGGTCACGAGCCGGACGTTACCATCGCGGACTATGTCGCCGACATGCGCGCGTCCACGCCGTCCAACGCGGCGGAGCTTGCCGTACCGGACCGGAACGATGTTCGCGCACGGCTCGACGCGTTGGAGCGGCGCATGGACCGGACGGAGCGCGCGCGGCTCGGCGGACTGCGCGACCGCCTGTCCGCGTTGGAGAGCAAGCGTGCGCTGCGCGACCCAATGGCATTTCTGGCGGACAAGCGTCTGCTGCTGGACTGCACGCAGAAAGATCTCGCCTCCCTTGCCGAGCGGCAGGTGGCGCAGCGGCGGCAGCGCTTTGCCGCGCTCTGCGCCGCGCTCGACGCGATGAGTCCGCTGCGCGTACTCGCGCGCGGCTACGCTGTGGCACGCACGGAGGAAGGCGCGGTGCTGCGCCGCGCGGACGAGGTCTCCGCGGGGGAGACCGTCCACATAACGCTCGCAGAGGGAAGCCTTGTTTGTACGGTCAATGAAACGATAGAGGAGAACAGCCATGGCAAAGAGCTTTGAGGAAAACATCGCGCGTCTGGAGGAGATCGTGTTGCTGCTGGAAAAGGGCGACGCAAAGCTGGCGGACTCGCTCAAGCTGTTTGAGGAGGGGACGCAGCTCGTCTCCTCCTGCGGGAAAATGCTCGACGCGGCGGAGCAGAAGGTCGTGCGCCTGACAAAAGGCGCGGACGGCGCGCCGGTCGAAACGCCGTTTTTAACGGAGGAATGACCATGGAGCAGACGCTTTTCACCCTCCGCATGGAGGAATACCGCGCCATGGTCGAGGACTATCTCGCCGATCGCCCCGCGCTGCTGCAAACGCCCTACCGTCGGCTGCTGGAGGCCATGCGCTACAGCCTGCTGGCGGGCGGCAAGCGCTTGCGCCCCATTCTGACGCTGGAATTCTGCCGCCTGTGCGGCGGCGATGTGCGCGCGGCGCTGCCCGCCGCCTGCGGCGTGGAGATGCTGCACACCTATTCGCTCATTCACGACGATCTGCCGTGCATGGATGACGACGATCTCCGCCGTGGCAGACCGTCGAACCACAAGGTATTCGGCGAATGCACCGCCGTACTCGCGGGCGACGCGCTGCAGGCGTTCGCCTTTGAAACGGTGCTTTCCGCGCCGCTGCCGCCGGAGCGTACGGTACGCTGCGCGCAGATACTGGCGGACGCCGCCGGACACGCGGGCATCTGCGGCGGACAGCAGCTCGACCTTGAGTGGGAGGGCAGGGCGCTCGACCGCGGCGAGCTGATGGAGATCCATCTGCGTAAGACGAGCGCGCTGATCCGCGCGGCCTGTCTCATGGGCGTTGCCGCCGCGGGCGGCACGGCGGAGCAGGAGGACGCGGCGCGGCGCTATGCCGATTCGCTCGGCCTTGCGTTCCAGATCCGCGACGATATGCTCGATGTCATCGGCGACGAGGCGACCTTCGGCAAGCCCATCGGCTCGGACAAGGCGGAGAAAAAGACCACCTTCGTCGATCTGCTCGGATTGGGGGATTGTGAAAATGAGGTCGCTCGCCTGACGGAGGAGGCCGTTTCCGCGCTTACCGTCTTTGACGATGCGGCGTTTCTGACGGCGCTTTCACGCAGCATGGAGACACGAAAGAAGTAAACAAGGGGAAATTGTTTTGATTTTGGAAAGACTCCGTTCGCCGGACGACCTCAGGGCGCTCGACGAGTTGGAATTAAAAATACTCTGCGATGAGCTGCGCGCTTTTTTGGTCGCGCAGGTCTCGCACACCGGCGGACACCTCGCCTCGAACCTCGGCGTGGTGGAGCTGACGGTCGCCATCCATCGCGTATTTGATACGGCGCGCGACCGCCTCGTTTTTGATGTGGGGCATCAGTGCTATGTCCATAAGATCCTCACCGGACGCGCGGAGCAGTTTCCGACGCTGCGCCAGCTCGGCGGCATCTCCGGCTTTCCCAAGCCCTGCGAGAGCGTTCATGACGCTTTCATCGCCGGTCACGCCTCCAACTCCGTCTCCGTGGCGCTCGGCATGGCGCGCGCCCGCACGATGCTGCACGAGGATTACAGCGTGCTTGCGCTCATCGGCGACGGCGCGCTCACCGGCGGGCTTGCCTACGAGGGGCTGAACAACGCGGGCGCCAGCGGCGAGCCGCTGATCGTTATCCTCAACGACAACGGTATGTCCATCGCCCGCAATGTCGGCGCGATGAGCGAGCATCTTTCGCGCCTTCGCACGAAGCCGGAATACTTCGCCTTCAAAAAGGCGTATCACAGCGCGCTGGGCGGGAGCCGTCTCGGCCATGCGCTCTATGACTTCAACCACGCGCTCAAGACCGGCATCAAAAAGGCGCTCCTGCCGAACGCCACGATGTTCGAGGATATGGGCTTTGCCTACCTCGGTCCGGTGGACGGACACGACCTCACCCAGCTTACCAGCACGCTCGAGTGGGCGAAGGAGATGAAGCGTCCCGTTCTGGTCCATGTCCGCACGCAGAAGGGGCGCGGCTACGCGCCCGCCGAGCGCGAGCCGTGGAGGTTCCACGGCGTCGGTCCGTTCGACGCGGAGACGGGCGCCGTTCCTCCGGCGAAGGAAAGCTTCTCCTCCGTCTTCGGCGCGGCGCTCACGGAGCTGGCGGCGGAGGACGCGCGCGTATGCGCCATCACCGCGGCGATGGAGGACGGGACAGGGCTTACCCCCTTTGCCGAGCGCTATCCGGACCGCTTCTTTGATGTCGGCATCGCCGAGGGACACGCCGCCGCGATGGCGGCGGGCCTTGCCGCGCAGGGCGCACTCCCTGTTTTTGCCGTATATTCCAGCTTTCTCCAGCGCGCCTATGACCAGCTGCTGCACGATGTGGCGCTGAGCGGGCTGCATGTCGTCTTTGCCGTGGACCGCGCAGGACTGGTCGGCGCGGACGGCGCGACGCACCACGGCGTAATGGATACGGTGTTTCTCTCCGGCATCCCGAACATGACGGTTCTATGTCCGTCAAGCTTTGCGGAGCTTCGCAGTATGCTGCGCCGCGCGGTGCTGGAGATGAGCGGTCCCGTTGCCCTTCGCTATCCGCGCGGGGGAGAGGGCGTTTACCGCGCCGACCGCAGCGCGGAGGATTTTGCCGAACTGCGTACAGGCGGGGACATCACCCTGTGTGCCTACGGCACGCTTATCAATAATGTTTTAGACGCGGCGGAGCTGCTGCGCGAGGACGGCATCGAGGCCCGCGTGATCAAGCTTAACCGCATCTCGCCGTTCCGCGGCGGCGAGCTGTCCCGCGTGTTCGGCGATACCGAGCAGCTTCTGGTGGCGGAAGAATGCTCCGGCGTCGGCTGCATCGGTCAGCGCATCGCGGCGATCCTCACCGAAGAGGGACACGAGCCGAAAAAACTCACGCTCTGCAATCTCGGCCGCCGCTTTGTGGAGCAGGGCAGCGTGGACAAACTGCGCGCCCAATGCGGACTGGACGCGGCATCTCTGGCGCGAACGGCAAAGGAGGTCTGCCAATGAGCGGAAAAACCAGACTGGATGTGGCGCTCGTCGAGCGCGGCCTTGCCGAGACCCGCGCCAAGGCGCAGGCAAGCATCATGAGCGGCATCGTCTTTGTGGGCGGTCAGCGCTGCGACAAGGCGGGAACTCCCGTCGCCGCCGACGCGGTGATCGAGGTGCGCGGCCATGCGCTGCGCTATGTCAGCCGCGGCGGGCTGAAGCTGGAAAAGGCGATGACAGAGTTTCCCATCTCCCTCACGGACGCCGTGTGCGCCGACATCGGCGCGTCCACCGGCGGCTTCACCGACTGTATGCTGCAAAACGGCGCGAAAAAGGTCTACGCTGTGGATGTGGGCTACGGTCAGCTGGACTGGAAGCTTCGCAGCGACGCGCGCGTGGTGTGCATGGAGCGCACGAACGCCCGCTACCTCACGCGCGAGCAGATCCCGGACGCGCTGGACTTTGTGTCCGTGGATGTGTCGTTTATCTCCCTAAAGCTTATTCTGCCCGCGCTCGCGGGGATTTTGAAGCCGGACGGCCACGCTGTCTGCCTCGTAAAGCCGCAGTTTGAGGCGGGGCGGGAAAAGGTCGGCAAAAAGGGCGTCGTGCGCGATCCGGCGGTGCATCGGGAGGTGTTGGAACACTTTCTGGAACACGCAAAGGAAAACAGCTTTGCAGTCCTTGGGCTGACCTACTCTCCCATTCGCGGACCGGAGGGGAACATCGAATACCTCGGCTATCTCTCCCGCGCGGAGGAGGAGACGCCGCAGCACGACCTCCGCGCATTGGTCGAGGCGTCCCATGCGGCGCTGGAGGAAAAGAAGGTGGAAGCCGATGCTTAAAAAAGTGATACTCTGTCCGAACCCCTACCGCGACCGCGAGTTGACCGTCGCAAAGGAAGCCAAGCGCATTCTCGACGGCGTGGCTTGCCCAAACGTGGTCTGCGTTCCGTTCCGCAACGAGGAAAAGCCGGAGGGCTTCGGTCTGGACATTCGGCCGCTCCAGCAAGAGCTGCGCGGCGCGGACATGATGATCGCCTTCGGCGGGGACGGTACGATCCTGCACCTTTCCAAGACTGCCGCGCACCGCGACATTCCGGTACTCGGCGTGAACCTCGGCTCGCTCGGCTTCATGGCGGAGCTGGAGCAGAAGGAGCTGCACCGCCTTGCCGAACTGGTCGAGCAGAAGTACGCCATCGAAAGCCGCATGATGCTCGATGTGAGCGTGATCCGCGACGGGCGTACCATTTACTCCAATCTCGCGCTCAACGAAGCGGTCGTCACCCGCGGAGCGGTGTCGCGCGTGATCCGCGTGCATATCCTCACCGAACAGGGGCGGCTGCTCGATGTGACGGGCGACGGCGTGATCGTCGCAAGCCCCACCGGCTCCACGGCGTACTCGCTCTCCGCGGGCGGTCCGGTGGTCGAGCCGACGGCGCGCAACCTCATCGTCAGCCCCATCTGCGCCCACAGCGTTCACGCCAATTCCTATGTTCTCTCGCCGGAGCGCATCGTCACGGTGCAGACGGAAAAGACCGGCTACAAGCCCATCTTTCTGTCTGTGGACGGCGGGCGGGCGTTCTCGCTAAAAAACGGCGACGCCGTGGAGATCCGGCAATCGAAATACGACACCAAGCTCGTTCGCCTGTCGAACAAGAGCTTTTGTGACATCTTACTCAAGAAAATGCTGATGGGAGGGACCGAACATGAAGAATAAACGGCAGGAGAAAATATTGCAGATCATTGCAGCCGAGCCGATCGAAACGCAGGAACAACTGCTGGAGCGGCTGCTCGCGCATGGAATCGAAAGCACGCAGGCGACCATTTCCCGCGACATCAAGCAACTCCACCTCATCAAGGAGCCGTTTGGGAGCGGCCGTTACCGTTACGCGGTGAGCGCACAGAAGATCAAGCTCAACTTCGCGGGGCGTATGCAGGTCATTCTGCGTGAGAGCATTCTCGGTGCGGACCGCGCGCAGAACCTTGTCGTGGTGAAGATGATGCCCGGACTCGGTCCCGCGGCGGGCGCGGCGTTTGACGGCATGGAGATCCATGCCGTGGTCGGCACGGTCAGCGGCGACGATACGGTGCTGGTCGTGCTGCGCGACGAGGCGAGCGCAGAGGAATTCTGCGCCGAGTTGAATGCCATGATCAAGTAAAAAGGGAGGAAGCCGCGATGCTTCAGCTTCTTCACATTGAGAATATCGCGGTCATCGAGCGTGCGGACATCTCGTTCCACGCGGGCTTCAACGCGCTCACGGGCGAGACCGGCGCGGGCAAATCCATCGTCATCGATTCGCTCGGCGCGGTACTCGGCCAGCGCACCTCGCGCGACCTGATCCGCACCGGCGCGGCGAAGGCCTTCGTGAGCGCGGAGTTCGACGGCGTGGACCCCTCGCTTCCCATTCTTGCCGAGATGGGCGTCGAGCCGGAGGACGGTGTGCTGCTGCTCCAGCGCGACCTTTACGCCGATGGGAAGAACATCTGCCGCGCGAACGGACGGCCCATCACAGTCGCCCAGCTTCGCGCGCTGGGGACGAGCCTTTTGAATATCCACGGCCAGCACGAGGGGACGCAGCTGCTCGACGAGGAGCAGCACATGGCGTACCTCGACCGCTTCGGCCGCGTGGACGAATTGTTGGGCGCATACGCGGAACACTACCGCACGGTGCGCGAAACGCAGCGTCAGATCGACGCCCTGCAAATGGACGAGGCGGAGAAGGCGCGGCGCGTGGATATGCTGCGCCATCAGATCGCCGAGCTGGAGCGCGCCGAGCTGCGCGCGGGCGAGGAGGAGGAGCTTTTGGCGCGTCGCAGCCTGCTGCGAAACGCCGAGAAGTTCATGGACGCCTTCGCCGCGGCGGACTACGCGCTCTCGGGCGGGGACGACGGTCTCGGCGCGGCGAGCCAGCTGAAAAACGCGGAGAACGCGCTGCGCGGCGTGCGTGCGCTCGGCGCGCGCTTTGAGGAACTGTACGCGCGGCTGGAGAGCGTCTATTCGGATGTGTACGACCTTGCCGAGACCGTGCGCGACCTGCGCGGGGAGTTGGATTTCTCTCCGCAGGAGCTGGACGCGGTGGAGAGCCGCGCCGACCTGCTCTACCGGCTGAAGAAGAAATACGGCGCGACGGTCGAGGATATGCTCGACTATCTTGACCGCAGCCGCAAAGAGCTGGACAAGATCGAGTATGCGGACGACCGCATTGCGCAGCTTCAGGGGACGCTTGCCAAGCAGGAAAAGGAAATGACGGCCGCGGCGCGCGTGCTTTCCGACGCGCGCAAGGCGGCGGCAAAGGCGCTGGAGGAGCGCATTCTGCACGAGCTGCGCGAGTTGGATATGGGCAAGGTCCGTTTCTTCATTGAATTCACCGAGAAAGCGCCGGACGCGAACGGCATCGACGCGGTGCGCTTTCTGATGAGCGCAAATGTGGGCGAGGAATTAAAGCCCATTCACAAGATCGCCTCCGGCGGCGAACTGGCGCGCATCATGCTCGCGCTCAAAAATGTCCTCGCCGAGCAGGACCATGTGATGACCATGGTGTTCGACGAGGTGGACACCGGCGTTTCGGGCCGCGCCGCCCAGCGCGTGGCGGAAAAAATGGCGAAGCTCTCCCGCTCGCGGCAGGTCCTGTGCGTCACGCATCTACCGCAGCTTGCGGCGATGGCGGACACGCACTTCTCCGTGGAAAAGGGTGAGGAGGACGGCCGCACCTTTACGCGCGTCGCGCAGCTTGACCGCACGCAGCGCCGTGCGGAGCTCTCGCGTCTGACCGGCGGGGCAGAGGTGACCGAAACGCAGCTGCGCGGCGCGGAGGAGATGCTCTCCGCCGCCGAGAATTTCAAGCGCACGGCGCTTTAACGCAAAAAAGAATTGCATTTTTTGCCGCATGGCATTACAATATCAGTCTACGACATGAAAAAAGGACGGCTGCCCATGAACCGCTACGCACAGCGCATCGCGCGGGACTATCCCGTGCGGCGCAAGGCTCAGGAAAAAGAGAATATACGCGCTTACCTGATCGGACAGCTTCGCGCGCTCGGGTACGACGCGCGGCTCGACGACTGCGGCAGGGCGGTGAATGTCATCGCCGGCGATCCGGAGCGCGCGCGGATATTCTACGCCGCGCACTACGATACCGGTCTGCACGAGCTGCTGCCGCCCATCATCTGTCCGACGCGGCCCGCGACCTATGCGCTCTATCAGGCGCTCACGCCTCTGCTGGCGCTGCTGGGAAGCTTTGCGCTCTCCGTCGGCGTAACATTCGCGCTGAACCTGCCGAACATAACGCTGCCGCTTTTTATCGTCCTGCTGCTCGGCGCGCTGGCGTATCTGCGGTTTGGTCCGGCGGAGCAGAACAACCTCAACGACAACACCTCCGGCATCGCCGCGCTGCTGGAAACGGCGGAGGCACTCACGCCGCGCTACCGCGGCGACATCTGCTTCCTTTTCCTCGACGGCGGCAGCGGCAGCATGCAGGGCGCCAAGGGCTTCCGAGCGAAGTATCCGAGCGCCAAGGAAAAGCCCGTTATCTGCCTCGATAGCGTGGGCAGCGGGGACGAGCTGCTGATCCTGCCGGGCAAGGGCGCGCGTTGGAACGGCGAGCTGCTCGATGCGATCAACGCAAGCTTTGAAAACACCGAACGCAAAACCTGCTACGACAAGGTGGACGGGCTTGTGTATTACCCCTCGGACAACCGTGCGTTCAAGCAGGGCGTTGCCGTCTGCGCGGTGCGCCATGTCAAGGGCTTTGGACGCATCGCCTGTCCGACGGGAAAGGACAACATCATGGACGACGAAAATCTGAACCTTCTGCGCGACGGTCTGGTGAGACTTGCCGCGGCGTATCAAATCAAAAAGTAAACGGGAGAATATAAAAATGGGTATTTACGAAGAACTGCAGGCGCGCGGACTGATCGCGCAGGTCACGAACGAGCCGGAGATCCGCGAAATGGTCAACAACGGCAAGGCGACCTTCTACATCGGCTTTGACCCGACGGCGGACAGCCTGCATGTCGGTCACTTCATGGCGCTGTGCCTGATGAAGCGCCTGCAGATGGCGGGCAACCGCCCCGTCGTCCTCGTCGGCGGCGGCACGGGCTACATCGGCGACCCCTCCGGACGCAGCGATATGCGAAGCATGATGACGCCGGAGACCATTCAGCACAACTGCGACTGCTTCAAAAAGCAGATGGAGCGCTTCATCGACTTCGGCGAAGGCAAGGCCATCATGGTCAACAACGCCGACTGGCT
The DNA here is from genome assembly GCA_934553255.1 of uncultured Oscillospiraceae bacterium. Classification (GTDB taxonomy): domain Bacteria; phylum Bacillota; class Clostridia; order Oscillospirales; family Oscillospiraceae; genus Hominicoprocola. The sequence goes on from CAKTEZ010000011.1 coordinate 39,023, forward strand.
CTTAAAGCTCAATTACATCGAGCTGCTGCGCGAGGTGGGCGCCTGCTTCAGCGTCAACAATATGCTCCGCGCCGAGTGCTACAAGCAGCGTATGGAAAAGGGTCTGAGCTTCCTTGAGTTCAACTACATGATCATGCAGTCCTACGACTTCTATTACCTCTTCCAGCACTACGGCTGCAATATGCAGTTCGGCGGCGACGACCAGTGGAGCAATATGCTCGGCGGCACGGAGCTGATCCGCAGGAAGCTCGGCAAGGACGCGCACGCCATGACCATCACGCTGCTGATGAACAGCGAGGGCAAGAAGATGGGCAAGACCGCCAGCGGCGCGGTGTGGCTCGACCCGAACAAGACAAGCCCCTACGACTTCTACCAGTATTGGCGCAATGTCGGCGACGCGGATGTTTTGAAGTGCATCCGTATGCTGACCTTCCTGCCGCTTGAGCAGATCGATGAGATGGACAAGTGGGAGGGCAGCCAGCTCAATCGCGCCAAGGAGATCCTTGCCTATGAACTCACCGCGCTCGTCCACGGCGAGGAGGAGGCGAAGAAGGCGGAGGACGCGGCGAAGGCTCTCTTTGGCGCGGGCGGCGACAGCGCCCATATGCCCACCACCACGCTCACGGACGCCGACTTTGAAAACGGCGGCGTCAACATTCTTTCTTTGCTCGTCACCATGGGGCTTTGCGCCAGCCGCGGCGAGGCGCGCCGTCTCGTTCAGCAGGGCGGCATCGTCGTGGACGAGAAAAAGGTCGAGAGCATCGACGAGACGATCCCGCAGGAGAAGTTCTCCGGTGAGGGCGTCCTGATTCGCAAGGGCAAGAAGGTCTTCCACAAGGTCATTATCCAGTAAAGCAGACACCGGCAGGGAGGAGGACACGCCATGCGGATACTCGGCATCGACCCGGGGCTTGCCATCGTCGGCTTCGGCCTGATCGAGGCGGAGGCGGGGAAAACGCAGATGCTCCAGTATGGGGCGATCACCACGCCCGCGGGGCTTCCGCTCGCCGCACGGCTCGTGCAGCTTGAGCGCGACACGGAGGAGCTGCTCGCGCAGCTCCGGCCGGACGCTATCGCCATCGAGGAGCTGTTCTTCTCCAATAACATCACCACCGGCATCGCCGTGGCGCACGCGCGCGGCATTCTGCTCTGCACGGCTGCCAAGAGCGGCATTCCGCTCTATGAGTACACGCCCATGCAGGTCAAGCAGGCGGTCGTCGGCTACGGTCTCGCCGAAAAGCGGCAGGTGATGGATATGGTCAGACGGCTTCTGAAGCTTCGTGCCGTCCCGCGTCCCGACGACGCGGCGGACGCGCTCGCCATTGCCATCTGCCACGCGCGCAGCGCGACCTCGCTGCTCGCGCGCACGCAGAACGGCGTCAAGCAAACGGTCTGAAAAGGGGGAAGGCTCCATATTCTATTATGTGGAAGGAACGGTCGCGCATGTCGAGCCGTACCTCGCAGTCATTGACTGCGGCGGCGTGGGCTACGCCTGTCGCACGACGAACCGCACCATCAGTCAGCTCAAGAAAGGTGAAGCAAAACGCCTTTACACTTATTTGAATGTTGGCGACGGCATTTTTGAACTCTACGGCTTTGCCACCGAGCAGGAACTCAATAGCTTCAAGCTGCTCATCGGCGTATCCGGCGTGGGTCCGAAGGCGGCGCTCGCCATCCTCTCCGTCGGTACGCCGGAACATCTGACGATGGCGGTCATCACGGGGGACGAAAAGGCGTTGACCGCCGCGCCCGGCGTGGGCAAGAAGCTTGCCCAGCGCATTCTTCTGGAATTAAAGGACAAGATTGCCAAGGAAACGCAGGAGATCGGCCAGCCGACCTCGGCCGGCGGCGTGGCGCTCGGCAGCGGGAGCAAGGCGGCGGAGGCCGCCGCGGCGCTCGCGGTCCTCGGCTATACGCAGCAGGATATTTCCACCGCGCTCAAGGGCGTGGATGTGGAGGCTCTGCCGCTCGAGGAGATCGTGCGCCAGAGCCTGAAGAAAATGGTGAAGTAACGGCGAAGGGGAGGCAGCGAGTTGAGCATCGACTTCGGGACCGATATTTATGAAGAGCCGATCGTGGCGAAGACCTTCCTGAGCGAGGACGCGCAGGAGGGTTCGCTGCGCCCAAAGACGCTCCGCGAATACATTGGGCAGGAGAAGGCGAAGGGCAACCTTGCCGTCTTCATCGAGGCGGCGAAGCGGCGCAACGAGTCGCTCGACCATGTCCTGCTCCACGGCCCTCCGGGGCTTGGCAAAACGACGCTCGCGGGCATTATTGCCGCGGAAATGGGCGTCAACATCCGCATCACCTCCGGCCCCGCCATCGAAAAGGCGGGCGACCTCGCGGCGCTGCTGACGAACCTGAGCGAGAACGATATCCTCTTTGTCGATGAGATCCACCGCCTCAACCGCGCGGTGGAGGAAATTCTTTACCCCGCGATGGAGGATTACGCCATCGACATCATCATCGGCAAGGGACCCAGCGCGAACTCCATCCGGCTCGACCTGCCGCACTTCACGCTCATCGGCGCGACCACCCGCGCGGGACAGCTTTCCGCGCCGCTGCGCGACCGCTTCGGCGTGACGCTCCGCTTGGAGCTGTACACGCCGGAGGAGCTTGCAAAGATCGTCACACGCTCGGCGGGTATCCTGAATGCGAGCATCGCCCCCGAGGGCGCGATGGAGATCGCGCGCCGCTCGCGCGGCACGCCGCGCATCGCCAACCGTATGCTCCGCCGCGTGCGAGACTTTGCCGAGGTGCGGGCCGACGGCGTCATCACGCGTGAGGTGGCGGACGAGGCGCTGCGTGCGCTTGAGATCGACTGGCTCGGTCTCGATCCCATCGACCACCGTATGCTCCGCGCCATCATCGAGAACTACGGCGGCGGTCCGGTCGGACTCGACACCCTCGCCGCTACCATTGGCGAGGAGGCCGTCACGCTCTGGGATGTATACGAACCGTACCTCATGCAGCTCGGCTTCCTCACGCGCACGCCGCGCGGCCGCTGCGTGACGCGCAAGGCGTATGAACACCTCGGTCTGAGCGTTCCCGCGTCCCTCGCGGACGCGCCGGGGCAGCTCAGCTTAACCTGATTCTGTAAGGAGACATTCGTTTATGGGTAAACTCTTTGGGACCGACGGCATTCGCGGCGTCGTGGGCGAAAATCTGACCGTCGAACTGGCATTCCACACCGGTCAAGCCATCGCCGCCGTTTTGAAAGAAGAAAAGGGGAGAGCTCCTCTCATCACCATCGGCAAGGACACGCGCATCTCCTCCGATATGCTCGAGTCCGCGCTCATCTGCGGCATCTGCTCCGTCGGCGGCGGCGTGATGCCCTTCGGCGTGCTGCCGACGCCCGCCGTTGCGTACCTGACCGTTCTCAAGGGCGCGGACGCGGGCATCGTCATCTCCGCGAGCCACAATCCCTTTGAACACAACGGCATCAAGGTGTTCAACGAACAGGGATACAAACTTCCCGACGCGACGGAGGCGAAGATCGAGGCGAAGATCCTCTCCGGCGAGTCCATTCCCGTTGCGACCCGCGGCGAGATCGGCGTGCTGCACCACGGTTTGAAGCAGAGCAAGCAGGAGTATATCCATCATCTTGCCTCCACCATCGACGCCGACCTCTCCGGTCTGCGTATTCTGGTGGACTGCGCGAACGGCGCGTCCAGCACCACCGCGCCGGAGCTGTTCGGCCGCTTCAAGTGCTATGTGGACTTCATTCACCGCGAGCCGAACGGCACGAACATCAACGACCATTGCGGCTCGACGCATTTGGAAAGCCTCGGTCAGCGCGTCGTGGCGGGGAAGTACGACATCGGCGTGGCGTTCGACGGCGACGCCGACCGCTGCCTGATGGTCGATGAGCTGGGTCATGAGATCGACGGCGATATGATCATGGCGGTCTGCGGCGCGTATATGAAGCGCTGCGGCAAGCTCGACGGCAACACCATCGTCGCCACCGTTATGAGCAACCTCGGCCTGCACGAATTCTGCGGGAAGAACGGCATCGACCTCGTCTGCACCGATGTCGGCGACCGCAATGTGCTGGAGAAAATGAACGAGTGCGGCTACCGTCTCGGCGGCGAGCAGTCGGGTCACATGATCTTCACCGAGTTCGCCACCACCGGCGACGGCCAGCTCTCCGCGCTCCAGTTCCTGCAGATCCTCGCGCTCTCCGGAAAGAGCGCGTCCGTCCTCACCGCGGACTGCCCGCAGTACCCGCAGGTGCTGCTCAATGTCGCCGTCAGCCACGACCGCGGCGTGAAGGACGCCATCATGGCGAGCGACGCGCTCAAGACCGCCATCGCGGACGAGGAGAAGTTCCTGCGCGGCGAGGGCCGCATTCTCGTCCGTCCCTCCGGCACGGAGGCGCTCATCCGCGTCATGGTCGAGGCTAAGACGGAAAGCAACGCCCGTCTGGTCGCGGAGCGGCTGGTGAAACTCATCAAATCGCTCTAATTTTATCTTTTTCCCAGTTTATTTTCGTAAATACTTGACAAATTGCATAAGGTGCAGGTATAATGCAGTATGGATAAAATGGTTGTGGATCCGAATAGCCCCGTTTTCCCTGCCGATGAGGCGCTTTGTGCGCGCTCCGCAACGGGCGACCGCAGGGCAGAGGAGTTGCTCGTCACCCGTTACTACGGTCTGGTCCGGTCCTGCGCGCGTCCGCTTTTTCTCGCGGGCGGCGACAGCGAGGATTTGATCCAGGAGGGGATGTTCGGTCTCATTCAGGCCATCCGCGAGTACGACGGCGCAAAGGCCGCGTCGTTCCGCACCTTTGCCGAGGTCTGCATCCGCAACCGCCTGTATTCTGCTCTGCGCGCGGCTGCGCGCGGCAAGCACACACCGCTCAATCAGTCCGTTCCCTTGGATACCCCTTTCTTTGATGGCAATTCCTATCCGCTCGGCGCTCTCCGCGCTTCCTCCGCTGATCCGGAGGAACTCATCATCGACCGCGACCGCGTGGCCGAGGTGCTGGAGAGTACCCGAAAGCAGTTGTCCGAGTTCGAGGCGAAAATCTTAGGGTTGTATTTAGACGGTCTCTCCTGTCAGGAGATCGCAGAAACCGTGGGCAAGTCCCCGAAATCTGTGGACAACGCCGTGCAGCGCGTCCGGCGCAAGGCAGCGCGGCAGCTTTCTTCCGGCGACATCAGCAAACGCTGAACGCATATATTTTTTTCTTAAAAGCAAAGAGAGGGTAAAATCATGTACGAAGACAAGACTTTAGTTTGCAAAGAGTGCGGCAACGAGTTCGTGTTCACCGCCGGTGAGCAGGAGTTCTACGCGGAGCGCGGCTTCCAGAACGAGCCTCAGCGCTGCAAGGCCTGCCGCGACGCTCGCAAGAACGCCGCCCACGGTCCCCGCGAGTACTTCACCGCTGTCTGCGCTGCCTGCGGCGGCGAGGCGAAGGTTCCCTTCGAACCCAAGTCCGATCGTCCCGTTTATTGCAGCGACTGCTTCGCCAAGATGAAGGAGCAGGGCTAAGTCATTGCTTTGACTTTCCGAAGGCGACCGCCGGCAAGGCGGTCGCCTTTTTTGCCCTTCCCGTGTGTGCATTTGCAATTTTTCCTATTGAAAAAATGCGGGAAATGGGGTACACTATTTCTCGACAATATCCAATGGGAGGTACTCCAAAATGGTTGAGATCACAAAAGACACCATCATCGGTGATATTCTTGATGTTGCTCCGCAGACCGCGCCCATCTTTTTCGGCATCGGTATGCATTGCCTCGGCTGCCCCGCGTCCCGCGGCGAAACGGTCGAGGAGGCCTGCGCCGTTCACGGCGTGGATGTGGACAAGCTTCTCGAGCTTGTGAACGAGGAAGCGAACAAGCCCGTCGAGGAATAAAACGGGAACATAGGGGCGCATACGGGCGTATGCGCCCTTTTCCTGCTGCATGAGGAGGGGACTGCCGTGACAAGAGAATTATCGCTCCGGCCGCGGCTCGCACTCCTCGCGTCGCTTGTGCCGACGGGCGCGGTGCTCGCCGATGTCGGCACCGACCACGGCTACATACCGGTCTATTTGCGCCAGCATGGCGCGATCGGCCGCACCGTCGCGTCCGACATCGCCCACGAGCCGCTGGAACACGCCCGCCGCACGGCGGAGGAATACGGCGTTGACGGCATCGACTTTCGTCTCTGCGCGGGCCTGAGCGCCATTGCGCCAGAGGAATGCGACACCGTCCTCATCGCCGGCATGGGCGGCGAGACCATTCGGGACATTCTTGCCGCCGCGCCGTGGACACGCGACGGGCAGCACACGCTGCTCCTTCAGCCGCAGACAAAGGTCGAGGAGCTTCGGCTCTGGCTGTGCGAGAACGGCTATGCCGTCACGCGCGAGCGGCTCGTGCGCGACAAGGGAAAGCTCTATGTCGTGATGACCGTCACGGCGGGGGAGCGCTTCACGCCGGACGAAGAGCAGCTTTACGGCGGCCTTGCGCTCGAGCGCGAGGCGCTTTACGGGGACTATCTCGCCCATCAGATCGTGCGGCTGCGCCGCCGTTCCGACGGTCTGTGTCGGACGGGCAGCGGAGCGGCGAACGGCTTCGCCGCTCTGGCGGACGCGCTGGAGGCAAAGAAAGGGAAGTGGGAACATGACAACGGCTCTTGACATTGAGCGCAGCCTGTACGGCTGGGCGCCGCGCGCGCTCGCTGCGGAGTGGGACAATGTCGGCCTGCTCGTCGGCGACCCGCAGCAGGAGGTCCGAAGGGTCCTCGTCGCGCTGGATGTCACGCAGGGCGTGGCGGAGGAGGCGGTCGAGCGCGGCGCGCAGATGATCGTCTCGCACCATCCGGTGATGAACTGCGCGTGGCACGAGGTGCAGACGCTCCGCGCGGACGACGCGCAGGGAAGGCTTTTGCGCTGTCTCGTGCAGCACGGCCTTGCGGCGTGCTGTATGCACACCAATCTGGACGCGGCGGACGGCGGCGTGAACGACTGTCTGGCGCACGCGCTGGGTCTTTCCGGCCTTACCTTGCTCAACGAAGAAAAAATAGGGCGCATCGGCACACTTTCTTGCGAAATACCTCTTGAAGAATTCCTGCCTGCTGTGGTAAAATCATTAGGCTGCGGCGGTCTGCGTTACCGCGACGGCGGGAGACCGGTCCATCGCGTGGCGGTCGGCGGCGGTGCCTGCCGCGACTATATCCCGCAGGCCATCGCACAGGGCTGCGATACCTTCGTCACGGCGGACCTGCGCTACAACGATTTTCTGGATACCCACGGTCTCAATCTCATCGACGCCGGTCATTTTCCGACCGAAAATGTGGTGTGCAAGGCCGTCTGCGCGCATCTGGAAAATGCCTTTCCCTCGCTTGAAGTCGTATGCTCCGCGTCGCACCGCGACGCCATTCAATACTACATCTAAGGAGAAGATCAACTATGTCCGGACATTCCAAATGGCACAATATCCAAAAGACCAAGGGCGCGGCGGACGCGAAGCGCAGCGCGGCGTTCACCAAGATCGCCAAGGAGATCATCGTCGCCGTCAAGCAGGGTGGCAGCGGCGACCCCGCGAACAACTCCCGCCTTGCCACCGTCATCGCCAAGGCCAAGGCGAACAATATGCCCAACGACAACATCAAGCGCACCATCGACAAGGCGCTCGGCTCCGGCAATACCGACAACTACGAGTCCGTCACCTACGAGGGCTACGGCCCCGGCGGCGTCGCCGTCATCGTCGAGGCGCTGACCGATAACCGCCAGCGCACCGCTCCCGAGGTCCGCCACTACTTCGACAAGTTCGGCAAGGGCATGGGCGCGCAGGGCTGCGTGAGCTGGTCGTTCGACCGCAAGGGCGTCATCATCATCGACAACGAGGACGGCGACTATGACGAGGACACCGTCATGATGGACGCGCTCGAGGCGGGCGCCGCCGACTTTACCGCCGACGGTCCGGTGTTCGAGATCACCACCGATCCCGACGCCTTCAACGATGTCATCGCCGCGCTCGAGACCAAGGGCTACACCTTCGTCAGCGCCGACATCAGCCTTGTTCCGCAGACCTATGTCAAGCTCACGAGCGAAGAAGATGTCAAGAACATGGAAAAGCTTCTCGATATGCTCGACGACAACGAGGACGTGCAGAACACCTACCACAACTGGGAGACCGAGGACTGACCCGAATACGATCCTGCATAGAGGAAAGGCCGACGGCATGCCGTCGGCCTTTCCATATTTCGTGCGAGCAAGACTATAAGCCGGGTTCTGTATCTGGCAGTCATCTATCTACGCGCCGCGTTGCCGCGGAGCTCCAGCCACCCCGGGAGCGGT
>CAKTEZ010000012.1 GCA_934553255.1 uncultured Oscillospiraceae bacterium
CGGTACGGTCTCCGAGCGCGGCAACTACCCCGGCTGGCAGTACGCACGCGATTCAAAGCTCCGCGAGCTGGTGCTTGGCGTCTACCGCGACCTTACCGGCACGGAGGGCAAGATCGATGCGACGCACGGCGGCTTGGAGTGCGGGCTTTTCATTGAGAAGATCCCCGGTCTCGACGCCATCTCCCTCGGGCCCGAGCTGCACGATGTCCACTCCGTGCGCGAGCGGCTGAGCGTGCCCTCCACCGAGCGCGTCTACGAGCTGGTGCGCGAGGTCCTGCGCCGCAGCAGGTAAGCCGAAAACCCTGCGGGCATAAATATTCCGTTAAACGATCGTTTCCTGTTTTTTTATCTTCCTTCGCAGGATCTGCAGCGTATAAACAGTCGTTTGGATGGTAAATTCCCACAAGGTCGAGAGGATTTTCGGCGCAAGATTGTCGAGAATTTGAGAACTGTTCCGCGGGGGCTTGACATTTGCGCGCCGCCGTAGTATCTTCACGTCAACAATTGAATAGGCTCAATTCAGTTGAGCGAGATAGAGGCGCGGCCGACAAGAGTACCGAGTCCGTACGGAGCAGAGATCCGGGACAAAGGGAAAGGGGAAGCCGCCGAAGTGGGGAACGGTTCCTGTGCCGTTTTCTGCTGGCTCGTCGGAGAAGATCCGTCGGACTGTCACAATTTGTGGAGCGCTATCGAAGAGTCGGCAAGCCGTTTTCGGTTTTGCCGGTATTGCAGATTAATCTCCACCAAGAAAAAGCCTTGAAACCGTATGGTTTCAAGGTTTTTTCTTGTCTATAACAGATTGCTTAGATCCGGATGATACGCGACGGATCGCTTTTGCGGAGGCCCTGGAACGCAGTTGCCCGCAAAATTATGAAGTTTTTGCGTTTCCTGTTGCACACCGCGGGACAGGCGTGGTATACTAAATTTGTTCCGATTTTGGTAAAATGAGGCGAAGCTATGCGAGTGGATATCCTTGGCGTTGGGTTCGACAATGTAACGATGGAGGAGGCCGTGGCGCGCGGCTGCGAGCTGCTGGAGCAGGAGGGCGCGCACTATGTCGTGACCCCCAACCCCGAGATCGTGGAGAGCTGCCGCGTGGACGAAGCGGCCATGGCCGCCGTGAACGGGGCGGACCTTGTACTGCCCGACGGAATCGGCATCCTCTACGGCGCGAAGCTGCTGCACACGCCGCTCAAGTCCCGCGTGCCGGGCATCGAGTTCGGCACGGCGATGCTTGAGCATTGCGCGAAAGCGGGGAAGTCCGTTTTCCTTTTCGGCGCGAAGCCGGGGGTGGCAGAGCAGGCGGCGGAGAGACTCTGCGCGCGCTTTGCGGGGCTTCGCATCGCCGGAACGCACGACGGTTATTTTGCCGACGCGGAGTCGGCGGATATTGCCGCGGAGATCCGCGCCGCCGACGCGGATATGGCGCTCGTCTGCCTCGGCGCGCCGAAGCAGGAAAAGTGGATGGCGCAGTATGGCGCGGCCACAGGCGCGCGGCTTCTGCTGGGACTCGGCGGCTCGCTGGACGTGTTCGCGGGCGTGGCGCGGCGCGCACCGGAGTTTTACTGCAAACACAATTTGGAGTGGTTTTACCGGCTTGTCAAAAATCCGTCCCGCGCGGGACGCATGATGAAGCTGCCGCTCTTTTTAGTTCATGTGGCGGGGGAGAAGAGGAAATGACGCGGGGAAAGCTCATCGTATTTGAGGGAACGGACGGCTCGGGCAAGGCTACGCAGTCGCGCCTGCTTTACGAGCGGCTGCTGCGCGAGGGCGTGGACTGCCGCAAGCTGGATTTCCCGCGCTATGGCGAAAAGTCCGCCGCGCTCATCGAGCTGTATCTCAGCGGCGCGTTCGGCACGCATCCGAGCGATGTGAACGCTTACGCGGCATCGACCTTTTTCTCGGTGGATCGCTACGCCTCCTACAAGCAGGACTGGGGCGACTACTATGAGGCGGGGGGGCTGCTCATTTCCGACCGCTACACGACCTCCAACGCCGTGCATCAGGCGTCCAAGCTGCCGGACGGCGAGCGGGAGAAATTTCTCGACTGGCTCTTCGGCTTTGAATACGGGCTTCTGGGGCTTCCGGAGCCGTCGCTCGTCTTTTACCTTGACGTGCCTACCGAACTGACCGAGCAGATGATGCGAAAGCGCGAGCAGGCGACCCATACCACCGCCGACATTCACGAGGCGGACGAAGCATATCTGCGCGAGTGCCGCGCGAACGCGGCGAAGGTCGCGGAGCGCTGCGCGTGGCAGCGCGTCGACTGCGCCCGCGGCGGAGCGCTGCGGGGCATCGATGAGATCCATGAGGAGATCTACGCGCGCGTCAAGGCGCTGCTCTGAGAGGCTTGGCCGATCGGCGGCGCGTGAAAAGGGACGCGGAGCGTCCCATCTTCACAGGAGGGTCGGTGTTTGCTCAACAGCAGCAGTTGCTGTTGCTGCTGTTGCTGCACCCGCAGCCGTTGCCGCAGCCGCCGCAGCCGAACAGGATCAGGATGATGATCAGGATCAGCCAGACGCAGGAGCAGTCATTGTTGTTGCACATTCACATTTCACCTCGCTTCAATCTTGCTCTGCACTATCCTATGGCGCGGCAGGGAAAATAGAAACTTGACCACCGAAAAATCTTCGGAAAGTTCAAAAAAGGAGTACCGTTTTTTATGGATCATGAGGAAAAATACAATACCGCGCGATGGGATGCGGAGCAGGTGCGCCGTGAGCCGCATACGCACGCGTCCGGCGCGGCGGGCGCGGAGCGCCGTCGGCGCAACCGGCGCAAGGGACGGGCGCGCCGCCTTCTGCTGTGGGCGATCTTTGTAGTGACCGTTTCCGCCATTCTGGCGGGGGTCGGCTGGCTGCTGGCGAACGACCTGTGCGCGTTCAATAAAGAGCCGCTCACCGCGACGGTCGAGGTCACAAAGGACGACGATCTGAACTCCATCGCGACCAAACTCAAGGACGAGGGGCTGATCGAGTACAAGTGGTTCTTTAAGTTCTTCGGTCGTGTGCGCCATGCGGAGGACAAGATCGGCATCGGCACCTACGAGCTGAACACCGACATGGATTACAACGCGCTTATTCAGGGCATGAGCAACCGCAACGCTACCATCAACGCCGAGACGGTGCGCGTCTCCATTCCGGAGGGCTACAGCGTGCGGCAGATCGTGTCGCTGCTGGCGAAATACGGCGTCAGCACCGAGGAGGATCTGCTCGCCGCGGTGGAGAACGGGACCTACGATTACACCTTCCTCAACAGCGACCGCAAGGGCATTGCCAAGTTGGAGGGCTACCTCTTCCCAGATACCTACGAGTTCTTCGTGAACGAAAATCCGGAACACGCCATCCGCCGCCTGCTGGACAACTTCACCGCCAAGATGGATGAGGAGCTTATGTCGCAGGTCGAGGCGTCCGGCTATTCGCTCGACCAGATCATTACGATCGCGTCGCTGATCGAAAAGGAAACGGACGGCGCCGACCGCACGAAGATCGCCTCCGTTATCTACAACCGCCTGAAAAACGTGGGCGAAACCTACCACAAGCTGGAGATCGACGCCGCCGTGATCTACGGTCTCGGCTACGCGAACGGCGAGAGCTATGCCGGCCCCCTGACGCAAAGCGATCTGGAGAAGGACACGCCCTACAACCTGCGTCTGCACGAGGGACTGCCGCCCACGGCGATCTGCAATCCGGGTCTTGCCTCCATCCGCGCGGCGGTGGAGCCTGCGGATACGAACTACTATTTCTACGCGCTCGGCAAGGACGGAGTGCATCACTTCTTCAAGACCTACCGCGAGCACGTCAGCTTCGTCAGCTCCGCACAGTACGGCGGCTGAGAGCATTCCGAAAAGCAGCATGGCCTGCGGGCCATGCTGCTTTTGAAAGAGAGGGAACACGATGCGAAAGAAGCCCGAGCTGCTCGCTCCGGCGGGCGATATGGAAAAGCTGCGGATGGCGGTCCTCTACGGTGCGGATGCGGTGTACCTTGCGGGGACGAGCTTCGGTATGCGCTCGTTTGCGGGCAACTTTACCGCCGACGAGCTGCCGGAGGCCGTGCGCTTCGCACACGACCACGGCGTGCGCGTCCATGTAACGGTGAATACCATGCCGCGCAACGACGAGATCGCGCGTCTGCCGGAGCATTTGGAGCGGCTGAACGACCTCGGTGTGGACGCGCTCATTTTAGCCGACCTCGGCGCGTTCACGCTGGCGGGAAGGTACGCGCCGCGCTGCGAGCGCCATATCTCCACGCAGCAGAGCGTCGCCAACTACGAATGTGCGCGCTCGTGGTACGATTTAGGTGCGAAGCGCGTGGTCCTGGCAAGGGAAGTATCTTTACAGGAGATCCGCGAAATGCGGGCGAAGATCCCGCCCGAGTTGGAGCTGGAGACCTTCTGCCACGGCGCGATGTGCGTAAGCTATTCGGGGCGCTGCCTGCTCAGCAATTACATGACGGGGCGCGACAGCAACCGCGGCGCCTGCGCCCAACCATGCCGCTATCAATATGCGCTGATGGAAGAGAAGCGCCCGGGAGAATACTTCCCCGTTTTTGAGGACGAAAAGGGGACCTATATCATGAACTCCCGCGATATGTGCATGATCGGGCATCTCGACGACATCATGGACGCGGGCATCGACTGCATTAAGATCGAGGGGCGCGCCAAGAGCGAATATTACGCGGCCATTATCACGGGGGCGTACCGCCATGTACTCGACGAGGTCGCGGCGGGGAAGGAGCCGGACCCCGTGTGGCTCGACGAGGTGGAGCATGTCAGCCACCGGCATTATTCCACCGGCTTTTATTATGGTCAGCCGGGGCAGTATTACGACAATTCCCGCTACATCCGCGACTGGCAGGTCGTGGCGGTGGTCGAGGACTGCGACGAAAACGGCATGGCGACGCTGAGCCTGCGGAACAAGTTCCGCGCGGGCGACACGGTGGAGATCGTGGGACCGGACTGCAAGCCGTTCTCCATGGCCGTACCCGAAATGCGGGACGCCGAGGGCTTCACGCTGCTCGAGCCAAAAAATCCGCGCATGGTCTTCACCATGCAGCTTCCGCATAGCGTGCCGCCGATGAGCTTCGTGCGCCATGCGGTCGATCTGAGCGCAAAGGACTGATGAAAAACAGGAAAAAAGCTGCCGCTATCGTCCGATAGCGGCAGCTTTTTTTGGAAATAGGGGTCAGATGCGCTGCTTTTTCTGCGCGATCAGCTCCGGCAGTATGGCGATGCCGGAGCCAAGCAGGAAGCACGCAATGCCGAGGAACATATTCGCCGTGATCTCCTCGTGCAGAAAGACGAGTGCAAAGATGGGCGCGATCACCGGCTTGAGGAAAAAGATGAGCGACGCCTCGTGTGCGCTGGTCTTTTCCAGCGCCATCATGTGGCAGACATAGCCTGCCGCGGAGTTGACCGCGCAGATGTAGGCGAGCGCGGGCAGCGAGGAGAGCGGAATGCCGGAGAGCAGGGGAACATTCACGAAAATATCCAGTCCAAGCGAGGCAAACAGCCCGCCGACCGCCGCCGTGCGGCCAAGCAGCAGTACGAGCAGCAGCTCTGTCGAGCCGAAGAGAAAGCTGAAGCAGGTGACGGCGATGCTGCCGAAGCGCGCCGCGCGCTTCTTGCCGACCACGCTGTAGAGCGAAAACACCAACGCCGAGGCGATGGCGAGCAGCGCGCCGGTCGGGTCAAGCGAGGTGTGGAGCGGGTCGATGATGATAAGAACGGCCAGCAGCTCCAGCGCGAGGGCGATAATGTGATTGCGGCGGATATTCTCCCGAAGCAGGAAGTACGCCAGCACGGTCACAAAAATGGGGTTGCAGGAAAAGATGATGGCGACGGCGGACGCCTTGGTGCAGGTCACCGCCATCTGGTAAAGCACCATCGAGAACGCCACGCACAGAAAGCCGGTGAGCGCAAAGAAGCCGACATCGGCGCGCGTAAACGCCGCGCCCTTTTTCCGCATCGACCGCAGAGCAAACGGGATGAGGAGGAGACCGCCGACCAGAAAGCGCAGAACGGTGATCTGCATGGGCGCAAATAGGCCGTGAACGGCTTTGAGCATGACCTCCATCGTGCTGAAGATGACGGCGCAGAGGACGATATAGATGTAACCGGAACAGGAGCGTTTCATGGGCTTCCTCCTTCTTGTGTGGAAAACAAAAGGAGTATACGCCGATCGCCGCCAAATTGCAAGCGGGCGCTTGACAAAAGACGAAATTCGGATATAATAACTGCGTGAAACGCGATGAGAAAGTCAGCCGTGCAGACGCGTCCGCAGCGAGAGGGAATTGGTGAAAGCCCTCGGCATACGAGGCACGGCAGCCGCTTTTGAGCAGTCCGCGACGAGCGGAACGCTTCGTCCCCGTTACCGGACGGCTAAGACGCTCCCCGACGGGGAGATAATTAGGGTGGTACCGTGAAGCATGGCTTCGCCCCTATTTCGGGGCGGAGCCTTTTTTGATCGGCAAAGAGAGGTGAAGAAGATCAAGAAGAGAATATGCCTGCCGCTTGCGGCAATCATTCTGCTTTTGCTTTGCACGGCGTGCGCGGTAAAGGGAAATGCCTTGCCGGACGGAATGGAGGAGGACACGGTGCTGCTCGCCGGTCTTGGCGTGATGCGTGAACTGACGGACGGCGAATACGAGAGCGTCTACGAGTCCCTGCGCGCCGATGTGCGCGAGCAGACGACGGCGGAGGCCATCGGTCAGCTGATGGAGACGGCGGCGGACAGACTTGGCGCGGCGGGTGATGTGACCGATACGCTCGTCACCGGCGTGACGGACACCGACGAGCCGCACGCCATCGCGGTCATCCGGCGCAAATACGAGAAAAAGAGCGTCTATTTCCGCATCGCTTATGATACAGAAATGCAGCTCATCGGTTTGGAGATCAAAAGAAAGTAAATCAAATTTATCATACAAAAGGAGAAATCAACTATGTCCCATCCTGTTTACGGCCTCAACGAGCTGCGGGAAATGTTCCTCCGGTTCTTTGAGAGCAAGGGCCACCTGCGCCTGCCCAGCTTTTCCCTCATTCCGCAGAACGACAAATCCATCCTGCTCATCAACGCGGGCATGACCCCCATGAAGCCGTGGTTCAAGGGCGAGGAGGAGCCGCCGCGCCGCCGCGTCTGCACCTGCCAGAAGTGCATCCGCACCGGCGACATCGACAATGTCGGTCACACCGCACGCCACGGCACTTATTTTGAAATGCTCGGCAACTTCTCCTTCGGCGACTACTTCAAGCATGAGGCGATCGCATGGTCGTGGGAGTTCCTCACCAGCCCCGAGTGGGTCGGCCTCGAGCCGGACCGCCTCTATCCCTCTGTGTTCGCCGGAAGCGAGACGACCCCCGCGGACGACGAGGCGTTCGCCATCTGGCGCGACGAGATCGGCATTCCCGAGGACCGTATTTTCCGCTTCGGTAAAGAGGACAACTTCTGGGAACACGGCTCCGGTCCGTGCGGTCCCTGCTCCGAAATTTACTACGACCGCGGCGCGGAGTACGGCTGCGGCAAGCCCGGCTGCACGGTCGGCTGCGACTGCGACCGCTATGTTGAGGTCTGGAACAATGTTTTCTCCCAGTTCGACAACGACGGTCACGGCAACTACACCGAACTCAAACAGAAGAACATCGACACCGGCATGGGCCTTGAGCGTCTGGCGATGGTCAGCCAGAATGTCAACTCTCTGTTCGATGTGGATACCGTCATGCACATCACCAACAAGGTCAGCGAGATCACCGGCGCGCACTACGGCGAGAGCCAGGCGCGCGATGTCTCCCTGCGTATCATCACCGACCATATCCGCTCCGCGAGCTTCATGATCTGCGACGGCGTGCTGCCGAGCAACGAGGGCCGCGGCTATGTCCTGCGCCGCCTGCTGCGCCGCGCCGCGCGCCACGGCAAGCTCCTCGGCGTGGACCGTCCGTTCCTCCATGAGATCGTCGATACCGTTGTGGCGGTCAACGAGTGCGAGTATAAGGACCTGCGCGAGAAGCAGAGCTATATCACCAAGGTCATCCGCACCGAGGAGGAGAACTTTGCCAAGACCATCGACGGCGGTATGCGTATCTTCTCCGATATGCTCGCCGAGCATAAGTCCAAGGGCGAGACGAAGTTCTCCGGCGAGGACGCGTTCAAGCTTTACGACACCTACGGCTTCCCCATCGACCTCACGCGTGAGATGGCGGCGGACGAGGGGCTGAGCGTGGACGAGGAGGCGTTCGCCAAGGCGATGGCCGAGCAGAAGACCCGCGCCCGCGAGGCGCGCAAGGCGCTCGGCGACCTCGGTTGGGCGGGCGTCGAGTTCGGCAAGGACATTCCGTCCACCGAGTTCGTCGGCTACGACCACGACTCCATCGACGACGCGAAGCTCGTCGCGCTGGTGGTCGAGGGCGAGCAGGCCGAGGAGATGATGAGCGGCGTCGAGGGTATTCTCGTACTCGACAAGACGCCGTTCTACGCCGAGATGGGCGGTCAGGTCGCCGACCACGGCGTCATTGTCTGCGGCGGCGCGAAATTTGAAGTGACCGACGTGCAGAAGAACAAGGGCGGCAAGTATATGCACACCGGCAAGGTCGTCTCCGGCAGCTTCAGGCTCGGCGACACCGTGACCGCAAGCATCGATACGGAGCGCCGCAAGGCCATTCGCCGCGCGCACACCGCCACGCACCTGCTCGATGCGGCGCTCAAGCA
Source organism: uncultured Oscillospiraceae bacterium (assembly GCA_934553255.1). Classification (GTDB taxonomy): domain Bacteria; phylum Bacillota; class Clostridia; order Oscillospirales; family Oscillospiraceae; genus Hominicoprocola. Next base: position 8,700 of record CAKTEZ010000012.1, read on the forward strand.
TGTTCTGGGCGAACACGCCCATCAGGCAGGCTCTCTTGTCGAGCCGGACCGCCTGCGCTTCGACTTCACGCACTTCGAGGGCATCACGCCCAAGCAGCTCGCGGAGATCGACGCCTTCGTGAACGACGCGGTACTCGACGGTATTCCCGTTGTGACCGAGGTGCTGCCCATCGAGGAAGCGAAGAAGAAGGGCGCCGTCGCCATGTTCGGCGAGAAGTACGGCGATGTGGTCCGCGTGGTCGAGATGGGCGATGTGTCCATGGAGTTCTGCGGCGGTACGCATCTTGACAACACCGCCAAGGTCGGACTGTTCCACATCAAGAGCGAGGGCAGCGTTGCCTCCGGCGTGCGCCGCATCGAGGCCATCACCGGCAAGCAGACGCTCGCCGAGATCCGCCGCAATCAGGAGCGCATCGTCCGCGTGGCGCAGATGCTCAAGACTACGCAGGCCGAGCTGGAGAGCAAGCTCGAAGCCCAGATCGGCGAGCTGAAGGACATCAAGGCCAAGCTTGAAAAGTTCAAGGAGGAGGCGTCTCTCGGCGAGGCGCGCAGCTTCCTCACCGCCGCCAAGACGGTCGGCGGATTGAAGGTCATCACCGCCCAGCGCGACGGTATGGATCCCAACGCCATGCGTAAGCTCGGCGACTTCCTGCGCGACAAGGAGTCGGGCGTTGTCGGCGTGCTGGCCTCCGTCCATGAGGGCAAGGTCACGCTGCTGGCAGTCTGCGGCAAGGACGCGGTCGCCCGCGGCGTCAAGGCGGGCGACATCATCAAGGCCATCGCGCCCGTCTGCGGCGGCAAGGGCGGCGGCAAGCCGGATTCCGCCATGGGCGGCGGCACCGAGGTGAGCAAGGTCGACGACGCGCTCGCGGCGGTGGACGACTATGTTGCAAAGGTGGTCGGCTGATGCAGCTGCCGAACGACCCCGTGATGCTCATGAGCTTTTGCAACGCGCGGCTGCGCGACGAGTACGAGAGCCTTGATGAGCTGTGTTCCTCGCTGGATGTGGACAGGGACAGGCTCTGCGCGCGTCTGGCTGAGGCCGATTACCATTATGATCCCAAACGAAACCAATTTCTTTGAAAGGAGCGAAAAATATGAAGAACGATTGCCTGTTCTGCGCCATCGCGGCGGGGGAGATCCCCTCGAACAAGGTCTATGAGGACGAGCTGTGCTACGCCTTCAACGACATTGCGCCGCAGGCTCCCACGCACTTCCTCGTCATTCCCAAGGTGCATATCGCGTCTGTTTCCGGCGTCAGCGCCGAAAACAGCGCGGTCGTCGCCCACATCTTTGAGGTCATTGCCAAGGTGACAAAGGAACGCGGCATCGAGAGCTACCGCGTGGTCTCCAACATCGGCGAGCAGGCGGGCCAGAGCGTGCCGCATCTGCACTTCCATGTGCTTGCGGGGCGCGATATGACATGGCCTCCGGGCTGAAAACATGATGCATTGCGAAAGCAATGCGAATACCAAAGGGGGTATTCTCTCGCGCGAGAGAATACCCCCTTTGAAACCCCAAGAGAGCGCAAGGGGCGGCAAAATCCTTGCGCTGTACGCGAAAAATGCGAATTGCATTTTTCGAGAAAGACTGCTATATTGAAAATGGCCCCACATGGGCACATTACCATGAGATGAATGTTGCCGTTTGGTAACATTTGCTCGAGGTGATGCACATGGAGATCAAAAGGCTGCGCGATCTGCGAGAGGACAACGACAAGACCCAGCAGGAGATCGCAGAGCTTTTGAATATGCACCGCAGCGTGTACCGCCGCTATGAAAGCGGTGAGAGAGAGACACCTTCATGGGTCATTGTCAAGCTCGCGCAGTACTATAAGGTCAGCGCCGACTATCTGCTCGGCCTGAAGGACGAGCCGTGAGGCGTCCGCTGTTTTGCTTCTGCGCCGCGTTTGCGGCAGGCTGCGTGTTGGCACAGTACCTGCTTGTACCCGCGTGCTGGCCCACCACGGCGCTTGCGGCGCTGGGCGCGGGGGCGCTCGGTCTGCTGTTCCTGCGCGGCGCATGGCGCGGACGCACCGTGCTTGCCGCGCTTGGCATAGCGCTCGCGCTCGGTTGGAGCATCGGCTATGCGCGGCTCGTCGTCCTGCCGAACGAGGCGTTCATCGGCCAGACGGAGGAGGTCCGATTGGAGCTGTGCGGCTACGCGGCGGAGACGAAGTACGGCGCGAAGGCGACGGTGCGCATTCTGGGACGCGGGCTGCACGGGAGGGCGGTTTACTACGGAGATGCCGAGCTGCTCGACATGGAGCCGGGGACGCAGGTGGCGGACACGGTGTTTTTCAACAGCGCTGCCGATCCGTCGGCCTCCGGCGAGACGATCCGTAATTTTACCGCCAAGGGCGTTTATCTGCTGCTCTACAGCCGCGGCGAGCCGGCGTATGAGACCGGCAAAGCGGGCGCGCTGCGCTATGCGCCGCAGCGCATCGCAAAAAGGCTCGGCGAGACCATCGAAGCTTCATGCGACGAGCGCACGGGCGGCTTTCTGCGCGCGCTGCTCCTCGGCGACAAACGCTGCCTCGACGAGGAGGACTCCGTCAACCTGTCCGAGGCGGGACTTTACCATATCACGGCGGTCTCCGGCCTGCATTGTATGTTCCTGGTCGAGCTGCTCGACCGATTGCTGAAGAAACGGACGCACCGCCGCGTCCGCTGTGCGGTGACGCTGCCGCTGCTGGCGCTCTACGCGCTTGTGACGGGCGCGTCGCCGAGTATTCTGCGCGCCTGTATCATGATCGCCATGACGCAGCTTGCGCCGCTCTTCCGGCGGGAGAGCGACCGTCCGACGGCGCTCGGCTTCGCACTGCTGCTCATTTTGCTGAAAAATCCCTATGCCATTGCGAGCATCAGCCTGCAGCTTTCCTTCTCCGCAGTCGCGGGGATGCTCTGGCTCACGCCGAGGCTGACGGAGCGTGCGCGGGACAAGGGACGCATCGTCCGCTTTGTATGGACATCGCTGGCGGCGACGCTTGGCGCGCTGCTGTTTTCCGCGCCGCTGAGTGCGTGTTATTTTGGGACATTCTCACTTGTTTCGTTTTTGAGCAATCTTCTGTGTCTGTGGGCGACGAGCTTCACCTTCGGCTTGGGAGTGGCGGGGACGCTGACGGCGATGCTTCTTCCGCCTGTCGGACGCATCGCGCTGCTTCCGGCGAAACTGGGCGCAGGATATGTGCTGTTCCTTTCAGGACTTTTGGAGGAGCTGCCGCTCCACGCGCTCTATTTCAACACCGCGCTCTCTGTGCTGTGGCTGGTCTATGTCTACGCGCTGCTTACCGTCTGCGCCGCCGCGCGGCGGGGAAGATACCGTTGGTGGGCAGCCGGCGTGTTGGCGGTGGCGATGCTGTTCGTCACGGCGCGCGTCAACGCCTTGCGCTTTGAGCGCGGTCCGCTGTACGTCACCGCGCTGGATGTGGGGCAGGGAGAGAGCGTTGCGTTTCTCTCGCGCGGGCATGCCGCGCTGGTGGACTGCGGCAGCAGCAATTCCTACGTCAGCGCGGGCGGCATAGCCGCTGATTATCTGATGAGTGCGGGGCTGGACCGGCTGGACGCGGTGGTACTCACGCACTATCACGACGACCATGCCAACGGACTTGCCGAGCTGCTCGCGCGGCTGGACGTGGACGCGCTGTATCTTCCCGACATCGCGGAGGAGGACGGCGAGAAGTCCCGCGTGCTGGCGTTGGCGGAGCGCTGCGGCGTTCCGGTGCGGTATGTGACCGCAGAGACAGAGCTGCCGCTCGGCGACGCGGTGCTGACGCTCTACCCGCCGGTGGGTGCGGGCGGCGCGAACGAGCTGGGCCTGACGGTGCTTGGCTCGGCGGGCGCGTTCGATACGCTCATCACCGGCGATATGGACAGCGGGACGGAGCGGGCGCTGCTGGAAAGCTATGCGCTGCCGGACGTTGAGGTGCTGCTCGTCGGACACCATGGCTCGCGCTACTCCACGAGCGAGGAACTGCTGGACGCCGTGACGCCGGAGGTCGGCGTCGTGAGCGTGGGAAGCAACAGCTATGGGCATCCGACGCGGGACGCGCTGCTCCGCCTGACGGACGCGGGCGCGGATGTTTACCGGACGGATCTACAGGGAAACATATCCATTCAAGTGAACTGAGGGAAAAACGATGGCAGAGAAGAAAGGCCCCGACAAGGGCTACCAGAAGCTGAAGGCCGATCTTGCCGCAGACGCGGTCGGACAGGTCTATATTTTCTACGGCGAGGAGAGCTATCTGCGCGAGTACTATCTCAAGGAGGTGCAGAAGAAGCTGGTCCCCGCGGGCTTTGAGGAGTTCAATTTCCACCGCGTCGCAGGCAAAGGCCTGACGGTGGAGGAACTGACCGAAATGACCGAGGCTATGCCGATGATGGCGGAGCGGACGCTCATCGTCGTCACGGACTGCGACCTCTACAGGCTCGGCGAGGAGCAGCGGGAAAAGCTCATCGCGCTGCTGGAGGATTTTCCGCCGTACTGCTGCCTGATCTTCGTCTACGACCTTGTGGAGTACAAGCCTAACAAGACCTATAAAAAGCTCTATGCCGCGCTCGCCAAGGGCGCGCAGGAGGTCAAATTTGAAACGCAGGACCGCAGCGACCTTGTGAATTGGATCGCCCGCCGCTTCCGCGCGGCGGGACATGACATCGACGCCCGCACAGCGGAGCATCTGATGTTCACCTGCGGCAGCCTGATGACCGGCCTTGTGCCGGAGATCGAGAAGATCAGCGCCTACGCCAAGGGGCGGACTGTGACGGTCGAGGATGTCAACGCCGTAGCCGACCCCGTGCTGGACGCGGTGGTGTTCGACATGACGAACGCCGTCACCAAGGGAGACTATGACCGTGCGAGCGAGCTGCTGGGGCGGCTGCTCAAAAAGCAGGAGGAGCCGATCATGCTCCTCGGCGTGATCGCCAAGGAGCTGCGGCGGCTCTACACCGCGCGTATCGCGCTTGACTCCGGCAAGGATAAGCTGTGGCTGATGGACCTGTGGAGCATGCGCTCGGATTATCCTGCGCGGCTGCTGCTCGACGCGGCGAGAAAAACGACGCATGAATGGTGCGCGAACAGCCTTGCCCTCTGCCAGAAGCTGGACCGCCGCATGAAAAGCGAGAAGGGCATCGACCGCGAGGGCGAGTTGAAGCTGCTGCTCATGCAGCTGGCGCAGAAGGTGTGACGATGGACAAGCCGAAGATACGAGAGGTCATCGTGGTCGAGGGCCGCTACGACAAAAATACGCTCGCACAGGTCGTGGACGCATCCATTTTGGAGCTGGGCGGCTTCGGCATTTTTAACGACCGAGAGAAAACGGCGCTGCTGCGCCGCCTTGCCACGGCGCGCGGCATCATCGTCTTTACCGATCCGGACGGCGCGGGCTTCGTGATCCGGAACCGAATCAAAGGGAGCATTCCGGACGGCCGCGTGCTGCACGCCTATGTTCCCGATGTGTACGGCAAGGAAAAGCGCAAGCGCCGGGCGGGGAAGGAAGGCAAGCTCGGCGTGGAGGGAATGCCGCCCGATGTGCTGCTTGCCGCCCTCCGCACGGCAGGCGCGACCTTTGAGGACACAAAGGAAGCTGTAAAGGAAAATACCATCACATACGCCGACCTGCTGGATCTTGGGCTGATCGGCGCGGGGAGCCGAGAAACGCGCGCCGCGCTGCTGCACGCGTTGGCGCTGCCGGAGCGGCTCTCGACCGGCGCTGTGCTCGATGTGCTGAGGACTCTCACGACACGCGAAAAGCTGGAGGAAGAATGCAATAAAATTGTTGCAAACAGGGAATAAAAGGGCTATAATCAAACATTATTTTGTCTGCCGCAGGCAGGCGCGAGGAAAGGAAGGATTCAGTATGGCTGAGGAAGTCAAGACTGCTGCCGCCGAGAGCGAAAGCAAAAACTTTATTGACGCCTTTATCGAAGAGGATATTGCGGAGGGTGGACGCTTCCAGGGCCAGCAGGTCCATACCCGTTTTCCGCCCGAGCCGAACGGCTATCTGCATATCGGTCATTGCAAGGCGCTGACCATCGACTTCGGCACCGCCGAGCGCTTCGGCGGCCTGTGCAATCTCCGCATGGACGACACGAACCCCACCAAAGAGGATGTGGAGTTCGTGGATGCCATCAAGGAGGACATTCATTGGCTCGGCTTCGACTGGGGCGACCGCTTCTTTTACGGCAGCGACTACTTTGAAAAGGATTATGAGTATGCCGTCGAGCTGATCAAAAAGGGCCTTGCCTATGTCTGCGACCTCACGCCGGAGGAGGCGAGGGAGTACCGCGGCGACATCGGCAAACCCGCTGTTTCCCCCTACCGCGACCGCGATGTGGAGGAAAATCTGGACCTCTTTGAACGCATGAAGAACGGCGAGTTTCCCGAGGGCAGCCGCACGCTGCGTGCGAAGATCGACCTTGCCAGCGGCAACTTCAATATGCGTGACCCCGTTCTCTACCGCATTCGCTATATGCACCATCACCGTCAGGGCGACAAGTGGTGCATCTATCCCATGTACGATTTTGCCCATCCCATTCAGGACGCGCTGGAGGGCATCACGCACTCCCTCTGCTCGCTGGAGTTTGAGGCGCACCGTCCGCTCTACGACTGGGTGGTGGACCATGTTTCCGTCCCCTGCAAGCCGCGCCAGATCGAGTTTGCCCGCCTCGGTATCGACCATACGGTGATGAGCAAGCGCAAGCTGCGTAAGCTGGTGGAGGAGGGCATCGTTTCCGGCTGGGACGATCCGCGGATGCCGACGCTCTGCGGTCTGCGCCGCCGCGGCTTTACGCCCAAGTCCATCCGCAATTTCTGCGACCGCATCGGCGTCGCCAAGAGCGCGAGCGTCGTGGAATACGCCTTTCTGGAGCATTGCCTGCGCGAGGATCTCAACGCCACGGCGGAGCGCACGATGGGCGTGCTGCACCCGGTGAAGCTCGTCATTACGAATTACCCCGAGGGCAAAAGCGAGATATTTGAGGTCGAGAACAACCCGACCGATCCCGCCTCCGGCACGCATGAGATCAGCTTCTCCCGCGAGTGCTGGATCGAGGCGGACGACTTCATGGCTGAGCCGATCCCCAAATATAAGCGCCTGTTCCCAGGCGGTCCCGAGTGCCGCCTGAAGGGCGCGTACCTGATCAAGTGCGTGGGCTACGAGACGGATGAAAACGGAAATGTGACCGAGATCGCCGCCGAGTATGACGCCGACTCCCGCGGCGGCGATCCCGCCGACGGCCGCAAGGTCAAGGGCGCGACACTCCATTGGGTGGACGCCTCCACCGCCATCGACGCCGAGGTGCGCGTGTACAGCGAGCTGTTCAGCGACCCCGCGCCCGACGGTGCGGACAAGGACTTCCTTGCCTGTATGAACCCCGATTCTCTCGAAACGCTTACCGGCTGCAAGGTCGAAGCGCGCCTTCGCGACATGGCGGCCGCCTACGACAAGACCGAGAAGAAGGGCAGGACGGCCCCAAGCTTCCAGTTCATGCGTCTCGGCTATTTCTGCCTGGACAATAAGGACTGCTCCGCCGATCATCTGGTCTTTAACCGCTCCGTCACGCTCAAGGACAGCTTCAAGGTCTGAGCGGACGCGAAATAGCAGAAATAGAAAAGCTCCGGCTGCGGCCGGAGCTTTTTGCCGCCGTATTTCTTGCATTGTTGCCGGTTTGGTGGTAAAGTGTAGGCAGTAAAAAAAGTAGGAGCGTTGTCATGAGCATTCTTTTTGAAAACTGCGATCTTCTGCTGCGCGGAGAGGGCGGCGCGTACTCCACGCTGCACGGCTTTCTCGGCGTGCGCGGCGATACCATTGATTATATCGGTGCGGAAAGACCGGCAGGGGAGTATGAGGAACACAAGAATATGGAGCGTAAGCTCCTCATGCCCGGTCTCGTCAACTGCCACAATCATTCGCCCATGGTGCTGCTGCGCGGCGTGGGGAGCGGACTGCCGCTGCGGGAATGGCTGTTTGACAAGGTCTTTCCCATTGAGGACCGGCTCGTTCCGGCGGACACCGCGGCGGGCAGCCGCCTTGCCATCCTTGAAATGCTTGCGGGCGGCACGACGAGCTTTTCCGATATGTACTTTTTCCCCGCCGAGACAGTCGCTGCCGTCGCGGAATCGGGCATGAAGGCGAATATCAACCGCTGCGTGCAATGCTTCGACGAAAACGAGACCGTGGAGCAGTGTACACAGATCCCACAGTCGGTGGAGCTGTTTGAAAAATACCACAACGCGGAGAACGGGCGTATCCGCATCGACTTTTCCGTTCACGCGGAGTACACCTGCAAGCCGCACATCGTCCGTGCCTACAGCGAAATATGCAAAGCGCACGGCGGGCGGATGCACATTCACCTTTCCGAAACGCAGCGCGAGGTGGACGAGTGCATCACGCGCTACGGTAAGTCTCCCGTCGCATGGTTTGAGGAGCTGGGAACGCTGGACAGCCCCACCGCCGCGGCGCACTGCGTCGCCGTGAGCGACGGGGACATCGCCATTTTGAAGCGGCACGGCGTAAATGTTGTGCATAATCCCACGAGCAACCTCAAGCTTGGCAGCGGCTTCGCGCCGGTGCGGAAGCTGATGGACGCGGGCATCAACGTCGCCCTCGGCACGGACGGCGCGGCGAGCAACAACAACCTTGATATGTTTGAGGAAATGCACCTTGCCGACATCATGCCCTGCGGCTATTCCTGCGATCCGACTGCGATCAGCTCCGCAGAGGTGCTGGACATGGCGACGGTCAACGGCGCGAGGCTTCAGGGCCGCGACGATACCGGCGTGCTGGCGGTGGGAAAGAAGGCGGATGTCATCGCGCTCGATCTGGACAAGCCCCACCTGTATCCGAACTTCGACACGCCCGCGCTGCTCACCTGCGCGGCGCATTCGTCCGATGTCTGCATGACAATGGTGGACGGAAGGATCCTATACGAGAACGGCGAATACAAGACGCTCGACCGCGAAAGGGTATTCTACGAAGCGCGTGCGGCGGTCAAGAGACTTTACGGATAAGGAGAGGGATCATGTTACGAGCGGATCACGACTTGGCGTTTATGCTGCAATATGAAAATATCGCGTGGTACGAGGACGGTAAAGTGAAAATACTTGACCGGCGGGTCTATCCTGCGAGGGTCGAATTTGTCACCTGCCATACCCATCAGGAGGTCGCGCAGGCCATCACCGACATGGTGACGCAAAGCGCGGGACCGTACACCGCCGTGCCGATGGGCATGGCGCTCGCGGCGCATGAGTGCCGCGGTAAGACCGCCGCGGAGCAGCTGGAATATCTGCGCCGCGCCGCCCATACCATCTCCCACGCGCGGCCCACCACGGTCAAGCGCATGGCGCTGCTGTGCGACCTGTGCCTTGCCGAGGCGGAACGCGCCCTCGCCGCAGGGGAGAATGTGACGCAGGCCATCGTCGATAAGACGGTCGAGTTGAACAACGTCCGCTACGAGCGCGTGGCGAAGATCGGAAAATACCTTGTCGATATGTTCCCTGAGAACGGAACGGTGATGACGCATTGCTTCGCCGAGACCATCGTGGGCATGATGCTGCGCGAATGCGCGGAGCGGGGCAGGCATATCCGCCTGTTCTGCCCCGAGACGCGCCCCTACTTTCAGGGCGCGCGCCTGACCGCCACCGTCTGCCGCGACATGGGCTTTGATGTCACGGTCATCTCCGACAATATGCCTGCCTTCGTCATGCAGCACGAGGGCGTGGATGTGTTTACCACCGCCGCCGACGCCATCTGCTGCGACGGTCACGTGGTCAACAAGGTCGGCACCTTCCAGAATGCCATCGTCGCCAAGTACATGGGTATCCCGTACTTCGTCACCGGAGCGCCGGATCAGGGTCACCCGACCGTGGACACCGTGCATATCGAGATGCGCGACCCGAACTTTACCCTGCAGGCGATGGGCGTCCGCACGGCGGCGGAGGGCGTGAAGGGCTATTATCCCGCCTTTGACATCACGCCGCCGCACCTTGTCTCCGGCGTTGTGACCGACCTTGGCATTTACTCGCCCTACGATCTGCACCGCTATTTCACCGACGGACATATCGACGAGCATAACCTCGTGGTCTGAGGAGGGGAGAGGACGATGAAAACCATTCCGGAGCTGCGGCAGGAGATCGTAGACCGCTCGCTGCAGGCCTTTCACGAGGGACTTTTTTCCGGCACGAGCGGCAACATGAGCTGTTATCTGCGCGAAGAAGGCGTCATGCTCATCACGCCGACCTCGGTGCGCTACGACTTGATGCGCGCGGAGGACATTGTTGCCCTGCGGCTCGACGGCACGGTGGCCGAGGGGCGGCTCAAGCCGTCGAGCGAGTGGCAGATGCACGCGGCGGTGTATGAGAGCTGTCCCAGCGTGAGCGCCGTGTTCCACACGCACTCGCCCTATGCCACGGCCTTTGCCGTGAACCATCAGACCATTCCCGCCGTGCTGATCGAAGCGCTGGTGTTTCTCGGCGGCGATATTCGCTGCGCGGCGTATGCCACGCCGGGGACAAGGGCGGTTGGAGAGAACGCGATTCCTGCCCTCAGGGACCGCAAGGGCTGTACGCTGGCGAACCACGGCGTACTCGCTGTGGGCGGCGACCTCGCGCAGGCGTACCTCAATGCGGAGTATATCGAGGATGTGGCGAAGATCTACACCCTCGCAAAAAGCATCGGAACGCCCGTGGAGCTGAACACGCTGTAAGCGGTGCGGCACGGAAATTCTCGCTCTGCGAGAGACATTCCGGCTTCGCTGGGTGGTATTCTCACCGACGAAACGGTAGGATCGGACCATCCCGAATCACGGAGGTACACCATGGAAAAGAAGACGATGGGCGGCTTTCTTGCCGCGCTGCGCCGCGCGAGCGGCATGACGCAAAGGGAACTGGCGGAGCGGCTGAATGTATCGGATAAGTCCGTTTCGCGCTGGGAGCGCGACGACGGCGCGCCGGACCTTGCGCTCATTCCGGTCATCGCGGAGGTGTTCGGCGTGACCTGCGACGAGCTGCTGCGCGGCGAGCGCGCGGCGGGCGGGGGGAGCGAGGCTCCGCAGGCTTCGTTCAAAGGCGAGCAGCAGCGCCGCCATCTGCTCGCATCGAGCCTTTCCCGCCTCCGCTCACGCTCCTGCATTTCGCTTGCGCTGTCCGCCGCGGGCTTTCTGATCGCAATGGCCTGCAACAGCGCGCTCGAACGGGCGCTGCTGGGCTTTTTCCTCGGCGCGGTGTTTTTTGTCGCGTCGGCCGCCGCCGAGACGGTGCAGCTCAACGCCGCGCTCCTCGCCGTACACGGCGAGGAGGGAGAGGGCGTTGCCGCCTTCCGCCGAGCGGTCCTCCGCAGCGCGGAGTGGACCTACGGCGCCGCGTGGGTGCTCTTTGCCTGCACGCTGCCGCTGCTGTGGGCGTTCCATCCGGTCACGATAAACGGCTTTACCATCAGCCGCACGAGCGTTGGCATCACGCTCAAGCCTTGGCATGCGGCGCTTGTGCTGCTCGCCGCGGCGGCGATCGCCTTTTTCGCCGTGCGGCTCGTCGAACGGCGGCTGGTAGGGAAGGGCTTCCTCCCGCCGTCGGAGGAGAAAACGGAAGCGCAGCGCAAAAACGACAGGCTCCGGCGCACCACGGCGCTCACGCTCTGCGCGGCGCTGGCGCTGAGCGCCTTTATCAACCGCGCGCTCGTCGGCTTCGGTGACACAAGGCTGCTCGCCGAGGGAACGGAGTTCACGGACTTTGACTCGTTCAAGCGTTATATGCGAAAGCCCGTCAAGCCGACCTATGACAGCGGCGGAGGGTTTGCGACGGAGACCGCCGTTGCCGAAAGTCCGCTCTACTACGAGAACGATACGCCGATCTACCGCTCGCAGACCGAGGGCATGACCATTGAGGACGACAACGGGAATGTGCTCTGCTGCTTCATCTGGCGCAACCGCTCGGTCGTTTTGTGGCGGACAGGGCCAAAGGAAGACGGCTATCTGCCGGTGACTGTCTACACGCAGGAGGCGATGTCGCTGGCGCGGCAGAAGGCAAAGCACATCAACATGGTGTTCTATGGCGTCTATGCCGCCGAGGCTGTCGCCGCGCTGGCCATCTACCTCCGCAAGCGCGAAAAGTGAAGAGAGCAAAGAGAAAGCGCAGCCAAACGGCTGCGCTTTCCTTATGCTGTTTTCAGATGTGGACGACCTTCAGCTCGCTCGCCTCAAAGAGACCGAGACGCTTGCCGACATTGACATACACCTGCGGGTCGCCGCTGGTGCAGATGGTGAAGGTACCCTTCTTCTGCGGGTTCAGCGCGTCCTGCTCGGTAAGGTACGCCTTGACGGCGTTCGCCTGCTCCAGCGCGGGGTTGATGAGGTGAAGCTGCGGATAGCACTCGTGGAAGTTCTCCTCCACGATGGGATAGTGCGTGCAGCCGAGGATCAGATCGTTGACTTTTTCGCGGGAGAGAATGTTGTCGACCTGCGTGGTGATCTCCAGATTAATGTCGTGCTGATTGAAGTCTCCGCGGTCCACGAGCGCCGCGAGCAGGGGGGAACCCTTGCCGACCACATGGCAGTCGGGAGCGCCCTGATGGATCAGCTCGGCGTACTTGCCGGAGGCAACGGTGAACTCCGTGCCGATCAGGCCGACGCTGGAAAGATTCTCGCGGATGACGTACTTGGCGGCCTCCTCGACGATGCTGATGATGCGGAAGTCAAAGCAGGGGCGCAGACGGTCCGCCATCGTGGAAATGGTGTTGCAGGCGATGGCGGCGCACTTTGCGCCGTTGTCTCCGAGAAACTGGAGCATGTGGCTGCTCAGCTCGAAGATCTGGTCGCCGGTCTTGTTGCCATAGGGGCAGTTGGCGCTGTCGCCGAAATAGATGATGTCCTCACCGGGCAGAATGCGCTGCAACTCGCGCACGACGGTCAGTCCGCCGATGCCGCTGTCCATCACGCCGATGGGGTTCGGTTTGTTGAGCATGGTGTAACCTCCTCAAAATGCAATGGCATTTTCTTTCGCTATTGTATCACATGAAGGAGAAATTGCAAGAAGAAAGATATTGACGGAAAATATACAGGACTTTTCTGCGAAAATTCTTGCAATTCTGTAATTTTCTGCTACCATAGTATTTGGTGAAAATTGGCATGTTCTATTTCATGCTGCAATTCTGCCCACAAAAAGCGGGCGGTATAGAAGATTGGTGAAGCTATGACGATTTTTAACTTTATTTCCCTCTTTGGCGGGCTGGCGCTGTTTCTCTACGGTATGCAGCTCATGGGAGACGGCCTGAAAAAGGGTTCGTCCGACGCGCTCAAGGCGGCGATGGAAAAGGTGACGAACAACCCGCTCGTCGGCTTTCTTCTCGGCCTTGCGGTCACGGCGGTCATTCAAAGCTCGACGGCGACCATCGTGCTTACCTCGGGTCTTGTCGGCGCGGGCGTGTTGACGCTGCACCAGTCCATCGGCATTATCCTCGGCGCGAACGTCGGCACGACCATCACGGGCCAGATCATCCGTCTGCTCGATCTGAACGCCGACGGCGGGGCGTGGCTGAACCTATTCAAGCCCTCCACGCTCGCACCTCTTGCCGCCGTTGCGGGCATTCTTTTCATCATGGCGATCAAAACGAAGCACAGCGACACCATCGGCAGCATCACGATGGGCTTCGGCGTTCTCTTCACGGGCCTGCTTAACATGACGGCGGCGGTCAGTCCGCTCTCGTCCTCGCCGACCTTTGCACAGATGTTTACGGGACTCGCCGATGCGCCGGTGCTGGGCTTTCTCGCCGGTACGGGCGTGGCGTTCCTCATCCAAAGCTCCTCGGCGACCATCGGTATCCTGCAGGCGCTTTCGATGACGGGCGCGCTGACCTTCGGCTCGGTTTACGCCATCATCATCGGTGTGAACATCGGCGACTGCGTGACCACCGCCATCGTCTGCTCCATCGGCTCCAAGGCGGACGCCAAGCGCACGGGCATCATTCACATCATCTTCAACCTCTGCGCCTCTGTCATCATCATCACGGTGCTGACCGTGCTGCACCACATGGGGCTGCTCGACAGCCTGTGGGGACAGACGATGACCTCCGGCACCATCGCGAACGTCCACACCATTTTTCGCCTGTCCACCGCTGTTTTGCTGCTTCCGGTGTGCGGACGGTTTGAACGCCTTTCCCGCCGCATCGTTAAGGACGATCCGCAGGTCGGCGAGAACGTGGATCACGAGCTTTCCCAACTCGACGAAAAGTTTTTTGCCTCGCCCGCGCTGGCGCTTTCCGCCGCGTCGGACGCGATCAGCGCCATGGCGCGGCTCTCGCGCAGCGGCGTGATGAGCGCGCTGGATGTGCTGTGCAGCTACGACCAACACAAGATCGACATTATCAATCAGAACGAGGATCATATCGACGCGTTGGCGGACAGCGTGGACAATTACCTCATCAAACTCTCCAGCCATGTGCCGACCGGTCACGGCAACGACCTGCTGAACTATTACATTCAATGCTTCTCCGAGTTTGAGCGCATCGGCGACTATGCCGTGAACCTCACGGAGAACGCCGCCGAGCTTCGTACAAAGGGGATCGAGTTTTCTCAGACGGCGCAGCAGGAGCTGGATGTTCTCGGTCAGGCGCTCTGCGAGATCATGGACTACGCCTACCGCAGCTTCACCGCCGTGGACGCGCAGACCGCCCGCCGCATCGAGCCGGTGGAGGAGGTCGTGGACGACATGGTGGCGACGCTCCGCGCGAACCATATCCGCCGTCTGCGCGACGGACAGTGTACGGTCTACGCGGGCCTGGTGTTCCTCGATATTCTTATCAATGCCGAGCGTATCGCCGACCAATGCTCCAACCTCGGCGTTTACACCATTTCGCAGTTTGACCCCACGGTCATGAACAGCCATCACGAGTATATCCACCGCCTGCATCAGGGCAACGACCCCGTGTTCAACCGCGAGTATCAGGAAAAGCACGACAAATATTTCGGCATGCTTGGCATGGTCCGCGAGTAAAACGATCTGATAAAGGATGCAAAAAAGCGCCGCAGCCGCGGCGCTTTTTTTGACGATTATTTCAGCGTTTCGCTGTTGTTGAGGACCGCCGCGCTGTAGAGCAGCAGTACATCCTGCCCGTGGAAGTCCAGCAGCTTTCCGAGTTGGGCGGCGGGGAGGTAACGGATGTCTACCAGAGTGATCCTCGCGTAGCCCTCCGCGAGCAGAGGAGCGAGGGAGCTGCCGAACGAATCGCGGAACACGATCAACTCACGGTCCGTCGCGGCGTTTGGGTTCTCGATGCTCAGCAGGGAAACCGAGCCGGAGAGAAACAACTCGTAGGGGTCGTTTCCCGCGCCCTTTTCCATGTCATACACCGCGCCCGTTTTGCCGGTCTCGTAGTTGTAGACCGCACACTTCTCCAGCGTTTCACTCGTGAGATAGCGCAGCTCGTCCGGCTCCATCGGCAGCGCCGCATAGCCGCAGTATACGCCGTAATAGGGACGGTCCAGCAGGTTTTCTGTGTATTCGCCCGTGAGCGTTACGCCCATCTGCCGCGCGAGATAGGCGGCGACGGAGGGCAGACGCTCCTGCCGCCAATGCGAGTCCGTGCGGTAGTAGTCCTCGATGGAAAGCTGATTGTAGAGGTTGATATAAGAGGCAAACTCCGTCTGCCCGCGCAGACGCTCCGTCAATGCGTCATAGTCTGGCGCGGGATAGCCGTTCGCCTCGGCGAGAAAATAGTTCTTGTCGGGAATAATGGAGAGGTAGACCTTCGAGCCGCTCTCCTTCAGATAATTGTCGTAGAGGTAGAGGAAGCGCCCGGCGGCGTGCGAAACGGAGTCCTCGTTGAGCGGACGGTCAAGCTTGGCGGCATAGCCGTCCACAAGATATACGCCGTTGTTGTCAAGCTGACGGAACACATATCGTCCTGTCAGCGCCTTGAGGGTGCGCCAGTCCTCGCGCAGAGGGAACTGGTCGAGCGCGTAGCTTTCAAAGTCCGACATGAATTTGCCGCTGAGTACGGTGTCCGCGCGTACGGTGGGAAATTGTGTGAGCCGCCGCCGCTCGCTCAGAGAGATGCGGTCCGCGGGCTTTACCGCCGCCCAAACGCCGAAGCCGAAGACAAAGGCGGCGAGAAGCGTGACGGTAACGATATTCTTAAGCTTTCGGTTCATCATCACGCCTCCTTAAAAACGGAAATACAGAAACGGGTTGAACGAGCCGTCTACAAGGTAGGCGGTCGAAACGGCAAGGATCGCCGCGAGCGCGAGCGGCTCCAGTACATCAACGACTGCCGCGCCCGTCCTCGTTGCGGCGAGACGCTCCACCGCCCGCTTCGGCAGCGGCGTCGCGCCGACGATGCCGATGAGAAAGACCGCGGCGAAGCTCCGCAGATAGTAAAGACTGACGGTGTTGACCGCGCTCACACCTGCCGCGCCGAAGAGCACGCCGACGGTAGAAACGGCCTCGCGGATGCTGCCCGCGTCAAAGAGGACAAAGCTCACGATCACCAGCAGCAGGACATAGACGTGCTTCAGAACGCGCGTTTTGGCGAGCGCCTTGCCGTACCACAGCTTTTCCGCCGTCAGGAACACGGCGAAGAAAAGTCCCCACAGCACGAAATTCCATGCCGCGCCGTGCCAGAGGCCGGTCAGCAGCCAGACCACGAGAATGTTCCGCAGCCACTTTATTTTGCTCACGCGGTTGCCGCCGAGCGGGATATACACATAGTCGCGGAACCACGAGCCGAGGCTCATGTGCCAGCGCCTCCAGAACTCCGTGATGCTCGCAGAGATATAGGGATAGTCGAAGTTTTCGAGATAGCGGAAGCCGAAGATGCGCCCAAGCCCAATGGCCATGTCGCTGTAGCCGGAGAAGTCGAAATAGATGTTCAGCACGCAGGCGGCGGCATAGAGCCAGTAGAACAGCACGGAGCGGTCGGCGCTTGCCTTGAAGATCGTGATCAGCTCGAAGAATACATTTGCCAGCAGCACCTTCTTGCCCAGCCCCAGCACGAAGCGCCGCGCGCCGAGCGCAAGGTCGGAGAGGGTGGTGCGCCGGTCGGCGAGCTGCGCGGCGATGTCCGAATAGCGCACGATGGGGCCTGCGATGAGCTGTGGGAACATGGCGATGTAGGCCGCGAGGTCGATAAAGCTCCGCTGTGCCTTCGCTTCGCCGCGGTACACATCCACCACATAGCTGAGGATCTGAAATGTGTAGAAGCTGATGCCGATGGGCAGCGTCACATGGAGCAGCGGAAGATGCAGCCCCGTGAGCGCATTGAAGCCGGAGAGAAAGAAGTCCGCATACTTGCAGTAGCCTAACAGTCCAAGGCTGAGCGCGACCGAAAGTGTGAGAAATAGCCTTGCGCGGGCGCGGTCGGTCTGGTATTTTTCCACCAGGCGTCCGAACGCATAGCCCTGCACGATGGATACGAGCATAAAGACGATGAACCTCGGCTCGCCCCACGCATAGAAAAAGAGGCTTGCGAGCAGCAGCACAGCGTTCCGCCACCGCGCAGGCGCGAGAAAATACAGCGCCAGCACGCACGGCAGGAAATAAAACAGAAAAGGGATACCGGAAAACAGCATAGGAATGTCTCCTTGTTAAAATGGGAGCGCCCGCACGGCTTGGAGTGCGGGCGCTGCGGAGAAACTCAGGCGATAGGGGCGAAGGCAGCGGGACCGTCGATGGGAAGCTCATCGGACCAATCGCCGCCGCCGGCCTGAATGGCCTCATCGTAGGCGACGGAACCGTCGGCATAGGCGGAGAGCAGCTTGTCGCGGAAGGTGTTCACCAGATCCTCGCTGCCGTACATGGAAACGACATAGTTCTCCAGCGTGAAGATGACCAGCTTATCGGGGAAGCCGCACATCCACTGCTTGCTCTGAACGGCGTTGCGGATGTCCTCGGTAAGCTTCGCCGTGTCGTCGGCGTTCTTGACGCGCAGCGCGCCGCAGGTGAAGGTGTTCATGTTCATCATGTGCATGAGAGAGGCGGCGTCGTCGAGGAGCGCCGCATCGTCCGCGGGGACGGAGAGCAGGTAGCTCAGGTTGTCCGCGTTGGAAAGGTCGAACTTTCCGGGGGCATCGTCTACGCTGTTGTCGTAGTCACCGCCTGCGGCGGGGAACTTCTCCTCGTCCGTGTAGCTGCTCCACACGGTCTCAAGCAGCGTGAGAGAGTCGGCGGGGGCGGTGGACGCATCGTCCTTCCGGTCGGTCGTTTTGCCGCAGGCCATCAGGGAAAGCGCCATGACAAGGGCGAGAAGAAGGGAAAGTGTTCTTTTCATGTGGATCAGATCTCCTTGAAAAATGTATTTGTCGGTCACAGAGGTGACGCTCTGGTAGTCATAGACGAGCAAAGCCGGAAAAAGGTTCCCGTAATTTTACAGGAAATTTCTGCTTTTGTCAAAGGCGGCGCTGGGAGATGCTTGCATTGACGCCGAAACATTGTTATAATACCCCAAAAATATTCTTTAAAAAGGATAACGCGATGAGAGAAATTCTGAACGGAATGCTCGCCGCCCTGACGCGCGGCGAGGACACGATGCTTTGCAGCATTCTGGCTGCCGACGGCTCGTCCCCGCGCGGCGCAGGCGCACACATGGCGGTCTTTGCCGACGGCACGGCGCTCGGCACGGTCGGCGGCGGCGCGGTGGAGAGGCAGTCCATCGCCCTCGCGCAGAAGCTGCTGCACGAGAAGCGGGACGCGCTGCGCCGCTTTGCGCTTCACCCCGAGGCGGAAAACGGCACGGGCATGGTCTGCGGCGGCGATGTGACGATCTGCTTTCAGCGTTTTACGCCTGCCGATACCGCGGCGGCAGACACGCTGCGCGTATGGCGCGACGCGCTGGGCAGCGGGAAAAATGTCTGGCTCTATCTTGCCCTCGATGGGGAGAAGGTATGCGAGTTCCGCATCCTCACGGCGGGCGACCTGTGCCACGGCGGCGAGGGCTTTTTTACCGCCAGACCCTATTGGGACGGGAAGATCTTCGTCGAGCCTGTTGTCCATGCGGGGCGGGTCTACCTTTTCGGCGGCGGTCATGTCGGCCGCGCCCTCATTCCGGTCCTGAGTTATGTGGGCTTTGAGGTCATCGTGTTCGATGACCGCGAGGAGCTGGCAAAGGCGGAGCATTTCCCCACGGCGCGCGAGGTCCTGCTGGGCGATTTTCGCCGCATTTTTGATAGGGTGTCGCTGACTGCCGATGACTACGCCGTGGTCATGACCCCCGGCCATCAGGCAGATTATGAGATACTGGAGCAGGTGCTGCGGACAGAGGCGACCTACATCGGCTGCATCGGCAGCCGGAGGAAGGTCGCGCTCACACGCGAGAGGCTTGCCGCGGCAGGCTTTTCGCCAGCGGACATCGACCGTATCCATGCGCCCATCGGTCTGCCTATTCTCGCCGAAACGCCGGAGGAGATCGCTGTGAGCATTGCCGCCGAGATGATCCGCCACCGCGCAGAGCATTTGTGATATGTAAAGGAGTTTTACTGTGCAGATAGCGCCATTGTTGAATATTGGACGCGGCGTGACCGCGCTTATCGGCGGCGGGGGAAAAACGACGCTGCTCTATACGCTCACGGAGGAGCTGCGGAAAAAGGGAACGGTTATTCTTTGCACCTCGACCCACATCATGCGCCCGACGCAGTACGCGGTGCTGGAACGCGCGGGCGAAGCGGAGGTCTCTGCCGCGCTTGCCGCGCATGGCGCGGTCTGTGTCGGCGAGGCGGCGGAAGGCGGCAAGCTCACCGCACCGACGCTTTCCTTTGACACGCTCGCGCGGCTCGCGGACTATGTGCTGGTCGAGGCGGACGGTGCGAAGCGGCTTCCGCTCAAGGCGCACGCACCGCACGAACCCGCCGTTCCGTCGAACGCGCAGCGCGTCGTGCTGGTCGTGGGCGCGGACGGCTTCGGAAGACCCATTCGCACAGTCTGCCACCGTCCGGAGCGATACGCCGCGCTCTGCGGCGCTTCAGAGGAGGCGTGCGTCACGCCGGAACTGGCGGCGGGGGCGATCCTTGCCGAGCGTCTCGGCGACCGCGTTTACATCAACAAAGTCGAGTCGGTGGAGGACTACGATGCCGCTGCCGCGCTTGCCGCCCGCCTGACCTGTCCCGTCGCGGCGGGAAGCCTGCACAAGGGGGTATACCTATGCTTACGCTGATCCGCGGGGCGGGAGACATCGCCACCGGTATCGCGCTGCGCCTGCGGCGCAGCGGCATCAAGGTCGTGATGACCGACCTGACGCGTCCGACCGCCATTCGCCGCACGGTGGCGTTTTCGGAGGCTATTGTCCACGCGGAAGCAAGGGTCGAAGATATTACCGCGCGTTTTGCCGCAGACGCGGACGAGGCGCGCGTCCTGCTCACGCAGGGCATCGTTCCCGTGCTTGCCGACCCTGACTGCGCCTGCCGCGCCGCCCTGCGTCCCGATGCGCTCGTGGACGCCATTCTTGCCAAGCACAACCTCGGCACGCGCATCACCGACGCGCCAATCGTTGTCGGCGTCGGCCCCGGCTTCACGGCGGGGGAGGACTGTCATGCGGTCGTGGAGACCATGCGCGGTCACACGCTCGGCCGCGTCATCTACTCCGGCAGCGCGCTGCCGAACACCAATATCCCGGGACTCATCGGCGGCTTTGCGGGAGAGCGCGTGCTTCGCGCGCCCGCAGACGGTGAGTTCCGCTCGGCGCGTCGGATCGGCGATCTTGTCAAGGCGGGCGATGTGGCGGGGTACGTCGCGGGCGAGCCGATGGTCTGTACCATCGACGGCGTGCTGCGCGGCCTGATCGCCGACGGCGTTCCGGTCTGTAAGGGCATGAAGTCCGGCGACGTGGATCCGCGCGGGAATATCGAAAACTGCTATACCGCGTCCGACAAGGCGCTTGCCGTCGGCGGCGGTGTGCTGGAAGCGCTGCTGCACCTGTCCGGCGCGTTAGAGGAGCGGTGATGAGAAAGCTGCTGCTTGTCAACAACGAGCCGACGAGCGCTGACCGCGGCGAGATCGTCCGCGCCGCGGAATTGGGACTGCACGCGCCGCTGACCAACATCGGTGCGCTCTGCGCGAAGCTTGCCAAATTCGGCGAGGTCACGCTCGTACACCATACGCAGCTTTCTGCGCTTGCGTTTTCACCGGATGCCGTCTTTCTGTCGGGCCGCTTCATGGACTGGGACCGAGCGCGTGTGGCGGAGCATTTTGCCGAGGAGCTTGCCCTCATTCGGCGGACAAGCGTCCCGCTCTTCGGCATCTGCGGCGGAATGCAGCTTATCGGTCTTGCTTTCGGCGCGCCGCTCGTCTATCCGGGCGAGAGGTACGAGGAGTTCGGCTTTCTTCCGCAGACGGTCGTCGAGCGCCACCCGCTGCTTGACGGACTGGGAGAGGCGCTTTGCTGCTTTGAGCATCACCGCGGGCAGCTTGCCGCCGTGCCGGAGGGCTTCCGTCTGCTCGCCGCACGGGAGACCTGCCGCGTCCAGATGCTCGCGCATAGGTCGCGCCCCATTTTCGGCACGCAGTTCCATCCGGAGCTGCAGGACGAAGCGCATCGGGACGGACAGCGCATACTGGAAAACTTCTTCCGACTGTATTGAATTATTTGCGTGAAGAGCCGCCGATAGGCGGCTCTTCCTGCTTGTCGGGAGCAGCCCTTCGGTACGCGGCTTCCTGCTGCCGCGGCATAAGCGGCGCGCGCGGCGCATAGACTGTCCCAAAACAAAAACAGGGGAGGAACGGACTATGACCGCAAGGATGCGTCTGCGCCGCTGGGCGCGCGCACAGAGGGGGCGACGCGCCGCCGCGCGAATGAGTGGTCGGACGGCTGCGGCGCGCCGCCGTACCCCGCAGGAGCCTTCGCCCGCCGCCGAACGGCGCTTTCTGCGCGCGGTGGTCTGCGGGGTGCTGTTCGCCGCGCTGCTGCTTTTGAAGCTTGTCGTGCCGGGAAACCTCGCCGCCTTCCGCGGCACGCTGGCGCAATGGCTCGTGCGGGACGCCGACTTTCAGGAGGCGTTTGCCGCCGTCGGTCAGGCGGTCGCCGCGCCGGAGCGCTTTGCTGAGTCGCTCGGCAGCGCCTACGTCGCCGTGTTTGGCGGAAAGGAGGCCGCCGAGGTCTCCGGCAGCGCGGAGGTCGCGGAGGATGGAGGTCCGGTCCTTACCGCCGCGCGGGCGCTGCCCGATTACGCCTCCGATGCCCGCCCGACGCTTGCCTTCGTCTGCGCCGTGCCGCTCGACGGAACGCTGACCTCTCCCTTCGGTTGGCGCGAGGATCCGAACACCGGTGCGGAAAGCTTCCATACCGGCATGGACCTTGCCGCCGACGAGGGGACTGCGATCGCCTGCTTTGCCGACGGTACGGTCGGCGTGGTGGGGGACAGCACGATCCTCGGCAAATACATCACGGTCCTCCACGCGGACGGCTACGAAACGCTCTATGCCCATTGCAGCAAGATTTCCGTCTCCTCCGGTCAGCGCGTTGCGCGCGGCGATACGCTCGGCGCGGTCGGCGCAACGGGCAACGCCACCGGACCGCACCTGCACTTTGAGCTGCACGACGGGGCAAAGTACCTCGACCCCGCGTCCTATCTTTCCGATGCGGCGTAAGGGCGCGCTGAGGGTGGGCGGGAGCTTCTGGCTGCTCGTGGTACTCGCGGTCATTGTGTCTCCGGCCATGGTCGTCGCCGCCGTCCTCACCGCGGCGGCGCTGCACGAGCTGGGCCATCTTGCCGCGCTGCGTCATTACGGCGTACCGGTCCGCGCGCTGCGCCTGACGGCGTTCGGCGCGGCGTTGGACGCACCGTCGCTCGTCCGGCTCTCTTACGCCCGCGAGCTGGCGGTCACGCTTGCGGGCGTGACGGTCAATCTGCTCGCGGGCTGCTTCCTCGCGGGCGTGGGACTGTGGTTCCGCTGGGAATGGGCGTTCGTTTTTGCCGGAGCGCACCTGCTACTCATGGCGTTTAACCTGCTGCCCATCGCGCCGCTCGACGGAGCGCGGGCGCTGTATCTTGTTACGGCGTTTTTCTTCGGCCCGACGGCGGGGGAGCGGGTCTGCACCGCCGTCAGCCTCGTCGGTGCGCTGGCTGTCTGCACGCTGGGACTGTACCTGTCCCTGCGCTTGCAGAGCGGCTGGCTCTTTGCCATCGCCGCCCTCGGCCTGCTTTGGGGCGCGTTGGGACAACTGGGACTTGCGCGCGGCGGGAAAAGCGTGTAGAATACAGGCAATGATTTCGACAGAAGGAGCCTGACTGTGGACAAACGACTGGAGCGTATCCTGCCCCGCGTGCAGAAGCCTGCACGCTATGTGGGCGGCGAATATAACGCGGTGATGAAGGATAAGGCGCAGGTGGATACCCGCGTCGCGTTCTGCTTCCCCGACACCTATGAGATCGGTATGTCGAACCTCGGCATGCGTATCCTCTACGGCATCATGAACAATATGGACGGCGTCTGGTGCGAGCGTGTCTTTGCCCCATGGGGCGACATGGAGGAGGAGATGCGTAAGGCGGGCCTGCCGCTTTACGCGTTGGAGTCCGGCGACCCCGTCCGTGACTTTGACATCATCGCCTTTTCCGTCGGCTATGAGATGGCGTTTCCCGCTATCCTGAATATGCTCGACCTTGCGGGCGTGCCGCTCCACGCAGCGGAGCGCACGGAGCTGACCCCGCTCGTCATCGCGGGCGGCACGGCGATGTTCAACTGCGAGCCGATCGCGGATTTTATCGACCTTGCCGAGCTGGGCGAGGGCGAGGAAATGAATGCCGAGCTGATCGAGCTGCACCGTAAGGCGCGGCGCGAGGGCTGGACGAAGCAGCAGTTTCTCCGCGCCGCCGCGCAGTTAGACGGCATTTATGTTCCGAGCCTTTACGATGTGGACTATAACGCCGACGGCACGGTGAAGTCCATCACGCCGACCGGCGGCGCGCCCGCGCGCGTCACCAAGCGCATCATGCGCGACATGGACAAGGCGTACTATCCCGCGAGGACCATCGTCCCTTCCACCGAGATCGTACAGGACCGCACGACGCTCGAGCTGTTTCGCGGTTGTATCCGCGGCTGCCGCTTCTGTCAGGCGGGCTATGTCTACCGTCCCGTCCGCAACCGTTCGGAGAAGCTGCTCGTCGAATACGCCAAGGAGGCCATCGAGGACTCCGGCTACGAGGAGATGACGCTCTCCTCGCTCTCGA
Organism: uncultured Oscillospiraceae bacterium; assembly: GCA_934553255.1. Taxonomy (GTDB): domain Bacteria; phylum Bacillota; class Clostridia; order Oscillospirales; family Oscillospiraceae; genus Hominicoprocola. The sequence goes on from CAKTEZ010000012.1 coordinate 32,837, forward strand.
CCTCGGACTATCCGCCGCTCGTGCAGCTGTGCGACGATCTGGAGGCGTTCTGTGCTGAGCGCCATGTGAACCTTTCGCTCCCCAGCCTGCGCGCCGACAATTTCTCCATGGCGCTCATGGAGCGGCTGCAAAAGGGAAGAAAGACCGGCCTGACCTTTGCGCCCGAGGCCGGCACGCAGCGCCTGCGTGACGCGATCAACAAAAATGTCACCGAAGAGGATCTGCTCGAATCCTGCCGCACGGCCTTTGCGGGCGGCTACAGCGCGGTCAAGCTCTACTTCATGCTCGGTCTCCCGACCGAGACGGACGAGGATGTACTCGGCATTGCCGAGGTCGCGTCCCATGTCATGCACGCATGGCGTGAGAGCGCGAGCAACAAGAACCGCGGCGTGCGTATCACGGTCTCGACCTCGTGGTTCGTGCCGAAGCCGCACACGGCGTTCCAATGGGAGCCGCAGATCCCTAAGGCGGAGTACGAGCGCCGCGTCAAACTCCTGCGCGACAATATGCTCACAAAGTCCGTCACCTACAACTGGCACGACAGCGACACGAGCTTCATGGAGGCGGTCATCTCCCGCGGCGACCGTCGGCTCTGCAAGGTTCTGGAGACCGCGTGGCGTAAAGGAGAACACCTTTCCGCGTGGGAGGAGTATTTCTCGCTCGACCGCTGGCTCGAGGCCTTTGAAGAGTGCGGCCTTGACCCGCACTTCTACGCCAACCGCACGCGCGGAAAGGACGAACTCATGCCGTGGAGCATGATCTCCAGCGGCGTGACAGAGCAGTACCTCTGGTGCGAACACGAGAGGGCCTATCAGTCCGTGACCACACCGGACTGCCGCACGCATTGCAACGGCTGCGGCGCAAATCTGCTGCTGGGGAGGGCTTGTGATGGCTAAGCTGAGACTTCTCTTCACCAAGGAGGCGCAGGCCTCGTATATCTCGCACCTTGACACGATGCGGACATTCCAGCGCGTTTTCCCGCGCGCGGAGCTGCACCTCAAGCATTCCAACGGCTTTCACCCGCACCCCATCATCTCCATCGTCCTGCCGCTGCCGGTGGGCCAGTCGAGCGACTGCGAGCTGCTCGACTTTGAAACGCTGGAGGAGACCGACGGCGCGGGCATCGCGGAGAAGCTCAACACGGGTCTTCCCGCGGGACTTCGCGTGCGGGAGTGCTACCCCGTCACGCGCCCCGTGCGCGAGTTCGCGCTCCTGCGCGCGCGGCTGGAACTGCTCTACGACGACGGCATCCCCGACGGCGCGGCGGACGCGCTGCGCGCGCTCTTTGCCCGCCCGTCGCTGACGATCGAAAAGCGCACCAAGCACAAGGACCTTGCACAGATCGACGTCGCCCCGCTGCTCCGCGAGATCACTCTGACGGAGCAGGACGGCAGCATTTTTGCCGACGCCGTGGTCGCCGCGCAGAACCCGGGACTGAACCCCGCCTACCTCGCGCAGGCGGTCGAGCGCGAGCTTCCGGCGCTCAAGCCGGACTTCGTCCGCGTCCGCCGCACGGAAATTTACGACGCGGAGGGGAATGTTTTCCGGTGAGGTCCGCGCGTCCCGCGGCGGCGAAGCGGAAAAATGCCCCGCCGCTTTCGCATTTTATCGAAAAAGCCAAAAATTATGCTTGCATTTCGTGCAAAAGCGTGATATTATCCTTTTTGGCTTTTTGACGAAAGCACTCTCGGATCGGAAAGAGGTGAACACGAGCAATGAAGGAAGGAATCCATCCCAATTATCAGCAGACTACTATTACTTGCGCCTGCGGTAATGTGATTGAGACAGGTTCCACCAAGGCGAACATCAAGGTGGAAGTGTGCTCAAAGTGTCACCCCTACTTCACGGGTAAGCAGAAGCTGGTCGATACCGGCGGCCGCGTTGCCAAGTTCAACAAGAAGTTCGGTCTGGACAAGTAAGAGCTGCGAAAGAGGTCTGCGTTTGCAGACCTCTTTTTCTTTACATTTTTCGTTCCCTTGCGTATACTGAAGGTAAGAAACGCAGAAAAAGGTGATCTCAATGGAAGAAAACAAAGCAAAGACCATCGAAGCGCCGCGCGACCGCGCGATCCTTGTCGGTCTGTCCTCGCCGGTATTGAAGCAGGACTGCGCGGACGAGCAGAGCATGGACGAGCTTGCCGCCCTTGTGGAGACAGCGGGCGGCGTGAGCGTCGCCACGGTGCTGCAGAACCTGCCGTCGCCGAACCCGCGCTGCTTCATCGGCGAGGGCAAGGTGGCGGAGATCAAGGAACTGGTCGGCTCGACCGAGGCAACGATGGCGATTTTCGACAATGACCTCTCGCCCTCGCAGATGCGCGTGCTGACGGAGGAGCTGGGCGTGCAGGTGCTCGACCGCAGCGGGCTGATCCTCGATATTTTTGCCCAGCGCGCCAAGACAAAGGAGGGCCGATTGCAGGTCGAGCTGGCGCAGTATCAATATCTGCTGCCGCGCCTCGTCGGTATGTGGACGCATCTGGAGCGGCAGGCGGGTACGAGCGGCAAGGGTCCCATCGGCTCGAAGGGTCCGGGCGAAACGCAGCTGGAAACGGACCGCCGCCACATCCACCGCAAGATCGACAAGCTCAAGGAGGATCTTGACGAGGTGCGCCGCGTGCGCGGCACGCAGCGCGAGCGCCGCAGGAAAAACGAGATCCCCGTCGTTGCTATCGTCGGCTACACGAACGCGGGCAAATCGACGCTTCTGAACGCGCTCACGGGCGCGGGCATTCCGGCGAACGACCGCCTGTTCGATACGCTCGACACCACCACAAGACTGCTGACGGTCTCCGACACGCTTGATGTCGTCATCTCCGATACGGTCGGCTTCATCCGCAAGCTGCCGCACCAGCTGGTCGATGCGTTCAAGGCGACGCTGGAGGAGCTGGAGTATGCCGACCTGCTCCTGCATGTCATCGACATTTCCAATCCGGAGTGGGAGCAGCAGGCGCAGATCGTGGACGAGCTGATCCATGACCTCGGCGCGGAGCATATCCCCTGCGTCCGCGTTTATAACAAATCCGACCTCTTTTACGGCGATGTCCGTCCGCGCGGCGAGCGCACGGTAAACATCAGCGCCCGCACGGGGGAGGGGCTGGACGAGCTGCTGCGCGTCATCGACGCGGAGCTTGACAAGGGTACGCGCCGCGTAACGCTCCACCTGCCCTATGACAAGGGCGGCTGGCTCGACAGTCTCTACCGTGAGGCAAAGGTCGAGAGCGTGGAATACGGCGAGACCATTGACATCGTGGCGGTCTGCACGCCGCGCGTTCTCGGTCAGGTCAAGGACTATGTCGAGGGCTGCACCGAGCCGAAGGAGGACTGGGAGGTATGAGCGCGGCGGAATACTATGTTCCCGTGGACGCGGGCGAGACGGAGTTCACCGAGAAGCGCTCGCGCTTTCTCGGCCATGTCCGCCGCGTGGAAACGGAGGAGCAGGCACGCGCCTTTCTTGACGAGATGCGGAAGAAATACTACGACGCGCGCCACAACTGCTGGTGCTACCTTCTGCACGAGGGCGGCGTGGTGCGCTACGGCGACGACGGCGAACCGCAGGGGACGGCGGGGCAGCCGATGCTGAATGTTTTTCAGCGAGAGGGCGTTGAGAATGTCGTGTGCGTGGTCACGCGCTACTTTGGCGGCGTGCTGCTTGGGGCGGGCGGACTGACCCGTGCCTATGCGAAGTCCGCGAAGGACGCGCTGGACGCAGCAGGCAAGGCGAGGATGCGCCTCTGGTCCGCGGAAGCGGTGGACTGCCCCTATCCGATGCTCGAGCGCCTGAAACTTCTCATCGCCGCCCAGAACGGCACGGTGGAGAGGACAGACTTTGGGTCGGCGGTCGGCGTGCATCTCCTGCTGCCGAAGGAAAACACCGCGGCCTTTGCCGCGGCGCTGACCGAGCTTTCTGCGGGCAGCCTGAGTGTCCGCGCGGAGGGGGAGCGCTTTCTGCCGGGTGCGCGGGAGTAAGGAAATATGTCCCATAAAAAAACTCCCGTTCCGCCGGAACGGGAGTTTTTGGCGAATGTCACAGCAGCAGGACACCGGCGTCCTCGCAGGTCTTGCGGGTATCGTCGTCCCAGAGGCTCACCTGTACCTCGCCGATGTGGGCGGTACCGATCATCAGCATGCACAGACGGCTCTGACCGATGCCGCCGCCCATGGTCAGGGGCAGCTCGCCCGCGAGCAGCATTTTGTGGAAGGGGAGGGCGCGGCGGTCGTCACAGCCGGAGATGGTCAGCTGGCGGTCAAGGGATTCGGGGCTGACGCGGATGCCCATGGAGGAGACCTCAAACGCGTGGCCGAGGACATCGTTCCAGTAAAGCAGGTCGCCGTTGAGCGCCCAGTCGTCGTAGTCGGGGGCGCGGCCGTCGTGCTTGATGCCGGAGTGGAGTACGCCGCCGATCTGCATGAGGAACACGGTGTGATGCTCGCGGCAGATGGCATCCTCACGCTGCTTGGGCGTCAGGTCGGGATACTTGTCCTCCAGCTCCTGCGTGGTGATGAAGAAGACATCGCGCGAGAGCTTTGTGTGCAGACTGGGGAAAGCGATGCCGAGCGCGTCGTTCGTTTCGGTGATCGCGCCGACAATGTCGCGTACCGTGCGCTTGAGGTAGGAAACATTGCGGTCCTCCGCGTCGATGACCTTTTCCCAGTCCCATTGATCCACATAGATCGAGTGGAGATTATCCACCTCTTCGTCGCGGCGAATGGCGTTCATATCGGTGAAGAGGCCCTTGCCGGTGTTGAACTCGTAGCGCTTGAGCGCCAGACGCTTCCACTTGGCGAGGCTCTGCACGACCTGCGCGTTCTTGCCGACGTCGGGGATGTCGAAGCCGACGGGACGCTCCACACCGTTGAGGTTATCGTTCAGACCGGAACAGTCCTCTACGAAAAGAGGGGCGGAAACGCGGCGCAGATTGAGCGCATTGCTCAGATTGACCTGAAAATTACTCTTAATGAATTCGATGGCGCGCTGCATTTCATAGACATTCAGCGGGGTGTGATAGTTTGCGGGGATATAGGTCTTACTCATTGCCGGTTCACTCCTTTAAATCATTTGTTGTTCATGTGGATGAAAAACATAGATGTAATTATAGCAAGTTATACAAAAAAATCAAGGGTAAAACATACAAAAAAGCTGAAAAAATGTTGGTCTGTCAGGGGAAATTGCCTTGACGCTGCCGGGGAAAAAGGCTATCATGTGGGAAACTCGGAAGAAAGGCATGGGGGGAAGTTATGGAAAAGCTGAATGCTCGCCGCGTGGGATTGACCTTTGCAGGGTCGTTTCTCGGTGCCGGTTACATTTCGGGGCAGGAGTTGTGGCAGTTTTTCGGCGCCTTTGGGCGCGGAGGACTGGTCGGCATCGCCGCAGCGATGGCGCTGCTTGCGCTCTTCGGCCTTGCACTGATGTACATCGTCTCCCGCACCGGCGTGGCGGAGATGGACCATGTGCTTGTGCCGTGGGAGCGGCTCACATGGCTGCGGCATATCTCCTCGGGATTGCAGCTCCTGCTGCTCTTCGGCGTCGCCGCCATCATGTATGCGGGGGGCGGGGCGCTGCTCTCCCAGCTCTTTTCGCTGCCGGCTCCGCTCGGCAGCGCGGCGATGGCGGTGCTTGTGACGCTCGTGGCGCTGCGCGGACTGCGCGGCACGGTGGACGCCTTTACCCTCATCGTCCCCATCATCGCGGTGCTGACGGTCCTTTTTGCGGCGATGGCGCTCGCGCGCGGCGGGCTGCATGTTCCGCCGCGTGGGGCGGCCATGGGCGGGAGCAACCCACTCATGCACAGCGCGTTCTTCGGCGCGGTGACATTTTCCTTTTATAATTTCTTCGGCTCGGTCGGTATTCTCGCGCCGCTCGGCGGCGCGTCCGCCTCGGCAAAGGACTCGCGCCGCGGCGTCCTGCTGGGGACGGCGCTGCTTGCGCTCATTGCTTACAGCGTGCTGCTTTCCGTGATGGGCGCGCCGGAGACGGCGCACGCGGAGCTGCCCATGCTGGCGCTGGCCTACGGTCTCAGCCGTCCGCTCGGCTATGTTTACGGCGTTCTGCTGCTTCTGAGCATGTACGGCTCCGCCATCTCCATGACCGTTGCCATCACCACCTACGCCGCGGCGAAATCGGAGACCGTCCGGAAACGGCGCTCGCCATTCATTCTCGCGCTCGGCGTGTGCGCCTTTGCGGGAAGCCTTTTCGGCTTCGGCGACCTCATCAGCGTCATCTATCCGCTCTTCGGCTATTGCAGCAGCCTTTTCATCGCCTGCCTGCTCGTTCATGCCGCGCAGGAAAAAAAGAAAGAAAATGTGAAAAAATCGGGAACAAATCCCGCCGGTCCTTCGTCTTAGAAACAGGACCGGCGGAACGGTTACAATTTGTCTCCAAATTGTAACCAAATCGCAAAGACTTCTTAAGGAATGTGTGCTATACTGTATGAAGTGTATTATGCACACGGCAAACTCCAAGAAAGGATGTACAGCAACATGGAACAGACAATGGAACCCATCGAACAGACCGCGGCGGAGAAAGCGCCCGCCCCGGCCACCCCTGTGGCTCCTGCGCCGAAGAACAAGAAAAAGCGCAAAAAGACCACGAGGCGCATCATTGCCGCCGTACTGGTGTTGGCGCTTGCCTTCGGCATTTACCGCGGCTTTTTTGCCAAGAAAGAGGGTGACGGTGAGCGGCAGGTCGTGACGGACATCGTGCAGTACGGCTCCATCACCTCGATGGTCGAGGGCAGCGGTATGGTCAAGGCCAAGAAGAGCGAGAGCATCACGCTGGCGACCGCCGGTACGGTGGGTGATGTTTATGTGACCGAGGGTCAGCAGGTCAACGAGGGCGACCCCCTCTTTACCTACGATTCGCCCGACGCGGAAAAGCGCGTGCGCGATGCCAAGACCAATATCGAGGGCTACCAGAAGCAGCTCAACGCGGCCTACAAGGACATTGCCAAGCTCAGCCTGACCGCGCCTTACGCAGGCAAGCTGCTTGACACCGCCGAACTTACGGTGGGCGATGAGGTCAGCGGTCAGAGGGTCGCCACGATCGTGGACGACACTCGTATGCGCCTCACGCAGTATTATAGCTATGCCTATCAGGGCGAGTTTTACGCCGGCCAGACCGTGCAGGTCTCTGTCCCCGCGCTGATGGCGACGGTGGAGGGCATGGTGGAAAAGGTACATATGGTCAAGCGCGTGACGAGCGAAGGCTCGGAGCTGTTCAGCGTGGAGATCGCGGTTCCGAACGCGGGCGTTCTGGGGAAGGACATGGAAGCCTCCGCCACGGCGGTCGTGAACGGTGAGACGCTCTATCCCTATGAGGCGGGCAAGCTTGCCTACTACCGCACGAGCGAACTGACGATTCCCAGCGGAACGGTCATTTCCACCAACCTGATCGACTACCTCTCCGTTTCTGCCGGTCAGCTTTTGGTGCAGGTCAACGGCGAGAACACCGAGAATAAGATATTTGATTTGGAGCAGAGCCTTGAAAAGGCGCAGAAGGAACTGGCGGATGCCGAGAAAAACGCAGCCTATGCCAACGCTGTTGCACCCATCAGCGGCACGATCATCGGCCTGAGCCTTTATCCGGGACAGGAGATCACCTCCAGCGCCACGGCGCTGACGATCTCCGACACCTCCACCGTTACGGTCAGCGCGACCGTGGATGAGCGAAATGTCAGCTACCTCAAGGTCGGCATGGGCGTCAACCTTTCCCAGTGGAACGGCCAGAGCTTCGGAACCATCACCTCTGTCAGCCTTTCGAGCAGCGTCAACAACGGCGTTGCCACCTATCCGTTCACCATTGAGGCGGACAACACGGACGGCACGCTGCAGGTCAACAGCTACATCAACTACAGCCTGACCGCCAGCGAGAGTGAAAACTGCCTTGTCCTGCCCATTCAGGCGGTGCGTACCGTCGGTCTGGAGGACGGCACGAGCGCGACGGTCGTTTACATCAAGGCGGACAGCGAGCCTGACAACATGGTCCAGATCCCGTACATGGACGAGGAGATCCCCGCGGGCTACTATCCCGTTCCGGTCGAGATCGGCATTCAGGACCGCTACAACGTAGAGATCAAGTCCGGCGTGGAGGAGGGGACCGAGGTCTTCACGCAGATCATGACGGACAGCGTCTGGGGTTAAGCGCATGGCAAAGCTGATCGAACTGCGGAACGTCTATAAGATCTACAGCGAGGGCCTTGAGAGCGAGGTCCGCGCGCTGGACGGCGTTTCGCTCACCATCGACCGAGGCGAGTTCGTCGCCATCGTCGGCCAGTCCGGTTCGGGCAAATCGACGATGATGAATGTGCTTGGCTGTCTGGATATTCCGACCTACGGCGAGTATCTGCTCGACGGGACGGATGTGAGCGAGCTGAGCGATACCCAGCTCTCGCGCATCCGCAACAAGGAGATCGGGTTCATCTTCCAGCAGTATAACCTCATTCAAACGCTCTCCGTGCAGGAGAATGTCGAGCTGCCGCTCGTCTATCAGGGCATTGGCATCGACGACCGGCACGAGCTTGCCATCGAAGCGCTCGAGCGCGTCGGCTTGGCCGACCGCCGTAAGAACAAGCCCACGCAGATGTCCGGCGGCCAGCAGCAGCGCGTGGCAATCGCCCGCGCCATCGCAACGCACCCGCCCGTCATCATGGCGGATGAGCCGACCGGCGCGCTGGACTCCAAAACGGGCCACGAGGTGCTCCAGTTCCTCCAGCAGCTCAACAAGGAGGGCAGCACCGTCATTCTCATCACGCACGACAACGGCATCGCCGCCACGGCGCGGCGCATCGTCCGCCTCGCCGACGGCAGGATCATCGAGGACCATGAGCAGGAGGTGGATTGGCTGTGAATCTTTTGCAGGCATTCAAAATGGCATGGCGCTCCATCGTCGGCAAGAAGGGCCGCAGCGCGCTGACCATTCTCTCCATCTTCATCGGCATCGCCGCCGTCATGACCATCGTTTCGGTCATGGAGGGCATGAAGGTAGAAATGATGAAGCAGTTCAATGCGCTGGGTTCCAACCGGCTGACGGTGGATATGTACTCGTGGATGTACGACGCGGACGGCAACAACATCAGCCGCGATTATTTCCCCGATCTTTACGACTACTGCCAGAGCCTGAAGGAAATGGTCGTCGGCGTGACGCCGAACGGACGGGTGAACGCCACCGTGGTCTACGGCACCAAGACCAGCGCCAACATGGAGCGGAAGTACGACGATCAGTGGAACCTCATCAGCGGTCCGCCGACCATCTACTACGGCTCCGACCAATACAGCGTATGCAATAACCTGACGCTTGCCAAGGGGCGCGACCTCGCGTATCTCGATATGCAGAACTACAATCAGGTCTGCGTCATCGGCGCGCAGGCGGCGAAGATCTTCTTCGGCACGGTCGATCCGGTCGGAAAAGAGGTCAAGATCAACGGCAACAAGTTCACCGTGGTCGGCGTTTACGCGGCACGCGGCGGCGAGGGAGAGAACAGCATCAACCAGATGGACAACATTTTCGTCATTCCCTACACGATGACGCGCCTGCTCGGCGGCAGCACCGAGCAGTACACCGTCAAGGTCCGCAACAGCGAGGACATGACGGAGGTCACCTCCCGCCTCGGCGGCTTTCTCAAGGGTCTGATCCCGCAGGGGACCGGCAGCTATGATGTGTACAACGAGGGCCAGTGGCAGCAGTACCAGAACGAGTCGATGAACATGATCTCCATGGTCCTCGGCGGCATCGCCGCCATCTCGCTGCTCGTCGGCGGCATCGGCATCATGAACATCATGCTCGTCACCGTGACCGAGCGCACGCGCGAGATCGGCATCCGCCGCGCCATCGGCGCGCAGCGCGCGAGCATCGTCACCCAGTTCCTGATCGAAGCCGGTATGCTCTGCGGCATGGGCGGCGTGGTCGGCATTGCGGTCGGTACGGGGGGAAGTGTAGTCGTCAGCCGATTGATGTACAAGATGACCATCTACCCGCCGGTGTGGGTCGGTCTCGCGGCGTTCGCGCTGAGCGTCGCGCTGGGCGTGCTTTTCGGCAGCTATCCCGCCATCAAGGCATCCAAGCTCCAGCCTGTGGAAGCGCTGCGGGCGGAATGAGAGGAGAAAGAACATGAAAAAAAGAGTATTTTCCGCGCTGCTCGCGCTTGTACTCGCGCTCTCGGCGGCGGTGCTTCCCGCTTCGGCGGCGGACACCTTCTCCGATGTGACGGATAAGAAAACGGCGCAAAATGTGGAGATCCTGCATCTGCTCGGCGTGATCGACGGCAACGGCGCGGGGCAGTTCCGTCCGAACGATACGCTCACCCGCGCCGAGTTCTGCAAGATGCTCGTCGTGATGATGGGCGGCGATGAGGCCGCGCGCTACAAGACCGTGACCATCTTCCCCGATGTCCGCGCGAGCCATTGGGCGGCAGGCTATATCAACTACGCCGTGCGCGGGCAGAAGCTGCTCGCGGGTCTGCCGGACGGCACATTCCGACCGGACAGCAATGTCACCTACGGGCAGGCGGCGACCATTCTCATGCGTCTGCTCGGCTACTCGGATAAGGATACCGGCGGTATCTGGCCGGACGGCTATATCGCGCTGGCAAAGGAAACGGGCGTGAGCGCAGGCGTGAACCTTTCCGGAAACTCCGCGATCACCCGCGCGCAGGCCGCGCAGATGTTCGTCAATGTTCTCGGTGCGAAGTCCACGAGCAGCAGCACCGATAAAGAGGGCGTGACGACCACCAAGACCACCGCCTATACGCCGGGCGGCTGCACCCGCAAGTCGGGCGTGACGCTCATTTCTCTGAACGGCAACACGGCGCGCGTCTCCGGCGCGGACAAGGCGTCCTACAATCTTGTCCGCACCAGCACCTCCACGGTGCTCAACGGGCTCAAGGGCGACCTGCTGCTCAACACGGACGGCAAGGTGATGACTTTTATTCCCGTTGTGGACAGCTCGACCGGCGCAGCCGTGACGAACGCGGCGGTCATTCTTTCCGCGGACGGCTCGACCAACGGCATCAGCGCCCTGACCGGCGGCCGCACGGACTACGATGTTTACCGCAACGGCGTGCCTACCACCGTTTCCGCTCTGCGGAAGAACGATGTGGTGACCTATGACGCGGCGGCGAACGCACTCTATGCCTGCGACACCCGCGTGACGGTGTACTATGAAAAGTGCGACACGCCCTCTGCGCCCACGACCATTGAGGTCCTCGGCGGCACGCAGTTCGATGTCCTGCCCACCGCGCAGCAGAGCCTCGCTAAATTCAAGCCCGGCAAGATCATGACGCTCCTGCTCACGAACGACGGCGCGGTCGCCGGTGCGGTCGAGGGAGACTACTCCGTGCGCGGCAACGCCATCGGCATCGTGGACGCTAAGGGTACGGTGCAGATGTTCTGCGGCAGCACGATGAAGAAGCTCTCTCTGACCGATATGACGGTGGACAGCAGTCTCTATGGCAAACTCGTCAGCATCTCGTCCTCCGCTGCGAAGAGCGTCAACCTCTACGCGCAGAGCGGCGGCGTGTCCGGCAGCCTGAACGTGTCCGAGCGCAAGCTGGACGGCAAGGCGCTGGCGGCGAATGTGATGGTCTACCGGAACGGCGAGCTGATCAGCCTGTCCGAGCTGACCGAGACGGTCATCCCGCAGAGCCAGATCGCCTACGCCCGCATGAATGCGGACGGACAGATCGATCTGATCGTGCTGGAGAGCGCGGGTAAGGCGATCTACGGCCGCGTGACCGAAGTTAAGGAAACGCCGATGGGCAGCGGCGAGATGTCCTATACAAAGCGTGAGATCACGATCGACACCAACGGCAGCAAACCCATGAAGGAGACTGGCTATATCGCAAGGGTCGGCGACTTTGTGGAAGCGGTCGAGAAGGACGGCAAGTTCACTCCCATCACAGTCCTTACCAAGCTGGAGAAGGTCGCCCGCTCCTCGTGGATCGGCACGGGCGCGGTCAACTTCGGCGGCATGACCTATACGGTGCCTGCCGATGTGCTGTGCTGGAACGCCGACATCAACGATTGGTTTGACGGCAGCGTCGAGGCGGCTCTCGCCTACGGCGGCACGATGAACCTCTACATCAAGGACGGCATCGTCCGCGTTATTGAGGTCCGCAGCTGAGCAAAGACCCCCACAACGAAAAAACGCCCCGCTGCCTTTTGGCAGCGGGGCGTTTTGCATGAATAGACGGGAAAGGCGTCAGAGGACAGCGGCGAGAAGCCGCGGGGTAACATAGGCTTCGATCATTGCCGAGACGGCCAGAAGCGGCAGAATGACGCAGAGATACAGACGCGAAAGGGAGGAGAGGAGCGAAAGCAGCTGCACGCTCTTGTCGCCGCGCACACGCGCGGTCACGCGCGAGCAGAGGTACAGGCCCGCCGCGCAGAACAGCACAAGCGTCGGCAGTTCGACCAGACCGTGCGGCAGGATACCGACCAGATAGGCGCCCAGTCCCATGCCGCTCTGCATGGCATACGCGCCCAGCACGCCGAGAACAAAGAAGTTGAAGCCCAGCGGGAACGCGGCGAGATAGGCAAACGGGACCAGCCCCCAGAGGAGGGCGGAGAAGGCGGCGGTGGAGTTGTTGAGAAAAAGCTGCGAGGCGGCGTTTCGCCCACCGGCGGAAATGCCCTCCATGTCGACGCTCAGAGAGAAAAAGCGCAGGATATTTTCGCTCACCTGCGGGAAAAACCACGCGGCGGCGAAGCCGACGACGGTCAGAACCGGCGCGACCGCGGCGGCGCGGCGCACATCGTCCCCGTAGCCCGCGTCCCACAGCGCGCCGACGCTGCGGCGGAGGTAGAAACCGAAGGCATTCATCCGGCGAGCTTCTCGATGCCGTGCTTCACGCGGCGGATCGTTTCCTCCTTGCCAAGGATCCGGCAGATCTCGACCGCGCCGCCGGGCGTGACGAGCTTGCCCGCGCAGGCGATACGCAGCGGCCACATGAGCGTGGCGTTTTTCACGCCCAGCTCCTCGGCAAAGGCGATGAGCATATCGTGGATGCCGTCGGCGGACCAGTCGGCGAGCGCCTCCAGCTTCGGCAGGACCTTCTGCAGCATATCGAGCGATACGGCGGCGTCCGTCTTGGACTTTTTGTTCGTGTAGAACGCGAGGTCGTAGTCGGGGAGGGCGTCGAAGAAATCGACCTTCTCGGGAATGTCGGT
>CAKTEZ010000013.1 GCA_934553255.1 uncultured Oscillospiraceae bacterium
GTGGACAGCTATGTGGACCCCGTCCCCGGCGATATGCCCGGCTACGATTCGCAGGTCATCATGGCGGCGGGCGCGTTCGTGCAGGGCAGCTCCATCGAGCTTTCCGCCGACGGTCCCATCCGTCCGCCCTACGCCGTCTACTACCAGGGCGGCCTGACCTGGTACCACGCGAAGCTGGGTGTGCTGCTCTCGCTGCAAAAAATGCTTGACGCAGGGCTGGTCATACTGCCCTGACTCTATTTGTTAGGAGGGTCTTGCTATGCTGATCCGAAGGACTCCCCTCACCAACCGTCATTTCCGGCGCAGACCCCCGCCGGAGGCTGTCCGTTTTTTGGTTTCAAAATACTGACAGAGAAAAAGGAGTTTAACAATTCAATATGTGGTTCTGGCTTTCCCTTATCGCGCTGCTCTGCTGGAGCGGCAGCGACCTCTTTTCCAAAATCGGCTGCCGCGACGAGGACGACCGGCTCAGCCATCTCAAGATGGTCATGGCGGTCGGCGTCGTCATGGGTCTGCACGCGGCGTTTGAGATCTTCGTCGGCGGGACGGAAATCAGCTTTTCTATTATCCTCACCTACCTGCCCGTGTCGCTGCTCTACATCGGCTCGATGACGCTCGGCTATCTGGGGCTGCGGTACATCGAGCTGTCCGTCTCGTCCCCCATCTGCAACTCGTCCGGCGCGCTCGTCGCGGTGATGACGCTCGTTTTCCTCGGCGGCGAGGATTACTCGCCGCTCGCCGTCTTTGCCATTCTGCTCGTGTGCGCGGGCGCTATCGGGCTTGGCGTCGTGGACGCGACCGAGGACCCCGAGCTGCGCGCGGCGCGGCAGGCCGAGGGCAACCGCAAGTACGCCAAGAGCTTTCTTGCCCTCGCGCTCCCCGTGGCCTACTGCATCCTCGATGCGGCGGGTACCTTTGCGGACAACCGCGTGCTCGAGACGCTGGACGAGGGCAGCGCGAATGTCGCCTATGAGCTGACCTTCCTCGCCGCCGCCGTCGTGTGCTTCGTCTATGTCGTGCTGATCCGCAAGGACCGCCTCCTTCCCAAAAAGGAAGCGCCGAAGTACCTCGGCGCGGTCTGCGAGACCGCCGGCCAGTTCGCCTACATCTACGCCATTGCGGACACCGAGCATCTTGCCATGTCCGCGCCCATCATCAGCTCCTACTGCGCGGCGAGCGTGCTGTGGAGCCGTCTGTTCCTCCGCGAAAAGCTCTCGTGGAAGCACTACGCCATGATATTGCTCGTGGTCGTCGGCATCGCCATCATGGGCGTGTTCGACATCTGACCGTATAACCAGTCGCAGGGAGCGGACGGCGATACCGTCCGCTCCCTGCTTTGTGATCCGTTCCCTTTTTCCATCGCCCCACGCAGCGTCTCGAGCGCACGGCTCATTCGATCGGAATGTCGATGACGTCCAATCCGCGGCGGAGGGCGTACTCAATGGTATAGCGCGTGCCGCCGGGCAGACCGTCGTGCAGCGCGATGAGCAGCGAGGAATGATCCACCATGTAGCGGTTGCGTCGCTGGTAGCAGTCGCGCGAATAGCCCTGCTGCACCAGCGTTTCGTCGTCGCACCGCTCCAGAAGGCGGCGGTAGCGCTCGCGCTGCGCCGCGCTCCAGCCGTCCGCCTGCGTCGGGCAGGGGATCGCCGCTTCAAGCGTGATCTCAGGGCGTGACGCCTTCAGCTCCAGCACCGCTTCGGCACAGTAGAGGTCACAGCCCTCCGCCATGCCGCAGAGGAAATGCGAGTACCCCTCGTCCGCGACGCGCACAAGCACCTCGCGCAGCCGCGCCTTCAGCCGCAGGCAGCGCGGGTCGCTCTCGTCCTTGCCCCACGGCAGCTTGGCGGGGCGATGCCCTGTAAAGCAGCAGCTTACCGGCCTCCCTCGCATGGCTCCCCCTCCTTTCATCGTTTTTCTCATTATAGAACATTTGTTTTTGATTGTAAAGAGCGGATTTCCCTCTTGCAATTTTCACAGCGCTGTGCTATGCTTTGGACAAATCTGAAATACAAGTCTTCGAGGCGGGGTGAAACTCCCCACCGGCGGTATAGTCCGCAAGCGGCGTTTTCGCCGCACGAACCGGTGAAATTCCGGTACCGACGGTCACAGTCCGGATGAGAGAAGATGTGCTGCGCGCTGTTACCACGCAATTTTCACGCTCTTTGCGTCATGCACCTTGGAGGACTCGTTCTTTCAGGGAAATTGACAAAAGGAGTGTTTTTTCATGTCCGCACAAGCCAAACGCACCCACCACATTGCCGTGACCGCCATTCTCAGCGCGGCCGCCGCCGTCCTGCAGCTCTTCGAGATCCCGCTGCCCTTTCTCATTCCCGATTTCGTCCGGCTCGACTTCTCCGAGCTGCCCGCGCTGCTCGCCTCGTTCAGCCTCGGCCCGCTCTGGGGCGCGGCGGTCTGCCTCATCAAGAACCTGTTCAAGCTCACCACCACCTATTCCGGCGGCGTGGGCGAGCTGGGGAACTTCCTTATGGGCGTGTGCTTCGTCGTCCCCGCCGGTCTTTTCTACCGGACGCATAAGACCCGCCGCGGCGCGCTCCTCGCGTCCGTACTCGGCGCGGTGTGCATGGCGGCCGCCAGCGTCCCCATCAACTATTTCATCACCTATCCGGTCTACGCGAATATTTTCCCCATTGAGACGATCATCCGCCTGTATCAGCTCATCCGTCCTTCGGTCAACGGCCTGCTCGAATGCCTGATCGTGTTCAACGCGCCGTTCACGCTCCTAAAGGGCGCGCTGGACGTGCTGCTCTGCTTCCTGATCTACAAGCCCCTTTCCCCCCTGCTGCACAAGTGAAAAAAACGAGGACGCGGTTTTCGCGTCCTCGTTTCCTTTTGTGCTTTCTTACTCGGTCTTGATGCCGCGCTTATCGAACTCCGCGACCAGCCGGTCAAGGTCGTTGGGCAGGCTCATCGGCTCGCCGCAGAACTTGATAGCGTTCGCCACATCCTTGAGGCCGTTGCCCGTCACGACGGAAACGACCGTGTCGTTCGCGCCGAGGGCGCCCTGCTCGCAGAGCTTCTTCACGCCCGCCGTACCGGTCACACCGGCCGGCTCGCCGAACACGCCGCAGGTGGTGCCGAGCAGCTTCTGCGCCGCCATGATCTCCTCGTCCGTCACATTCACGACGATGCCGTTCGATTCGCGGATCGCCATGAGCGCCTTGTCCGCGTTGCGCGGCACGCCGACGGCGATGGAGTCGGCAAGCGTGTTCTCCTCCATCGGCTGCCACGGCTCGCCGGTGGCAATGGCGCGGTTGATGGGGTGGCAGCCCTCCGCCTGCGCGGAGATCAGGCGCGGCAGCTTGTCAATAAAGCCGATGGCGTAAAGATCCTTAAGACCCTTCCACACGCCCGCGATGGTGCAGCCGTCGCCGACGGAGATAGCGAGGTAGTCCGGCATCTTCCAGCCGAGCTGCTCGGCGATCTCGAGCGAAACGGTCTTCTTGCCCTCGGAAAGATAGGGGTTGATGGCGGCGTTGCGGTTGTACCAGCCCCACTTGTCGATGGCCTTCTTGCTCAGCTCAAAGGTCTCCTCATAGTTGCCCTGCACGCTGATGACATTCGCGCCAAAGGTCATCAGCTGCGCGACCTTACCCTTGGGCGCGCGGGAGGGAACGAAGATAAAGGTCTTGAGACCCGCCGCGGCGGCGTTGCCCGCGAGGGACGATGCCGCATTGCCGGTGGACGAGCAGGCGATGATCTCCGCACCCGCCTCCTTCGCCTTAGCGACCGCCATGGCGGAGGCGCGATCCTTCAGGCTCGCGGTGGGGTTCTGTCCGTCGTCCTTGACCCACAGCTTCTTGAGTCCGAGGAGCTTGGCAAGACGGTCCTCCTCATAAAGCGGACTCCAGCCCACGCGCAGGGGTGTATCGGGCGTGGTCTCCTCCACGGGCAGCAGCTCGCGGTAGCGCCACATCGTGTTCGGGCGGGTCTTGAGCTTTTCCTTGGTGAGGTTCGCCTTGATGTAGTCGTAATCGTAAATGATGTCGAGGATACCGCCGCACTCGCAGTTGGTGAGGTTGGGCGTGGCCTCGTATTCCTTGCCGCACTTGACGCAGCGCGCGCACTTGACATTTTTCAGCATGGTCCTTCTCCTTCCTAACGATCGAAGGACGGGCGTTCCGCCCGCCCTTCGGCATTGGTTCAAAAATCGGCTTAGAGCGCCTTGAGCAGGCCGGTGGCCTCGTTGAACTCGTTGATGAGTTCGTCGAGTTCGGCAGCCTGCGCGTGAACGGCGTCCCAAGTATTCTTGGTGTCGTACCAGAGCGCGTTGAGGTCCTTGACATCGCGCGCCTGCTGCTCGACCCAAGTGTAGTACTTGAGGTTGTGGATGCGCTTGCGGTCGGTGTAGGTCAGCTCCATGAGGTTGTCGGTCTTGAGACCGAGCATATGGAGGTTGTGGTCGAGGCGGGCCTCCTCCACATTGTACGCGCCGTGCATCTCGTTGAGTTCCTCGATGCGGCTGCTGTACATCACGGCGGAGTCGGTCAGAACGGTGGCAACGACATCGTTCTCGGTCAGCTCATAGTACTTCGCCATCTTGATGCAGCAAAGGACATTGGCAATGCCGGAGATACCGAGCCAGGTCAGCTTCTCGATCATCTCGTCGGAAAGCTTCAGCTCCTCCCTGAGGTACTTCTGACCTTCCTTGGTGTTGAACAGGCGCAGCAGGCGCTGGCTGTCCTCGTCGTCGATGGCGATGGCCATGTCGGTGTTCTTGACATTGTGGATCCAGGGAATGTGCTTGTCGCCGATGCCCTCGATGCGGTGGCCGCCGAAGCCGTTCTCAAGAATGGTGGGGCACTGCAGAGCCTCGCCCACGCCGAGCTTGAGGTGGGGATAGCGCTCCTTGAGCAGGTCGCCCGCGCTCATGGTGCCGGCGGAACCGGAGGTGAAGCAGGCGCCGGCAAGGTTCTGGCCAGGCTTCTTGATGGCTTCAAAGAGGTCGGCGAGGGCGTAACCGGTGACATTGTAGTGCCAGAGAGGATTGCCCATCTCCTCGAACTGGTTGAAGATCATCATGCTGGGGTCCTGCTTGAGTTCCCAGGTCTTGTCGAAGATCTCCTTGACATTGGACTCGCAGCCCGGGGTGGCGATGACCTGACCGGCGATCTTGCTGAGCCAGTCGAAGCGCTCCTTGCTCATCTCGGCGGGGAGGATGGCAACGGAGTCAACGGCGAGCAGCTTGGAGTTGAACGCGCCGCCGCGGCAGTAGTTGCCGGTGGAGGGCCAAACGGCGTGATGATAGTTCGCGTCGAACTGGCCGGTGACCAGACGCGGGGCGAGGCAGCCGAAGGAGGCGCCGACCTTGTGGCAGCCGGTGGGGAACCACTTGCCCGCCATGGCGACGATGCGGCAAGGCACACCGGACAGCTCGCTGGGGATCTCGACATAGTTGGGGACCGCCTGATAGAGACCGCCGGACTCCTTGGCCTCGTTCTTCCAGGTGATGCGGAAGAGGTTGAGAGGGTCGACATCCCACAGGCCCACATTCTTCAGCTTGGCCTGGATCTTTTCGGGAATGGTCTCGGGATGCTGCATCTGCGCGATGGTAGGAATGATGACATTGTTCTCCTTGGCCTTCTGGATGTTATGCTCCAGACCGACCTTATTGATGCTCAGATCGATTTTACCCATTTTTGCTTTCCTCCTGTTGTTTGTCAATGTAAGAATATAGAGTGTATTTTGATATTCCGAAATATTTGGCGACCTTGTCGCCGGACTTGGTGACGAGAAACGCGCCGCTCTGGCTCAAAAAGCCGATGGCCCGCATCTTGTCCTCCTTGTTCATCAGCGCCACGGGCTTGCCCACGAGGGCGACCGACTGAGCGATCAGCTCGTCGAGTACGTCGTTGACATTGATGATCTTCTCCGGCTCCGTCTGCGTGCTGTCACCCGCGGCGGTCAACTCGCGCACGGCGCTTTCGACCATAAGGAGCGATGAGATGTCGTAATTGATGCCGAGAATGGCCACGACCTTGCCGCCCTTGCCGCGAATGTACATCGTCGAGGACTTGAGGATCTTGCCGTCCGGCGTCTTGGTGAGGTAGCTGAGGTGGTCCACGGGCTGCGCGTCGGCATTGCGGACCTGCTCCATCGCGACGTGGGACGCACCGTCGCCGACCTTGCGGCCCGTGACGTGTCCGTTCTCGATGATGACGATGGAATGCTCCGGATGCTTGGCCGCCACATCATGCACCACGACCTCGCAGTTGCTCCCGAACTGAGCGGCAAGGCCTCTGGCGATCTGACGCAGAGCCTCCAGCTTTGACGCTTCGATAGCTTATCTCCTCCCTTGCGCTGTTCTTTCTTGTACATCATACCATAGATAAAAGAAAAAGCAATGATTTTTTCTAAAAAATTTTGAGATTTGCAAATTTTTTGTTTGACTTTGCCGAAGCTTATGCTATGATAGGGACAGAGTAAAAGGAAAGCAGAGTTTTATCGACGGAAAAGAATAAATTTTATAATGGAGGTTTCCCATGGATTTTGAAGCGATCAAGAAGGCTGCTCAAGGCTATCAGGCCGACATGACCAAGTTCCTGCGCGATATGATCGCCATCCCCAGCGAGAGCTGCGAGGAGGAGGGCGTCGTCAAGCGCATCGCCGAGGAGATGAAGAAGCTCGGCTACGACAAGGTCGAGATCGACAAGCTCGGTAATGTCATCGGCTGGATGGGCAGCGGCGACAAGATCATCGCCATCGACTCCCACATCGACACCGTCGGCATCGGCAACATCGCCAACTGGACGCACGATCCCTATCAGGGCTACGAGGACGAGAAGGTCATCTACGGCCGCGGCGGCTCCGATCAGGAGGGCGGCATGGCTTCCGCCACCTACGGCGCGAAGGTCATGAAGGATCTTGGCCTCATTCCCGAGGGCTACAAGATCATGGTCGTCGGCTCCGTGCAGGAGGAGGACTGCGACGGTATGTGCTGGCAGTCCATCGTCAACGAATACTTCAACGGTCCCGAGGACGCGCGCAGCCAGATTGAATTCGTCATCTCCACCGAGCCGACCGACGGCGGCATCTACCGCGGTCACCGCGGCCGCATGGAGATCCGCGTCGATATGCACGGCGTCTCCTGCCACGGCTCCGCTCCCGAGCGCGGCGACAACGCCATTCACAAGATGGCTGAGGTCATTCTCAATGTCCGCGACCTCAACGAGAACGACGCCGGCGACGACAAGGAGGTCAAGGGTCTCGTGAAGATGCTCGACCCGAAGTACAATCCCGAGCATTGGGAGGACGCCCGCTTCCTCGGCCGCGGCACCTGCACCACCAGCCAGATCTTCTACACCTCTCCCTCCCGCTGCGCCGTCGCGGACTCCTGCTCCATCTCCATCGACCGCCGCATGACCGCGGGCGAGACCTATCAGTCCTGCCTCAAGGAGATCGAGGAGCTGCCCGCCTGCAAGAAGTACGCCAAGGATGTCAAGGTCTCCATGTATATGTACGACCGTCCGGCGTGGACCGGCCATGTTTATGAGACCGAGGCTTTCTTCCCCACTTGGATCAATAAGGAGACCGCGCCCCATGTACAGGCACTCGTGGACGCGCACCATGCTCTGTGGGGTACCGAGCGCATCGGCGCGGACGAAAAAGCCATGTCCACCCGCACCGGCCGTCCCCTGACCGACAAGTGGACCTTCTCCACCAACGGCGTTTCCATTCAGGGCCGCTACGGCATCCCCTGCGTCGGCTTCGGTCCCGGCGCCGAGAGCCAGGCGCACGCCCCCAACGAGATCACCTGGAAGCAGGACCTCGTCACCTGCGCCGCGCTGTACGCCGCCGTTCCGGGTCTCTATCATCCTGAGAACAAGGACGGCTCCGCCACCAGCTTCCGTCAGGAGCTGACCGGCAACGACATCAAGTGATCCGCCAACACGCAATATAAAAAATAAAGGAGAATATCACCATGAGCAAGACTGTTGAACTGGCGCGCCATCTCGAAACGCTGCACATCAACGATATGTACAAGAACGATTTCTACTGGACCTGGGACAAGACCGACGAAGAGATCGACGCCGTTTTCACCGTAGCCGACGCGCTGCGTGACCTGCGCGAGCGCAACAAGAACACCAAGGTGTTCAATTCCGGTCTCGGCATCTCCATCTTCCGCGACAATTCCACCCGTACCCGCTTCTCCTTCGCCTCCGCCTGCAACCTCCTCGGTCTTGAGGAGCAGGTGCTCGACGAGAAGGTGAGCCAGATCGCCCACGGCGAGACCGTGCGCGAGACCGCCAACATGGTCTCCTTCATGGCCGATGTCATCGGTATCCGCGACGATATGTTCATTGGCGAGGGCCACAAGTATCAGAAAACCTTCATCGACGCGCTCGAAGAGGGCTACCGCGACGGTATCCTCGAGCAGCGCCCCACTCTCGTCAACCTCCAGTGCGATGTCGATCACCCCACCCAGTGCATGGCGGATATGCTCCACATCATCCACTACTTCGGCGGCGTGGAGAACCTCAAGGGCAAGAAGGTCGCCATGACTTGGGCGTACAGCCCCAGCTACGGCAAGCCCCTGTCCGTCCCGCAGGGCGTCATCGGCCTGTTCACCCGCTTCGGCATGGATGTCACGCTCGCTCATCCCGAGGGCTATGAGGTCATGCCCGAGGTCGAGGAGATCGCCAAGAAGAACGCGGCGGCCACCGGCGGCAGCTTCAAGAAGTGCAACGACATGAAGGAAGCCTTCAAGGACGCCGACATTGTTTATCCCAAGTCCTGGGCTCCGTTCAAGGCCATGGAGGAGCGCACCAAGCTCTACCAGCAGGGCGACAAGGCCGGCATCGACGCGCTGGAAAAGAAGCTCCTCGCGCAGAACGCCGAACACAAGGATTGGGCCTGCACCGAGGAGATGATGAAGCTCACGAAGGACGGCAAGGCGCTCTATCTGCATTGCCTGCCCGCCGACATTTCCGGTCTCTCCTGCCCCGAGGGCGAGGTCGATAACTCCGTGTTCGACCGCTACATCGTTCCTCTGTACAAGCAGGCCTCCTACAAGCCCTACATCATCGCCGCAATGATCTTCCTCGCGCAGGTCAAGGATCCCGTCCGCGCCCTCATGGAGATGGACAAGTCCGACGCCGAGCGCAAGATGTTCTAAGCTTTCCCAAACCAACCGAAAAGGGCGGCAAAAGCCGCCCTTTTCTTCGAAAATTCCGCGGCAGAGCGTAAAATTTTTGATAAAATACAAAAATTGCCGCGGGAAATGTCTCGCACATCCGTGCGGAATTTCCTATAATGCAGTCAAACCGCAATGGAGGCTGTGCCATTGCGCTGATTTCAGCTTTCATTATTTGTGATTTTAAGGAGATATTACACCATGGGTAAACGCATCGTCATCGCGCTCGGCGGCAACGCGCTGGGCAACACCCCCTATGAGCAGCTCGCTCTCGTCACCGAGACCGCCAAGCCCATCGTCGACCTGATCGCGCAGGGCAACGAGGTCATCATTGCCCACGGCAACGGCCCGCAGGTCGGCATGATCAACCTCGGCATGGCCACCGCCGCCGAGGCCAAGGCCATCAAGTCCGATATGCCCTTCCCCGAGTGCGGCGCCATGAGCCAGGGCTACATCGGCTATCACCTCCAGAACGCCATCGGCAACGAGCTTGCCTCCCGCGGCATGGCCAAGGATGTCGCCACCGTCGTCACGCAGGTCCTCGTGGACGAAGCCGACCCCGCCTTCCAGCACCCCACCAAGCCCGTCGGCGCGTTCTACGATAAGGAGACCGCGGACCGCATCGCGGCGGAAAAGGGCTACACCATGGTCGAGGACGCGGGCCGCGGCTACCGTCAGGTCGTCCCCTCTCCCAAGCCCATCGATGTCATCGAGAAGAATACCGTCAAGGCGCTCGTTGACAACGGCACCGTCGTCATCACCGTCGGCGGCGGCGGCATTCCCGTCGTCCGCAAGGACGGCAAGCTTTACGGCACGCCCGCCGTCATCGACAAGGACTTCGCCTCCGCCAAGCTCGCCGAGCTGCTCGACGCCGATATGCTCGTCATCCTGACCGCGGTCGAGAAGGTCGCCATCAACTTCGGCAAGCCCGACCAGAAGGGTCTCGACGATCTCACGCCCGCCGATGCCCGCAAGTACATCGACGAGAAGCAGTTCGCCCCCGGCTCCATGCTGCCCAAGGTGCAGGCCGCTCTGTCCTTCGCCGAGTCCAAGCCCGGCCGCGTCGCCCTCATCACCCTGCTCGAGAAGGCTGCCGACGGCATCTCCGGCAAGACCGGCACCCGCGTCCACCAGTAAGGATCGCCCCCGTAAATTTCCAAACATTCCATACAATATAAACAAAAGGTTTGCCCGCTCAGGCAAACCTTTTGTTTGCTTTTTCATAATTTCCCCCTGTTTTTCGCCGCTTTGCCTAAAAGTTTTTTAGGATTTTTGGCTATGTTTTCATTTCTTTTTTCCATTTGCCGGTTGCGTTTTACTTGAAAATTTTGTATGATACTGTTCAAAGGTATTGTCCTCAGGGGCATACCAATTTTGAAGGAGGATTTATCCAAATGAAGAAGCTTCTTGCGATCCTGCTTTCTGTCGTTATGGTCCTGTCCCTCGTGGCCTGCGGCAGCAAGAACACCGAGCAGACCCCGTCCGACGATCAGCAGACCCCCGAAACCGAGACCAAGACCATCAAGGTCGGTCTGATCTGCATCGGCGACGAGAACGATCAGGGCTACACCTACAACTTCATCCGCGGCAAGGAAGCCGCCACCGAGGCGCTCGCCGCCAAGGGCATCAATGTTGACTGGGTCGTCAAGTACAACATCGGCGAAGACTCCACCTGCGAGGACGCCAACATCGAGCTGGCTGAAGAAGGCTGCGAGATCATCTTCAACAACTCCTACGGCTTCGAACCCTTCATGCTCAAGGTCGCTCCCGACTATCCCGAGATCCAGTTCGTCGGCTGCACCAACCAGGGTTCCTGGAACGATGACCTCGACAACACCCACAACGCCTTCGCCAACATCTATGAAGGCCGTTACCTCGCCGGCGTCGCTGCCGGTATGAAGCTCCAGCAGCTCATCGACGAAGGCACCATCAAGCCCGAAGAGGCCGTCATCGGCTACGTCGGCGCGTTCTCCTTCGCCGAAGTCATCTCCGGTATGACCTCCTACTTCCTGGGCGCCCGCTCCGTCTGCCCGAGCGTGACCATGAAGGTCCAGTTCGTCGGCTCCTGGTCTGACGCCACCGAAGAGTCCAACGCCGCCTCCGCTCTGTGCGACCTCGGCTGCAAGCTCATCTCCCAGCACTCCGACAACACCACCCCCGCCACCATGGCGCAGTCCAAGGGCGCTTTCCACACCGGCTACAATAACGACATGACCGGTGTCGCTCCCGATGCCTCCATCATCGGCTGCCGCATCGACTGGACGAACTACTTCGTCTATGCCATTGAGAGCGTTGCCAACGGTCAGGAATTCGATCAGGATTACTGCTACGGTTATGCCCACGGCGATGTCGTCCTGACCGAGCTGAACGAGAAGATCGCCGCCCCCGGCACCGCTGAGAAGCTTGCCGAGGTCGAGGCCGGTCTGGCCGACGGCTCCATCAAGGTCTTCGACACCTCCACCTTTACCGTGGGCGGCGAGACCCTGACCTCCGCCTTCGCTCTGGATACCGACGGCGACTTCGCCCCCGATTCCGAGGAAGCCGTGTTCGACGGCGCGTTCCACGAGTCCTACTTCCAGTCCGCTCCTTACTTCACCATCCAGATCGATGGCATCGAGTGGCTGAACGCCGCCTACTAATTCGCACCCGTACATCCAAAGGAGCCGCCTGCGGGCGGCTCCTTTTCTCATCCCTCTCTTACAATTTTTTAGGCAAGCTAACTTTTTGTCGATATTTCCAGTTTTGCGCGGCCACTTTTGATGGATTTGCCAATAGCTTTTTCATTTACATCCCTGTCGAATCGTGTTAAGATAGGAATTGAATAATCAGCATTTATCGGAGTTTTCCCCATTCTCTCCGGTAAGGTGGCTGCAGCCTGAACCCAGCCGCCGGTCTCGGCGTCGGCCGGGTTCGAAAGAAAGGATGACAGGACCTTGGACAACAACTGTGCAGTCGAACTCAGACACATTACCAAGCGCTTCGGCAAGGTCGTTGCCAACGACAGCATCGACCTGACCATCAATCGGGGTGAGATCCTTTCCCTGCTCGGCGAAAACGGCAGCGGAAAGACGACCCTGATGAATATGCTCGCGGGCATCTATTTCCCGGACGAGGGCGAAATTTATGTCAACGGCGTACTCACCCCCATCCGCTCCCCCAAGGATGCCTTTGACAACCACATCGGCATGATCCACCAGCACTATAAGCTTGTCGATGTGTTCACGGCAGCGGAGAACATTGTCCTCGGTCTGGACGAGCCGGGCAAGCTGGACATCAAGGCAGCCAACGCCAGAGTCAAGGAGATCTGCGATCGCTACGGCTTTGACATCGACCCGACCCAGAAGATCTACGATATGTCCGTTTCCCAGAAGCAGACCGTCGAGATCGTCAAGGTCCTCTATCGCGGTGCGGACACGCTCATTCTCGACGAGCCGACTGCCGTTCTCACTCCGCAGGAAACGGAAAAGCTTTTCAATGTCCTCCGCAATATGCGCGCCGACGGCAAGGCCATCGTCATCATCACCCATAAGCTGCATGAGGTCATGGCCCTTTCGGACAAGGTCGCGGTGCTGCGTAAGGGTCAGTACATCGGCACGGTCAACACCGCCGAGACGAACCCGCAGGCGCTGACCGACATGATGGTCGGCCACGCGGTCACGCTCAACATCGACCGTCCGCGCTATGAGAACCCCGTTCCGCGCCTGACGCTGCAGGATGTCACCTGCTACGACAACGAGGGCGTTGTCCGTTTGGACCATGTATCCTTCACCGCCATGGGCGGTGAGATCCTCGGTGTCGCCGGCATCGCGGGCAGCGGTCAGCGCGAGCTGCTTGAGTCCATCGCGGGCCTCTACCCCGTCGCCGAGGGCAGCAGCGTCCGCTACACGCCCGAGGGCGCTCCGGAGTCCGAGCTGGTCGGCAAGACGCCGATGCAGATCAAGAAGTCCGGCGTCGCGCTCGCCTTCGTCCCCGAGGACCGTCTGGGCATGGGTCTGGTCGGCTCGATGGGCATGACCGGCAATATGATGCTCCGCTCGTGGAAGAAGGGCAAGGGCGTGTTCGTCAACCGCAAGGACCCCAACGAGCTTGCCATGACCATCTGGAAGGAGCTGGAGGTCGTCACTCCCAGCACCGAGTTCCCTGTGCGCCGTATGTCCGGCGGCAATGTGCAGAAGGTGCTGGTCGGCCGCGAGATCGCGTCCGCGCCCAATGTGCTGATGTCCGCTTACGCCGTGCGCGGTCTGGACATCAACACCTCCTATACCATTTACAACCTCATGACCGAGCAGAAGATGAAGGGCGTCGCCGTTATCTTCGTCGGCGAGGATCTGGATGTGCTGCTTGAGCTGTGCGACCGCATCCTCGTGCTCTGCGGCGGCAAGGTCAGCGGCATCGTCGATGCCCGCACCGCCACCAAGGAAGAGATCGGTCTGATGATGACCCGCGTCGGCGGCGGAAAGGAGGAGGAAGTTCATGCATAACGAGAATAAGGTCCCCCTGATCCGTCTCGCCAAGCGCGACATGATGGAGCCGTGGAAGGTCTGGTGCATCCGCCTTGCCTCCATCGTCTTTGCTCTTCTCCTCGGCGGTCTCGTCATGATGATCGCCCTGCCGGACGGCTCCACGCCGATCGACGGCTACGCCACCATCATCACCGGCGCGCTCGGCAAAAAGACGGCCATCCGCCAGACGGTCAAGCTGGCGATCCCCCTGCTCGGCTGCGCGCTCGCCATTGCCCCCTGCTTCAAGATGCGCTTCTGGAACATCGGCGCCGAGGGTCAGATCACCGCGGGCGCCATCGCCGCAAGCTACTTCGCGCTTTACTGGGTCGGCAAGGTCCCGTCCGCGCTGCTGCTCGTCATCATGGGCGTCACGGGCGCCGTCGCCGGCGGCATCTGGGCGTTGATCCCCGCCTTCTTCAAGGCGAAATGGAACACGAATGAGACGCTGTTCACCCTGATGATGAATTACATCATCATCGGCGTGGTCCGCTGGCTGCAGGGCGGCCCGTGGGAGGGGCGTCCCGGCTCACAGATCATCCCCCAGTTCGATAAGGCCGCCACGCTGCCGAAGGTACTCGGCGTCCATTGCGGCTGGATCCTCGTGCTGCTCCTCGTCGTGTTCATGCACATCTATATGAACCACACCAAGCACGGCTATGAGATCGCTGTCATCGGCGACTCCGTCAACACCGCACGCTACGCAGGCATGAATGTCGGTCATGTCATGATGCGTACGATGTTCCTCTCCGGCGCGATTTCGGGTCTGGTCGGCTTCATCGTCGCCTCCGGCGCGAACACCACGCTGTACGACGGCGTCGCTGCGGGCGTGGGCTTCACCTCCATCACGGTCGCATGGCTCAGCCAACTCAACGCCTTTGCGATGATCGTCATCTCCCTGATGCTTGCCATTATCTCCAAGGGCGCGGAAACGCTGCAGACCCGTCTTGCCGTCCCCGCCTCGATCTCGGACATCATCACGGGTATTCTGCTCTTCTGTATGCTCGGCTGTGAGTTCTTCATCAACTACCGTTTGATCTTCCGCTCGACGAAGCATGAAAAGGAGGCGGCTAAGGAATGACACTTCTTATCACCCTTATCATCGCGGCCATCACCTACGGCACGCCGCTGCTGTTCGGCACGCTCGGCGAGATCCTGACGGAAAAATCCGGCAACCTCAACCTCGGCGTCGAGGGCATCATGTTTATGGGCGGCGCGCTTGGTCTCGGCGGTGTGTACTACTATGAAAAGCTCTCCTCCGCTCCCAACGGCTTTGTCGCCATCTTTCTCGGCGTTCTCTGCGCGTTCCTCGCGGGCGCGCTCGCCTCGCTGATCTTTAGCTTCCTGACCATTACGCTGCGCGCGAACCAGAATGTCACGGGTCTCGCCCTTTCCATCTTCGGCACGGGCGTCGGCCAGTTCATCGGCGAGTATATGCGCGTGAGCGAGAACGGCTACATCTCCGTGAGCAATATGCTCAAGGGCTATTTCCAGAATTCCCCCTTCCCCAAGGGACTGCAGGACATTCCCGTGGTCGGCGGCATTCTCTTCGGCAACAGCTTCTTCTTCTACCTCGCCGTTGCCTGCGCCGTCACGCTGTACATCTACCTCAACAAGACCCGCGGCGGCCTGTATCTCCGCAGCGTGGGCGAAAGCCCCTCCACCGCCGACGCCGCCGGCATCAATGTCACCCGCTATAAGTACCTCGCCACCGTCATCGGCGGCGGCGTGAGCGCCGTGGGCGGCATGGTCTACATCATGACCATTGCGGGCGGCGTGTGGAACCACGAAGGTCTGTCCGGCGTTGGCTGGCTTGCCGTCGCGCTGGTCATCTTCTGCCTGTGGCGTCCGCTGAGCGCCATCTGGGGCAGCGTCCTGTTCGGTGCGCTGATGATCCTGTACCTGCGTCTGGTCATCGCGTTCATTCCCACGCAGCTCTACAAGATCCTGCCCTATGTGGTCACGGTCATCGTACTCATCATCTCGAGTATGCGTAACAACAAGGAAAAGCAGCCGCCCGCTTCTCTGGGCTTGAATTACTTCCGCGAGGAGCGCTGAATTTTCAAAAAAGGAAGCGCCGCAAGGCGCTTCCTTTTCTCATGAGGAGGAACCCGTTATGCCAACTTTACTCATCAAAAACATCCGCACATTGGTATCCTGCGACGAGAGCGACCGTGTGTACGAAAATGTGGATCTCTATGCCGAGGACGGCTTTATCCGCGCCATTGGCGCAGAGCTTCCGCAGAAGGCCGACAAAACCATTGACGCGAGCCACATGCTCTGCTATCCCGGTCTCGTCAACACGCATCACCATCTCTATCAGGTCTTTTCCCGCAACCTCCCCGAGGTGCAGAACATGGAGCTGTTCGACTGGCTCAAAACGCTCTACGAGATCTGGAAAAACCTTGACAGCGAGGTCATCCGTCTCAGCTCCCTCACCGGCATGGGCGAACTGATGAAGCATGGCTGCACGACCTGCTTCGACCATCACTATGTGTTTCCAAAGGACACCGGCGACCTGCTCGGCGCGCAGTTCGGCGCCGCCGACGAGTTGGGCATCCGCATGTACGCCTCCCGAGGCAGCATGGACCTGTCCGTGAAGGATGGCGGCCTGCCGCCGGACAGCGTGGTGCAGACCGTTGACGAGATCATGAAGGACTCTGAGCGCGTCATCGCGCAGTACCATGACCGCAGCTTCGGCGCGATGCACCGCGTCGCGCTCGCGCCCTGCTCGCCGTTTTCCGTCAGCGCCGATCTGCTGCGCGAGAGCGCCATTCTCGCCCGTCAGCTCGGTGTGCGTCTGCACACCCACCTGTGCGAGACGAAGGACGAAGAAAACTTCATGCTCGCGCGTGAGGGCGTCCGCCCGCTCGAATACATGGAGCGCCTCGGCTGGACGGGCAGCGATGTCTGGTTCGCCCACGGCATCCACTTCAACGACGAGGAGCTGCGCGTCCTCGCCAAAACCGGCACGGGCGTCGCCCACTGCCCCATCTCCAACATGAAGCTGTCCTCCGGCATCGCGCGCATTCCGGAAATGCTCGCCCTCGGCGTTCCCGTCGGCCTCGCGGTCGATGGCTCCGCCTCGAACGACGGTTCCTCCCTGATGGAGGAGCTGCGCGTTGCCTTCCTGCTCCACCGCCTGAACTCCAGCAAGGCCGCCCCCAGCGGCTACGATGTGCTGAAGATGGCGACGCGCGGCAGCGCGCGGCTGCTCGGCCGCAGCGACGACATCGGCACGCTTGAGGTCGGCAAGTGCTGCGACCTCTTTATGATCGACTCCCGCCGTCTGGAGCTGGTCGGCTCCTGCTTCGACCCCACCAGCGTCCTCGGCACGGTCGGTGTGCGCGGACCGGTGGATTACACGGTGGTCCATGGCCGCGTAACGGTCGAGAACGGCCGTCTCGTCACGGTGGACGAGGAAAAGCTCGCGCACGACGCCGAGGCGAAGTGCCGCGCGTATCTGAACCGCTGAGTGCCAAACAAGCAGCTTATAAGAATGAGCTTCGGCAGCACGCCGAAGCTCTTTCTTTTACCGTTCCTTTTCGAGCTTTTCCAAAAATGCTTCCCGCGCCTCGTTCCAGCCCTCGCGCAGCTCGCGGCGGAGCCGCCCCGTTTCGCCGCGCATCTCGGCGACCAGACTCATAGCCTCCATCAAGTCGCCCTGCGCGTGGAAAAATTCGTCGCTGAAGCGCTCGTGCTTCGGGTATTTCCCGCTGCGGTAGCGGTCCAGCACAGCGCCGTAGCGCTCATTGGCCCGCGCCACCGCGTCCTCCCACGAGAGGTAAAGTTCGCGCATGGCGTTCTCTCCCACGCGGCGCATGGCTTCGCGGTCGGCACAGAGGGCGGAGAGTTTCGCGCACAGGCTCTCGGCGTTTTCCTCGATAAGAAAGCCGTTCCGTCCGTCGGTCACGCCCTCTGCGGCACAGCTGCCCGCGACGAGAACGCTGGCGCAGCCGCTCGCCGCCGCCTCGCGCACGACAAGGCCGTTCGTGTCAAAGGTCGAGGGGAACAGGAACAGGTCGGCGCGGCTGTACCACGCGCGCAGCACACCGCGGTCGGCGATGGAGCCGGTGAAGAAGCAGCGGTCGGCGAGGCGCATCTCCTCCACGCCCGCGCGGACCTCCTTCTCGTCGCCGCCCGCGCCGATGAACACCATGCGAAAGTCCTGTCCGCTCCCGCGCAGCGCGCGGAGCGCGTCGAGAATGATGCGCAGGCCCTTGTACCACATCAGACGCCCGACAAAAAGGAAGAGCGGCACCTCCCTCGGCAGGTCGTACCCCGCCGTCGCCGCGGCGACGGCTTCGGCGCTCACGCGCCCGCGCGGGACATCCACGCCGTTTTCCATCACGGTGTACTCGCCCTCGTAGCCGAGCGAGCGCAGATTCTCGCCCGCGCCGCGGCTGACGACCCACACCTCGTCGCAGGCGGATACATTCTGCACGAGGGCATGGATGGCGCTCTCCTGCAGCAGCCTGCCCTTCACGGCCTTGGCGATGTCGATGTCGTACTTTGTGTGGTAGGTCAGCACCAGCGGCGCGTCCAACACCTCGCGCAGTGAGCGCGCGAGAATGGCGGAGGCGATGGGACAATGCGTGTGCAGCAGCTCGACCTTCTCTTCACGAAGGCGCAGCGCCGTTTCCGGCGAAAAAGGATAGCCCGCGACATAGCCCACGAGCCTGCGCGTGTCGATGCTCGGATAGCGCACCACGGGAAACGGGTAGCCGCTGTCGTCCGCGTCCGGTACGGACGGCGTGACCACGACGGCGTGTCCGTGGTGTTTCTCGATGTTTTCGGCATAGTTCACCACGGCATTCGCCACGCCGTCGATGATGGGCGGGAAGGAATCGTTCAACAGGCAGATCGTGTGTTTGTCCACGGCGCACCTCCGGTAAAATTTCTGAGAAGAGTATACCATTTTTCGCGGCGGGATGGTATACTGATTGTGAATTTTTCAAGGAGGGGAGGGGTTTCTTTGCGCGTTCTGCACTGCGCTGTCCCCGCCGCCTACGACGGCAGACCGATCAAACACCTGCTGCGCGGCGAGCTGGGCGTCTCCTCCACCCTGCTCAAAACGCTCAAGTGGCGCGAGGGTGCGATCCGGCTCAACGGCGAGAGCGTCCATGTGAACGCCGCCGTTCATACCGGCGACACCGTGGCGGTCACGCTCTTCGAGCGAGCGCCGCGCGAAACGGACGCCGCGCCGCTCGCGCTGCCGCTCGCCGTTGTTTACGAGGACGAGGATCTGCTCGTACTCAACAAGCCTGCCGGACTTGCCATGCACCCCATGTCCACCGACCCCGCCGCGCCGAACCTCGCGGGCGCGCTGATCGCCTATCTCGGCGAGGGGAGCGTGCCGCACTTCGTCAGCCGGCTGGACAAGGGGACCTCCGGTCTGCTCATCGCGGCGAAGTCCGGCTATATCCACGAGTTGCTGCGCCGCGCGCTGCACTCTGAAACGCTGCGGCGCGAGTACCGCGCCCTCGCGGTCGGCCGCGTCTCGCCGCCGCGCGGCGTCATTGACGCCCCCATCGCCCGCGCCGAAGGCTCGCTCGTCAAGCGCTGCGTTTCGCCCGACGGTCTCCCCTCGTACACGGAGTATGAGGCTCTCTCCTACCACGGCGGACTGACGCTGCTGCGTCTTGCGCCGCGGACCGGACGCACGCACCAGCTCCGCGTCCACATGGCGTCCCTCGGTCATCCGCTCGCGGGCGACTGGCTCTACGGCACGGAGGACAAAGCGCTCATCGCCCGCCCCGCTCTGCACTCGTATGAGCTGCGGTTCACCCATCCGCTCACGCGCGAGACCCTGCATTTCACCGCTCCGCTGCCGGAGGACATGGAAAGGCTGCTAAAATAAGACGGCTCGAACGAGCCGTCTTATTTCGTTGCTTATTTTGTCTCTTCCGCTGCCGCCGTCAGCGCCCGCGCCGTTTTGACGCTGTAGGCTCCCTCGATAAGCACGAGCAGCACCCAGCCGCTTGCGACCGCCGCGCAGACGCCGTAAAGCCCCCACAGCGGAACGAGAAAGTACGACAGCACCACGCGCAGCACCACCTGCAAAAGCGATGCCACCATCGTCAGCCGCAGCCGACCGAGACCGCGGAAAAGGCTTTGGATGATTTCGCCGAGAAACGCGAAAAGGTAGAGATACGCCATCGTCCCCGTGTAGCGCGCGCCCGCGGCGACGACCTCCGGATTGTCCGAAAAGACGCCGGTGATCTGCGCCGGAAAGAGGAAGCACAGCGTGCCGAGTACCAACAGCAGGACGGTCTCCGTGTCGACGCCGATGCGATAGAAGCGGCGCACTCGCGCACGGTCTCCGTGGCCGAGGTTCTGCGAAAGGCACACCGCCATCGCCGCGCTGACGCCCTGTGAGAAGCAGAACAGGAACTGCTCTGTCCGCAGCGCCATGTTGTAGCCCGTCACGGTGTTTTTGCCGAGCGGGGTCAGCATGCCCTGTACCAGCAGGCGCCCGATGCAGACGACCGCCTGCTGCAGCGCCGCCGCCCAGGCGAAGGAGAAAACGACGCGGCCCATTTTCGGCGTGAAATGCAGCTCCGCGCGCCGCAGCGTCAGCGGCGGGCAGCGGCGCTCGGCGTACAAAATGCACCACACGGCGGAAAATGCCTGACAGAGTACCGTGGAGCAGGCGACACCGCGAATGCCCCACGCGAACACGCCGACGAACAGCATGTCGAGCAGCGCGTGCAGCGTGGACGAGACGAGCAGGATGATGAACGGCGTGCGCGAATTGCCGCACGAACGCAGCATGGAGGCGTAATAATTGTAAAGGAAGCAGCAGACCAGTCCCGCGAACACCATCCGCAGATAAACCGCCGCCTCGCGGCAGACCGCCTCCTCCGTCCCCTGTGCGCGCAGGATCATGCCGGAGCAGGCAATGCCCAGCACCGCGAGCGCCAGCGTGACGGCAAGGCCGCCAAGCAGCGCCGTCGCGTTCATGCGGCGCAGCCGCTCCCAGTCCTCCGCGCCGCACATCTGGGCGCACAGCACACCGATGCCGATGACGCCGCCGATGACCAGCGCGTTCGCCACATCCACAATGGGCGCGGCGACGCTGATGCCTGCGAGCGGCAGGTCGCCGAGGATCTTTCCCACTACGACAGCGTCCACGATGCTGTAAAGCTGCTGAAAAACGTTGCCCAAAAGAATGGGCAGCGCAAACCGGAGCAAGGTCGGCAGCGGCGCGCCGGTCAGTAATATGTCGCCCTTTTGCGCCGCGCGGTACGTTCGCGCGTTTGGTCTGTGCGGCATGGGCGTCTCACCCGCTTTCGTTACTTTTCCTTATAGTACAGTCGGCAATGGCAGTAGCCCTCAAACTCCGGATCGGCGATCTGTTCGCGGAACTCCCTGCACATACAGCGGTTGTCCTCGATCCGCTGTAAGCGGCAGGGACAGTAAAGCTCTTTTTTTACCAACGCCTCGCGCAGACGCGCGACGACGGCGGCATCTTCGTTATACCGGATTCTCATGTCCT
Source organism: uncultured Oscillospiraceae bacterium (assembly GCA_934553255.1). Classification (GTDB taxonomy): domain Bacteria; phylum Bacillota; class Clostridia; order Oscillospirales; family Oscillospiraceae; genus Hominicoprocola. The sequence goes on from CAKTEZ010000013.1 coordinate 21,152, forward strand.
CTCCTTATCTGCACGCGTCCAGCATGGCCTTGATCTCGTCCTTGCTGCGTACGCCGACCGAGCCGGTGAGCGTGTGGCGGTCCTGCACGACGGCGAGCGTCGGAATGGAGTCGATGCCGAACATCTGCGCCAGCTCGCTCTGCTCGTCGCAGTTGACGCGGCAGAATTTGACCCGCGGCTCCTCCGCGTTCAGCTCCTCAAACACCGGCGCGAGCATACGGCAGGGCTGGCACCACTCGGCCCAGAAGTCGATGAGGATCAGACCCGGGTCGTCCAGCACCTCGCTCTGGAAATTCTCGCTCGTGAGCGTGACGATGTCGGTGAAGGTGCGCGTTTCCACATACGGCTCGCGCTCAGCTCCGCCGCCGCAGCCGTGGCACCCGCCGCAGCCGCCTGCACAGCCGCCGGAGGAGCAGCCACCCCCGCAGCCGCCCGCACCGTCCGCCACATCCAGACTGCCCTGCAAAAAGCGGTCCATCACATCGTCCGCCGCGCCGGTGATGCCGGAAAAGAGAAGCATATGCTCGTTCTCGACGGCCTGCCGCGCGTGTTCGCCGATGCTGCCGCACAGCACCACATCCACGCCCCGCTCCTTCAGCGCGCGGGCGACGGCCTCGTGGCTCAGGTCCGCGGGTGCAAAGACCTCGTCCGTGATGGGGTCGAGATCGGAGATCGTGTAAATTTTGAATTCCTTGGCACGGCCGAAATGCTCCAGGAGCATGCCGTCCTCATAGGGAAGCGCGACCTTCATTGTACCAAAACCTCCTTGGGTCATAAATTATCAGGGATAGCTTACCACAATACGCGCCGTTCTACAATCAGAAGTTTTTGAACCGACCTATAGAAAAACTGCAAAACAGCCTTGCGCCGCCCGCCGCTTTTCGCTACAATAGGGGCAAGGCATTTCGGAAAGGAAGCGTCCCCATGAACAACGATCTGACCGCACAGGACATTCAGAAAATGCGCGAGGAGCTGGACGACCGCCGCCTGCGGCTGATGCCGGAGCTGATCGAGGAGGTCAAGCGCACCCGCGCCTTCGGCGACCTGAGCGAAAACTATGAATACAAGGCGGCCAAGCAGGAGCAGAACCGCAACAAGAGCCGCATCCGCTACTTGGAGCGCATGATCGCCTCGGCGCATGTCATCGAGGACACGTCCGCCGACGACGAGGTCGGCCTATACGACAAGGTGACGCTCCGTCTCATCGAGCTGGGCAAGGAAAAGACCGTGCAGGTCGTCACGACGGTCCGCTGCGACGCGCTCCACGGCCTTGTGAGCAAGGAGTCGCCCATTGGCAGGGTCATTCTCGGCAGAAGAGCCGGCGACACCGTGACGGTCCATGTCAGCGACGCGAACAGCTACCACGCGGAGATCCTCTCCATCGAAAAGCAGACGGACGACGGCAGCGCGCCCATCGTCCGCTTTTGAGTGCCATGGAGACGCCCGTTCTTCTTTTTGCCGACGCCGACCTCGCCGTGTGCGTCAAGCCCGTGGGCTGCGAGTGCGAGCATGAACTGCCCGTCCTGCTCGCGGAGGCGCTTGGCGGCGACGCCGCCTCGTTTCGCTGCGTCCACCGGCTCGACCGCGCCGTGGGCGGCGCGATGGTCTTTGCCCGCACACAGAACGCCGCGGCGCATCTGAGCCGTCAGGTGCAGCTGCGGGCGCTGGAAAAGGAATACCTTGCCGTTTGCTCCGGCGTCCCCGCGCCGCGCGAGGGCGAGATGCAGGACTGGATCTTTAAGGACAGCGCCAAGCAGAAGTCCTTTACGGTCCGCGCGCCGCGCGGCGGCGTGAAGGAGGCGCAGCTCGCCTACCGCGTGCTGGAAACGCGAGAGACGGACGGCGCGCAGCGCTCTCTCGTGCGCGTGGCGCTGCACACGGGCCGCTTTCACCAGATCCGCTGCCAGTTCGCCTCGCGCGGCCACCCGCTGCTCGGCGACGGCAAGTACGGCAGCCGCGAGCGCGGCTGCACCGTGGCGCTTTGGAGCGCCCGCCTTGCCTTTACCCACCCCGCAAGCGGCAAGCGCGTGGTCTTTGACGCGCCGCCTCCGCATGGCTTTCCGTGGGACGGCTTCGCCGCCTTGCACTCATAGTCTCGGCCAGACCGCGCGCGTCAGCGACGCGAGCCATGTTTTTCCGTTCGCGCGCACCACATCCAACGAGGTCGCCGCCACCGTGTTCACCGCCCGCGGCACGCCGCCCGCGCTCCCCACCGGCAGAAAATTTCCCGCCGCGCTCAGGCAGAGCGGGCAGCCCCCCCCTTCGCCCAGCCACAGCATGATGTGACCGGGAAAATACAGGATCGCGCCTGTGGGCATCGCCTGCAGGCGTTTTCGCTTTTCCCCATCCGTCAGGCCCTCCAGTGAGATACCGTGCGGCAGGCGTGCGAGATCGCCGCTGTTGCGCGGCAGGCGAAAGCCGAAGCAGCGGTACACGTCTCCCACCAGCGCCGAGCAATCTCGTGCGCCGAGCAGGCCGCCCCAGCCGTACGCCTCGCCGCACATCTTTTGTGCCAGCTCGACCGCCGCGCCGTCCGTGTAGGGCAGGTCGCCGACGCTCACGTCGGCGGAGCATGGGACGAGCGCCTCGACCCACTCCAGTCCGCCGTCCGCGCCGCGCGCGGGAACGAGAACGCAGCAGCAGTCATAGCTCATGCGATGCCGCAGCGCACGCACCGTCCCGACCGGCGCGGCGAGCGGCAAGCGCGTCCCCATGGGAAAGCGCCGCTCGGAAACGCGCGTCTCATAGGGGTCCGCGCAGAGCGTGACCGCGCTGCCGGTCACGCGCAGGAAGTCCTCCCTCCGCGCGGCGGACCAGTCCGCCGCGCCGCACAGCCCGATTTCCTCCGCCGCGATCCAGCCCATGTGAAAATACGCCGCCGCGAAGTAGTAGCGTCCGTCCGCGCTCGCGCAGAACACGGCCAGCGGCTCGCAGGGCAGCACCGCCGTGAGCTGCAGGAGATCATCGTACCGGTCGTCCGGCTGCGCCGTGATATGCTCCGCCGTCGGCAGCGCGCGCAGGCTGCCGCGGCGTACGCACACGCCCCGCTGCGGCAGTATTTCGTGCGGCAGCGCGCCGAGCGCGCGGTTTTGCTCCCAATCCACCCAGTCCGCCTCCGTTATGGCGTTCTGTCCGCAAAAGGCGGGCCGCCGCTCTGGCGTTTCCCTCGCGATCCACTCCATCAGCTCGCGCCGCGCGACCGGACGGCAAAGGCCGTCCACGTCGTAAAGCCGCGCGCGGTCCCCCAGCGTGCGGCATATCATCTCATTGTACCGTCCGATTTCCTCCTGCGTCAGCGGGTCTGCTCCGTTTCGCTCCAATGCAATATCCTCCCCATCTCGGCATCCGCCTTACTCTATGCGGCGGAATGAAAGGATATTTCTTTGCCGCACCCGCACAGCCGCAGGCCTTGGAGCAGAAGACCCCGAAAGCCTTGCGGCTTTCGGGGTCTTTGCCTTTTCCTCTGTATTTTTAAGGATCTCCGCGTCCCGTTTTACGGTGACAGGAATGCCGCAAATACGGCGGTTTGCTGATAGATCGCCGTATTTAGATAAACCGGAAGTTGTCTCTTACACAAGCTCACGGTCACCGTGCGATTTTGGCATAGAAGCGACTATGAACTCCACTTCGGCATCCGATACATTCTGCATCTGATGCGCTTCCGTGGGAGAAACTTCAATTCCAGTACCCGCCTTCAGGAGAACAGGCTTGTCTTTGAGCTTCATTTCTGCTTCACCGGAAAGAATGTAGAAAAACTGCTTTGACTTGTGATGGAAGTGCATGTCCTCTTCCGTGTGGGCGGAAGGACTCTGCGCCGCGCAAGTTTTCCCTTTCGCTTTGCGCCGCGGCGTGGTATACTACGGGTGGAAAACAAACGGAACGATGGGAGGAACGAACGATGCGGACAGGCGAAAAGCTCACGGCGCTGCGCCGCGCCATGGCGCAGCGCGGACTCACCGCCTACCTTGTCCTGACCGACGATTTTCATGCCTCGGAATACGCGGGCGAGCATTTCAAGGCGCGCGCGTATCTCTCCGGCTTCACCGGCAGCGCGGGAACGCTGCTCGTTCTGCCGAGCCGTGCGCTGCTGTGGACGGACGGCAGGTACTTTTTGCAGGCTGCCGAGCAGCTGCGCGGCAGCGGCATTGAACTGATGCGCACGGGGGAACGCGGCGTGCCGACGCTTGCGGACTTCCTGTGCGCGGAACTTACGGACGGCAGCCTTCTCGGCTTCGATGCGCGCACGGTCAGCACCGCGCTCGCGCGGCGGCTGGGACGGCGGCTGAGCGCGAAGCATGTCCGCTTCGCGGGGGACGAGGACCTTGTGGACGCTCTCTGGCCGGACCGCCCGCCGCTCTCCGCCGAGCCGGTGTGGGAGCTTGGCGTGGAATACACGGGCGAGGCGCGCGCGGACAAGCTCGCGCGCGTGCGCGCGGCGATGGCGGACGAGGGCGCGGACATGTTTTTCGTCACAGCGCTGGACGAGATCGCGTGGCTTCTGAACCTGCGCGGGAACGATGTGACCTACACGCCGGTGTTCCTCGGCTTCCTGCTGCTGACGAAGGATACCGCCACGCTCTGCGTCCGCGAGGGCGCGGTGAGCGCGGCGGTCGAGGCGGCGCTTGCCGTCGACGGCGTGCGCCTTGCGGACTATGAGAGCATCTACCGCCTTGCCTCCGCCCTGCCTGACGGCGCGCGCGTCCTGCTCGACGGCACGACGGCGAACTACCGCCTGACGCAAAGCCTTCCGGCGGGCGCGGAAATGTTCGACCGCCCCAGCCCTATCATACCCATGAAGGCGGTCAAAAGCGCCGTGGAGCAAAAAAATTTCCGCCGCGCGCACCTTGCCGACGGCGTCGCGCTCGTGCGCTTTCTCCGCTGGCTCAAGTGCGACGCGGTGCGGGAGGGAGCCACCGAGCTTTCCGCCGCCGCAAAATTGGAGGAGTACCGCCGCGCAGGCGCGGATTACCTTGAGCCAAGCTTCGAGCCGATCCTCGCCTACGGCCCCCACGCCGCCGTCGTCCACTACGAGCCGACGGCGGAGACCGACGCGCCGCTTGAGGCGCACGGCCTGCTCCTTGCCGACACCGGCGGACATTACCGCACCGGCACGACCGATGTGACCCGCACCGTCGCTCTCGGCCCGCTCACAGCGGAGGAGAAACGCGCCTGCATGCTCGTTCTGCGCGGGCATCTCGCCCTCGCCGCCGCGCGCTTCCGCGCGGGCGTGACGGGGGAAAATCTCGATGTTCTCGCCCGCGGCCCGCTCTGGGACGAAGGGCTGGACTACAACCACGGCACGGGCCACGGCGTCGGCTATCTGCTCAGCGTCCACGAAGGCCCGCAGCGCGTTCATTGGCGCATCGCGTCCGACGCGCGGCATACCGCGCTCGAGCCGGGCATGGTCTTTTCGGACGAGCCTGGGCTGTACCTTGCAGGAAGGTTCGGTGTGCGGCTGGAAAATCTGCTGCTCGTGTACGAGGTGGAGGAGAACGAATACGGACGCTTCCTCGCGCTCGAACCGCTGACGCTCGCCCCCTTTGACCGCGACGCCATCGACCCGTCGCTCCTGAGCGACCGCGAACTCGCGCAGCTCAACGCCTACCACACGCAGGTTTATGAGACGCTCGCGCCGTACCTCAGCGAAGCAGACCGCACATGGCTGCGCGGGGCGGCTGCGCCGCTTGCGAAGTAAGGTTGCTTTTTCCCGTCCGCCTGCTATAATGGCTTTCGACGACCGATACCGCACAAAGGAGAGAGAACGGTATGGATATTTTCGACATTTTAGGCCCCGTGATGGTCGGCCCCTCCAGCTCCCACACGGCGGGCGCGGCGCGCATCGGCGCGATGGCGCGCACGCTGCTCGGCGCGGATGTGACGGACGCGCGGATACACCTTCACGGCTCGTTTGCCGAAACGGGCCGCGGACACGGCACGGACCGTGCGCTTGTCGCGGGACTGCTCGGCATGAAGCCGGACGACCTGCGTATCCCCAACGCCTTCGAGGAGGCGGAGAAGGCGGGATTGCGCTATACCATCGACGAGATCGACCTGCGTGACGCGCACCCGAACACCGCGCTGCTGGAGCTGACCGGCGCGAACGGCCGCGAAATGACCGTGCAGGCGTCCTCGCTCGGCGGCGGGCGCATCATGGTCAACAGGCTTGACGGCATTGAGGTCAACTTCACGGGCGAGAGCAACACACTCGTTGTCCGCAATCATGACGAGTACGGCTCCGTCGCCGCAGTGACGAACATTCTGAACCAGCTGCGCGTGAATGTGGCAAACATGAGCGTCCATCGCCACAAGCGCGGCGGCGACGCGCTCATGGTCATCGAGACGGACCAGCACATCAAGCCGAAGCAGGTGGAGTTCATCTCCGAGCTTCCGGGCATTTTAGGCGTGACCTATTACGATAAGGAGGACGACGAAGATGGCTCTGGCTTCGATGAACGAAATCTTTGAGCGCATGGCGCAGAACGGTCAGGACTTCTGGGAGGTCGTCCTTGCCGACGATATGGAAGAGCGGCAGGTCAGCCGCAGCGCGAGCATGGCGAAGATGCTCACCACCTGGCAGGCCATGCAGGACGCGGCGGACAGCTACACGGGGCGCAAGCGCTCGGTGAGCGGTCTGGTCGGCGGCGACGGCATGAAGATGCGCCAGTACACCTTCCGCGGCTGCGCCATGACCGGCGGCTACGTCAGCGAGGTCATTGCCGAGGCGCTTTCCATGGCGGAGTCCAACGCCTGTATGCGCCGCATCGTCGCCGCACCCACCGCGGGCGCCTGCGGCGTGCTGCCCGCGGTGCTGCTGCCGCTGTGCAAATACGATGAGCTGACGCAGCACCAGCTGCTCGAGGCGCTTTACGTTGCCGCGGGCATCGGCGCGGTCATCGCTTATAAGGCGAGCATCGCCGGAGCCTCCGGCGGCTGTCAGGCGGAGATCGGCACGGCCTCCGCCATGGCGGCGGGCGCGCTCGTCGCCCTGCGCGGCGGCGGCGGCGCGCAAATCGGTCACGCCGTGGCGATGGCGCTGAAAAACCTCATGGGTCTCGTCTGCGATCCCGTCGCGGGGCTGGTCGAGGTCCCCTGCGTCAAGCGCAATGTCATCGGCGCGGTCAACGCCGTGAGCGCGGCGGACATGGCGCTCGCGGGCATCGAGAGCCGCATTCCCGTCGACGAGGTCATCGACGCGATGGGCGAGGTCGGACGCAGGATGCCGGTCGAGTTTCGCGAGACGGCGCTCGGCGGCCTTGCCGCCACGCCGACCGGCGAGCGGCTCAAGCGCGAGCTGACCGCAAGGCACGACAAATAACGGAGCTGCGGAAAGGAGAGCGCTGCGATGCAATATCTGCTGATCGGCTTCACGGTCTGGGTCGTCACCTTTTTCATCATTCGTCACACCCGCCGCAAGGACTGAAAGAGAATAGAAATGCGCTTCGCGCCGACAGGGGCTTTCCCTGTCGGCGCGATCTTGCTCTTTATGATCGGTGCGGGCGGCGCGGCTCACGCTCGCCCTGTAAGATCCCGACCGCCGCCGTCGACGGCTTGCACCGCGGTCAGGGAAGATGTGCCAGCGCTTCCGACAGGGGCAGCTGAAGCCTTGCGTCGATCTCCGATGCGGAAACGGGCTTCTCCAAAAGCTCCGTCGTGGAAACGGGGAAGGTCCTTGCGCCGCTGCTTCGCAGCAGATAGACCAGCCCGAGCGTCATGGCGCTGCTCTTCGCCGCGATGACCGCGGCCTCCTCCGAAAAGTCTCCCGACTCGCGCAGGACCCGCACCAGACCGCGGCGCATTTGACCGAGATAAATGGGCTGATAGAAGCCGCCGAACACCGTGAAGTCACGGAGGAAATGCATTTCGAGAAAGCAGAGGAACATACACGGCAGCAGCGTCCGCTCCCGCAGTCCCTCCGTCAGCGCCTGCGGCGTGAACGGAAGGGTCACCTCCTCGCCCAGCGAGGTGCGGCCCGCCAGCACCGCCGCGCCCGCCTCCTCCCGCAGCCGCAGAGGGAACAGGCCCGCGCGGCGGTCAAGCCCCCAGAAAAAGTGCGTGCCGCCGGTGTCCTTCGTCCAACAGCCGGAAACGCCGTCCAGTTCCCGCAGCAGCGCTGCGCGCAGCTCCCTGTGAAAAAGAAGCCGATAAGGAAGCGCGCCCTCCGTCCGCAGGTCCTTTGCAAGCAGGCGGGCGGCGAGTGTCTCCATCGGCATCCATAGGTACTGTGGCTTGCGGTCGGTGAAGTATCGCTGCGAAAGCATCGCGTTGAGGACCGTGGTCTGATCCCGCAGCGTGCCGCAGCGCTGCACGTCGTCCGAGAGCAGGATCTCCCGGCAGAGGCGTTCTGTCGTTTCGGCCATGCGGGTCGTGAGCGCGCCGCGCCGCGCCTCCTGATGAAGACGGTCCAAAGCGCTGTCCACCATGTCCGGCGAGATGCCCTGTACGGCGGCCACGCAGGCGCGCCGCAGCTTGAACGGGTAAAGCGGCAGCCGCAGGCAGCCCTCCGGCAGCGCGCAGTCGTAGACCAGTATGCCCCTTGGGTAAACGCTGCTGTCTATGCGCGGATTGGCGCAGGAAAAAAACGGAACGACTTCTCCGCTCTCCCCTTGTGTCCGCAGCCAGCGGTCGCACAGGATCGTGTCCTGCACGGTCAGGTACTCGAATGCGGGATGGTGGTGGTTGGAGGTGGACAGGCGGCGGCAGCGGCGCAGGACCGCCGCGCATTCCTCGGCAGTCTCAGCGCCGAAAAAGGGCGTAAAGTAATCCCGCACCTCGCTTAGCAGATCCTCCGAGGGCAGAATATCCGGCAACGGCTGATGGTGGAGCTGCTCCAAATAGGAAAGGACCGTTTTGCCGCCGTGCTGCCGGAGCAATTCCGCGGCCGCCGGATAGTTTCTGGCAAAGTCTGCGCTTGCTTCATTCATTCTGCGTCCCCTCCAGCTTGAGCGAAAGCACCGTGTTGTTCATGTTCATGATGCGCGTGTAGGTCTTTTGGTCGGTAAGCCGTTCGAGCAGGCTGATGTTGTTCATCCGGAGAATATCCGTATCGTCCACGAACGCCAACGGGTCGAAGGGGGCGCCGTTGTCGCGGATGCGGACGATCAGATCGCCCTCCTCCAAAAGCAGGCAGATGTCGATCGTGTCCACGCGCTCGTTGTGATTGATGATATTGAGAACGGCCTCCTCAAAGGCGATGGCAAGAAGGACGCCCTTGCTGCGGGGAATGTCGTTTTGGCGGCAGAACAGGTCGATCTCCCGATGAATGTCCGCGACGCTCTCCGCCTCTCCCGCGATGGAGAAGGTGTGGCAGCTTCGCTCCGCCGGATCCTCCATGCCGAAAAGCGCCAGATCATGGTAGGTCCGCTTTTCCCAGAAGAGCGTGACTGCGGGGGACAAAAGCTCCACCAGAAGGCACCAGAGCGCCACGGTGGGAATGCTGCGCCAATGGAGACGGGAGATCGCCGCTACGCAGAGGAGCAGGAAGAGGATCTTGAACGCCGCATTTTGCAGCGTCAGCAGAAGGACGGACAGGTTTTGGCGCTGCACGCTGGGATAGAGCCTTGAGAGCAGATCGTTGAGCCAGAGGAAGGGCAGGCTGAGCAGCATGATGCGGAGCGCAAGCAGGGTGTCCGGCTCTGTGGCAATGCCGTAGGAGCGGAGGAACGGCGCGGAGAAGCAGAACAGCCCCGCCATGATCGCCGCGACGAGCGCATAGGTGTATCCGGACAGCTGAGAGAGCATCTTTTTCAGCCCATAGAAGTCGCGCTCACCGTAGAGCATACTGCCCAGCGTGGAGATCGTTTGGAGCGCGCCGCCCGCCAGAATACGCAGGATAAACCTCAGCTGGCTGTAAACCGCGTACAGCGCCACGCCGATATTGCCCACAAAATACATCAGCAGCAGGTTGACGGTCAGGCCGGAGAAGATACGCAGTCCCTTGTCCGCCGCGAAGGCGGAACAGGCCGAGACCAACTCCCGCCAGGTCTCCCGCAGGCCGTCGGCACACAGGGAAAAGCGGAAGGTGCGCTTTTGGGAAAATAGATAGGGAAGCGCGACTAAGATGCCGGCCGCGTTGCCGAGCAAGGAGGCCGCCGCCGCGCCTGCGACACCCATGTGCAGATACTTCATGAAAACGACGTCCAGAACGATGTTCACCGCGTTGGAGGCGATCACCGAACCCATGGCGAGTCCGGAATGGTCGTCCAGAATGGCAAAACCCGAAAGGACGAGATTGATGCCGATGAACGGCGACGAAAGCAGGACGAAGAAGGCGTACCGCGCAACGTCTCCCGTGATCGCGCCATTGTTGGAAAGAATGCCGCTGAAAAAACCGCAGAACGGCAGCAGACACCAGCAGAGAAGTCCCCCCGCAAGCGCCAGAAGAAGGGACAGGGTGAAGACCTCGTCGGCCTGACGCTGCTTCCGCCGCCCAAGCAGAATGCCTGCGGCGACCGGACCGCCGGAGGACAGCACGAAGCCGAACAGCTCCGCCACATCCACAAAGCTGTCGCCGAGACCGGCGGCAGCGACCGCATCGGCGCCCAAAAGGGCGCCGATGAGCATAAAATCCACAACCGAAACCAGATAGGCCGAGGCGGTCACTACCGTGCCGACGCCGAAAAATTCCCGCGTCTTGCTCCGTATGATGGCCTCGTTCCTACGGTATTCATATCCCATTTTTTCTACCTTTCTTCTCTCAAAGGGCGGTGCGGCGCAGCCGGAGACAGAGCATGGTCATATCGTCAAATTGAGGGGCTTCGCCCACGAAGGCGTCAACATCCCGCTTCACGCCAAGGCAGAGCGCCTTTGCGTCCGCGCCCGCCAATCGGTTCAGCACGGCCTCCAACCTGGCGTCGCCGTAAAGCTGCTCGTGCGCGTCGGTCGCCTCGGTCACGCCGTCCGTGTAAAGGAAGATCTCATCCCCCGGCAGAAGCTCCAGCTCGCCGCTGCGGTATTTCGTCCCCTCCATACCGGCCAGCACGAAGCCCGGGCGCGTCTTGAAGAATTCGTAGCGCCCGTCCTGATGCCGGACGAGCGGCGGGTTGTGTCCTGCGTTTGCAAAATGCACGATATGCGTCCGAAGGTCGAGAATGCCCATCCAACAGGTCACGAACATCTCGGCTTCGTTGTTTTCGCACAGATCCTCGTTGGTCCGCGTCAGGATCACGGCGGCGTCGCGCGCATTCTCCGCATGGCTTTTGAGAAGCGTCTTTGCCTTCATCATAAACATCGCCGCGGAGATCCCCTTGCCGGACACATCTGCGATCAGGAAAGCCAAATGATTTTCGTCCAACAGGTAGAAGTCATAGAAATCGCCGCCGACCTCCTTGGCCGTGTCCATGCTGGCGAATATATCAAAGTCCGTCCGGTCGGGATACGGCGGGAAGACACAGGGGAGCGTGGAAAACTGGATCGTCTTGGCGAATTCCAGCTCCTTGTCGATGCGGGACGCCGCTTCGGCGATGTAGCCCTTGAGGGTATGCACGGTAGAGTTGATGTCGTCGGACAGGGATACGAACTCGTCGTTCGTCCGCACATCCACGCAGACATTCAGGTTTCCGCCCGTGATCTCCTTGAGCGAGCGGTTGATCTTCTGGATATTCTCCACCACCAGCTTTTTCACCAGCAGGTAGATCAGCACGAACAGGGCGGCAAACACAAGGATCTCAATGAACACCGTGAGGTAGAGGGAGACGTTGCGCCCAAAGACGACCTCAGACTTCGGCATGACACCGATGATGTAATACCCCTCGGTGACGCCGTACATCACATAGCAGTCCTCGCCGTAGACCGATTCGAGGAGCAGCTGCCCCTCCGCCTTCGCGGCGTCATTGTCCGACGGCCCCAGGCGGATGCCGGTCACATCCAGTCCCAGCCCCTCGTGTCCGTCCGGATCGCTGACCAGCTCAAGTCCCTCGTTGGCGACCAGCATGAAACCGTTTTCCCCCACATGGCGGTTGCGGGTGATGCCCGCCACCTGCTCGTCAATGTCTGCCTGAAAACGCTGGGCATCGTAGCCCACCTGTACAAAGCCGCCGTTTTGCAGGACGGCTGCGGCATATTTCATGGGAACGGCGGTCTCGTGAGAGATCGGCTGGTAGCGCTGAACAAGCTCGCTCGTTCCCTCCAGCAGCACTAAAAACTCCGAGGACTGCGCCCCGTACGACATATCGAATCCCCAATAGGTCGGGGTCGAGCTGGCGCAGATCACGCCGTTTTTGTTGATAATATTGATCTCCGACACGCCGTAGGCAGCAAGCAGGGCGCGGAGCGTTTCGGTCTTTTCGTTTCCGATCCGCTCCAGCTCGTCGCGGATCATTCGCGTCAGCCGCAGCAGATTTTCGTCCGAGGCGTCGTTGATGTCGTCGCGGACATCCCCAATGTAGAGAGAAAGCATTTTCTCCGCGTCGTCCACCGCGAGTCTTGACTGCAGGCCGTAGAGAAACACGCCGGACACGGCGAAGGCCAAAACGACGCACGCAAGCAGCCAGCGCGAAAAGGTCTGCGCGAGCTGATGCCGGTCTTTTGATCCCCCTGCTCCGACGCGCTCGCCCGCGAGCAGCGATACCGTCAGCATGGCCAGCGTGACCGCGCCTGCGTTCAGCACCATCATGGGCAGAGCGCAGCGCTCGACCAGTGTAAAGGCCTCGTGTACATCCCCCATATTTCCGGAAAAGACCAGAAGCATATTGACCACTTCCAGCACAAAGCCTGCCGCCAGACCGTAGTGCCATGCGGGACGCTTGTTGTCAAACATCCACCTCCGCAGAGCCGCGCTCAGCAGACCCGCAAAAAGCGTGGTGAGGCTCGCGCCGAGCCTTGTGTATGTTTCCGCGCCCCAAAGCGCTGCGGCGTAGCGCGCCGCGCCGCCGATCACGCCGGACAGGATGCCCGCAGGCGCGCCGAAGATCAGGCCGGCGCACAGGGGCGCCGCGTCCCGCGCGCTGATGAGCGCGCCGTCCGCGTAGACGCCGCACTCCGTGCCGAGAACGGCAAGCAGCCCGAACGCAAGCCCGTACACGCCCTGCTTGACCATTTCGGGCAGAGCCGAGAAGCGCGTTCTTTTATTGCACAGGTAGAGCAGGGCGGACAGCACGGCAGGACACAGCGCCGTCAGCCCGAGCAGTATGTACAACATAGATGGCATTCCCTCCCGAGAAGGCTTATTCGATGCTCAGAATGTCGGCAAAGCCCGTGATCTCAAATACCTCCATGACGGTCGCATTCACATTGCGAAGCCGCATTTCGCCCTGGCGGTTCATAAGCTTCTGCATCGCCAGCAGCACGCGAAGACCCGCGGAGGAGATATACTCCAGCTTCTCCATGTCAAAGGTCAGGCTCGTGACGCCGCCGATGCTGCCGCGAAGATCCTCCTCCAGCTTCGGCGAGGTCGTCGTATCCAGTCTGCCCTCGAGCGTGACGGTCAGCGCGGTTCCGTTTAAGCTTTTTTGAATGTTCATCGTATACCTCCGCATAAAAATGCCTCCAAAAATTGCATATTCATTATATCCAATTCCTATCACGATTGCAAGCTTGACCTTCCCACAGGAAGCGCGGGGCGGAAAATTCTTCGCTCCCGCCCGCAAGCGACGCATTTCAAGGCAAAAAAACATACATTTCAGGATATTGTCGTGCCGGACGGCAAAAAACCGTATACTATCAAAAGGTAGAAGCTGAGGGAAGGGCCGCGTGCGGCGCAACGCCCCGGGCTGTCCCTTACATACCACCACGAGACGCAAAGAAGGAGAGGTCACATTTATGGGATTGTTCAGCAACAACAAAAAGCCCTGCCCCATCTGCGGCAATGCGACGCCGCGCCTGCTGCCGACGAAGGTCGAGGGCGTGCCGATCTGCAAGGAGTGCGGCCGGAAGGTGGATCTGCCGAACGGCGCGCTGAATGAAATGTCGCTCGACGGCTTCCGGCAGTACATCGCATTCTATGAGAAAAATCAAGCGCTGCGCGAACGCTTCCGCCCCGAGTACCGCTTCGGCTTCGGCGCGTTCAGCACGCCGCTGGCGCTGGATGTGACCAACGGCCTGTTCCGCCTGCGGGACGAGGAGGACGCCATCGTGTTCGAAAGATCCGCGCTCAAGTCCTTCCGCATCACCGAGGACGATGTGACGCTCTTTGACGGCAGCGCCGCGGCGCTCGCGTGCGGCGCGAGCAAGACCCCCGAGCGCGTGCGCCTGCTTGCCCCGCGCATCGAGCAGTTCAAGCTGCAAAGAAGCGACTACGAACGCATGATGCAGCACGAGCGCATGGAGTTTCTCAACCGTACGAACGATGAATGGCGCGAGCGCGAGCGCGAGCTGGAGCGTCATAAGCCCGAGTTCCGCGAGGACGCGCCGTTCCGCCACTTCGCGGTGGAGCTGGAGCTGGACCACCCCTACTGGCACAGCTTCCGCAACGAGCTGGACGCGCCGAAGTTCGACGACGAGTACCCCAGCGTGGACGGCTTTCTGCAGGAGTATAACGAGAAGGTCGACGCGCTGCATACCCTCGCGCGGAACCTGATGCAGTTCGTCGCGCCGAACGCGCCGGAGACCGGCGCGGCGCAGGCGGAGCAGGCGGCTCCCGTCCGTGCAGCGGGCGGCGCGTCGAATACCGTCGAGGAACTCAAGCAGTACAAGGGCCTGTTGGACGCGGGCGTGATCACCGAGGAGGAGTTCGCGGCGAAAAAGCGCCAGCTGCTCGGTATCTGACGAGAGGAGGCAAGCAAAAAACGGGACAGCTGCGGCTGTCCCGTTCCGTTTACCGGGGAAGTCGGTCTGCGTTGAGTCCGGAAAGCCCCGCTTATATGAGCGTTACAATAAGACCGACGATCGGCGCAAATACAAGTCCGAGTATCATGCCTCTCACTCTGGCTTTAAAATAAAACCAAACGGCAGATTTTTCAAACGGGCTGACCCCAGCCGCCTTATAGAACTTGTCAAACGGCGCCAACAGGACATCCACCACCAAAAAGTCATACCAGTCTACCACCAGCCACACATTCGATCAAAAAAAGTCACAAAGAAGCCTCCCTTGTATACGTCCTTTCATTTAGTATTTGGGCCGGTTTTCTGCTGTCCAGTTTTTCGGGTTGGTATCATCCGGGGCGAGACCTGCAAGAATCGCCTCGTAGTGCGCGACCTTGTCGTCCATATATTTTGCTGTGGCTTTGGCTTCCTCCACCCGTTTATGGGCTTCCTCCCGCTGCTTCAAAATGATCGCATACCTTGCCCGCAGATTTTCCTCGGATCCCTCCTGCAGACAAAGGCGGCAGTATTCCCGTATATCTTCAATGCTTGTATCAAGCGGTTTTCAGGCGTAGAAAAATGCCACCGTAATTCCATCGGAATTACGGTGGCATTTTGGTGCCGGTGGTGGGACTCGAACCCACACGGAGTCGCCCCCGGCGGATTTTGAATCCGCTACGTCTACCATTCCATCACACCGGCTTATACCGGAGATATTATAGAGGACGCGGCGGAGAAATGCAAGAGAAATTTTCCGGCGAGGACGGCAAACCGCAAGGGCAAATCTTGACAAGCGCGGCGGAAACATCTATAATGCTTTTACTTAAAATAGGTGTTATTGTGCGCCGCCTGCGCCCCGTAAGAGGACGAAAGGCGGCGCATGGAAAGGAAACGACATGAAAAAAGAGTTCAAGATGAGCGCGGCGCGCCAGCAGGAGCTGCAGGATGAGCTGACCTACCTCAAGACCGTCCGTGAAAAAGAAGTCGCGGAGCTGATCAAAGAGGCGCGCGGCTTCGGCGACCTGAGCGAGAACAGCGAATACGATGAGGCGAAGAACGAGCAGGGCAAGCTCTACTCCCGCATCGCCGAGCTGGAGGACATTCTGCTCCATGTCGTCATCATCGACGAGAGCGAGGGCGCGTCCAACGCCGTGAGCATCGGCTGCACCGTCACCGTCGTGGACCTCAAGTCCGGCCGCGAGATGCCGCCCTATAAGGTCGTCGGCTCGCAGGAGGCCGACCCCATGCACCGCGCCATCAGCGAGGAATCCCCTTTCGGCAAGGCCCTCATGGGCGCGAAGGAGGGCGACGAGATCGCCGTCGAGGCTCCCGTCGGCACCATTCATTACCGTGTGGAAAAGATCGAGCGTTAACGCTCGAGGACGATAGTAAGGAGAAAACGATATGGCAGAGAACACTCAGGCAAACGCTCCCGCGCAGGAGCAGGACCTTTCCGAGATCCTCAAGGTCCGCCGCGAAAAGCTTGCGGCGCTGCGCGCCGAGGGACGCGATCCCTTCCAGCAGACCCGCTTTGATGTCAGCCATCACGCACAGGACATCAAGGACAACTTCGACGCTCTGGAGGGCACCGAGGTCACCGTCGGCGGCCGCCTGATGAGCAAGCGCGGCATGGGCAAGGTCAGCTTCTGCGACCTGCAGGACAAGTCCGGCCGCATCCAGATCTACGCTCGCAAGGACGAGATGGACGCGGAGGAATACGACCGCTTCAAGAAGTACGACATCGGCGACATCGTCGGCGTGCGCGGCGAGGTGTTCCGCACCCAGCGCGGCGAGATGAGCGTCCGCGCCAAGGAGATCACGCTGCTCTCGAAGTCCCTGCGCCCGCTGCCGGAGAAGTTCCACGGCCTTACGGACAAGGAGCTGCGCTACCGCCAGCGCTATGTCGATCTGATCGTCAATCCCGAGAGCAAGCGGAATTTTGAGATCCGCTCGAAGTTTGTGGCGTTCCTGCGCCGCTACCTCGATGACCTCGGCTTTATGGAGGTCGAGACCCCCGTACTCAGCCCCATCGCGGGCGGCGCGAACGCGCGTCCGTTCATCACCCACCACAACACGCTCGACATCGATATGTATATGCGTATTGCGACCGAGCTGCACCTCAAGCGCCTGATCGTCGGCGGTCTGGAGCGCGTGTACGAGGTCGGCCGCATCTTCCGCAACGAGGGCATGGACACCAAGCACAACCCCGAGTTCACCACCTGCGAGCTGTATCAGGCGTTCACGAACCTTGACGGCATGATGGACATTCTTGAGGGCATCCTCGCGGGCGCCGCAAAGGAGATCCTCGGCACCTATCAGCTCGAGTGGCTCGGCCACGATGTCGACCTGACCCCGTCGTGGAAGCGCGTCACGATGGCCGACGCGGTCAAGGAGGTCACCGGCGCGGACTTCATGGCCATCGAGGGCGACAACGACGCCGCCGTGGCGCTTGCCAAGAGCGTGGGCGTCGATATGGACGGCGTGGACAAGACTTGGGGCAACGCCCTTTATGAGACCTTCGACCAGAAGGTCGAGGAGACCCTCATCCAGCCGACCTTCATCACCATGTATCCCGTTGAGGTCTCCCCTCTCGCCAAGCGCAGCCCCTCCGACCCGCACCTGACCGAGCGCTACGAAATGTTTGTGTGCGGCTGCGAGATGGGCAACGCCTTCACCGAACTCAACGACCCCATGGACCAGTATGAGCGCTTCCGCGCGCAGGTCGAAAAGCGCGCCAACGGCGACGATGAGGCCGAGATGATGGACGAGGATTATGTCATGGCTCTGGAATACGGCCTGCCGCCGACGGGCGGTCTCGGCTTCGGCATCGACCGCTGCGCGATGATGCTCTGCGGCACGGACTCCATCCGCGATGTGATCCTGTTCCCCACCATGAAGCCGTAAGAAAAGCGAACCGCAGGAGGACTGCCATCGGCAGTCCTTCCCTTTGCACAGCCCTCAAGAACTTCTGCTCAAGATCTGCAAGACCTTGGACCTACGCTTGAAAGATATTATGAAAACCGTTGATGATTAAAGGAATGGAGGGTTCAATATGGGTGCTTTTTCAGGCGTAAGCCATTTTTTTAAGCGTCCGCTTTATGAAGTGGCGAGAGACTTGGGGTACGGAGAAGATAACATATTAATATTGCAGGGGAACGAATATGATCTTGCGAAAAATTTCCCTGAAACATATTACAACATGAAGAACTGTTTTCATCATAGAGATCGCAGGACAGCACTTGAATATGCACAGGATCTGGTTGCCTCATGGTTGATGGAAGACTATTTTCTCAATCTCTTAAGATCCGACTCTTATGAGATACAGCTTGACGGAGCAGATAGAAATCGAAAGATCCTGCCCAGTGCTAAAACATCAGCCTCGAGTGATTTTTTGATCACTCGACCTGGGTTTCAAATTAAACTTGAATTGATGAATGACTACACGGGCTTTTGGAAAGAGAACCAGGTTTTACATCTTCGTGACGCAAAATACATACAGTTGCAGAACACGCATGGTCTTTTTATTGCCATTGCCGTTCCGAGCAACGAATTTGCGATCTTTGATTTCAGAGATACCGTTCCTGCAAGATTTATCCCCTCTCATCGGCCTTATGGTGGGAAATCGGCATACGAGCTTCCAATACCGCCAGCAAAGCTTAAGCCAATCGCAGACAGCAGTATGTCACAAGCCATTATTGATCTTTTAGGATTAGGCATAAAAGAATAACAGTAGAGCCAGACAAACCTGCAATGGTTCGTCTGGCTCTGCTTTGTCATGTCATGACACTGTAGATTTCTTTGTTTTCCTCGGAAAACAGTGCCGTATGTGTCTCTAATTCTCCATGCT